>JBKPAC010000044.1:0-24482 GCA_046726175.1 Acidobacteriota bacterium
GTTTACCCCCGCTTACATTCTTTGGCTTCTACTTGGCGAAGTGAGCGGGGGTAAACCGCCCTTCCTGACCTGCAATTTTTCCTAAGACCTTAGTTTACTTGAGCGGTGTTGTTTGTTTTCTTTTCAAGCACTGATCGGGCAACCGCGAGTGTAGCGAGCGAGGTGATTCGCCGGTGAATGTCTTCGCTACTTCAATCGAGCGCTGAAAGTCGTCACGCGCAAGGGCTCTGAAAGCGCTCACCAGATCAAAGTCATCTGAAGCTGCGTTGGAGACCAGAACCATCTGTTTAGTTTGCAGGTGAGCAGTCACGCTGCTGTCTTCACCCGTGAACCCCTCAGCAGAATTCGTTGCTGGAGGGGCTTTGGGCGGCGACGCAGGTTGCAAGTACAAGAATACAAAGAATCGCAAGAAAGGGAGTGCGATGGGCCATGATTCATTCTTGCAGAAAGCGGATGGGATGGGGCCTTAGCCGGAGTGTTACACGTCTGAGTTGAAATTCGGTTCCGAAAAGTTTCGCGCGACGAATCTAAACCGCCACAACTTCGAGCTCGGGATCGACTTCCTGCTTCAGCATGCCTTCAATGGCCATGAGAGTACCGGTCAGTGAGCTGGGACAACTTCCGCAAGCGCCCTGGTAGCGGATGCTGAGCGTATGGTCCTGCAAACCCAGAACCTCAAGATATCCGCCGTCACCCATCAACGCGGGCCGCACCTTTTCGTCCAGGATTTCGTTGATTCTCAGTAAACGTGGATCATCGGACGTCACGGCAGCGATGGAACCACCCACTGCTGCTGCAGCTGCGGAGTTCACTGCCTCAGCCGCTCGAATTGGTACCGCCAAAGCGGGAAGCAGTTCGTCCCAATCTCCCTCGTCGTCCTTTTCTACGGTGACCATCCGATCGACATAAAAAACTGATACGACGTGACCTACTTCGAAGAGTGCCTTCGCCAGAGGATCGTTCTCAGCCTCGGCAGCTGACCCAATCTGGTGGACTGTGCCGTTCGTAACTGGTTCTCTTAAGAGAAACTTAACGGCATTCGGATTGGGCGTTTCTTCGATGTCACTAATCTTTGGCATTTCAGTCTCCCTGGGCTCGCCCGAATGGACCATAGATGTCAGCATTCGGAACTCTTGATTTTCGTTCTAATTATACCCTGATAAATGCACAAACGCAGGCGTCCGCAAGGGTACAAAACGCGCGAATTTCTTAGTGAAAGAACTATTGCCAAATAAGTATTGCAAGCATATACTCCGTTGCCTCACTTGCCCCCTACTAGAGGTGAGACAAGCTGAGATAGAGGCAGGCGATTGCGAGGGTCGCCTGCCTCTCCTTATGTGTAGTCAGTAGTCAGTGGTCAGTTGTCTGTGCTTGTCCTCTCGCCTTTGATCTTTTTTGTGTAATAACCGATGCTCTCAACGGAACGGAAAAGGACGACTGACCACTGACTACTGACCACTGACTATGAACATCGGCATCACAGTCTATTCAACGTATGGTGGCAGCGGCATCGTTGGCTCTGAGCTGGGTAAAGAACTCGCCGAACGCGGCCATACAGTTCATTTCATTGCCTCATCTCTGCCAACGCGTTTGACTGAACTCAACGATCGTGTCCGCTTTCATGAAGTTGAGATGATGTCCTACCCGTTGTTCGAGCACCAACCGTATACGCTCGCACTCGCAACGAAGATGGCCACTGTTGCCGAGGAAGAGAAGCTTGATCTTCTACATGTTCACTACGCGATTCCCCACTCGATCAGTGGCATTCTTGCGCGTGAGTCGCTAAAGCCGCTTCGACGCTTGCCGGTGATCACGACATTGCATGGAACCGACATTACGCTCGTCGGCGCTGATCGTTCTTATCTTCCAATCACTCGTTATGGCATCGTTCAGTCCGACGGCGTCACTGCCATCTCGCACTACTTGAAAGAAGCGACGCGTGAGACGTTTCACTTCGACGATATCCAGGTGATACCAAACTTCATCTGTCAGTACGACTACCAGCGGCATCCGGTTGATAACCTGAGAAAGTCATTGGCTCCGAATGACGGACCTTTGATGGTCCACGTCTCTAACTTTCGCCCTGTGAAGCGGCCGGTTGATTGCATTGAGATACTGGCTCGTGTTCTGAAAAAAGGAGTGAAGACCCGGCTGGTCATGGTTGGCGACGGAAGTGAGCGTACCAACGCAGAGCACCGCGCTCGCTGCCTGGGGATTTCGGACAGGTGCAGTTTTGTAGGCAAGCAGCCGAAAATCGTCGATTACCTTTCGGCTGCAGATGTATTACTGCTGCCCTCGGAACAGGAGTCGTTCGGACTCGCTGCTCTCGAAGCCATGGCATGTGAGGTACCTGTCGTAGCATCACGCGTAGGTGGCGTACCTGAAGTTGTAACAGACGGCGAGACTGGATTCCTGAGCGCTGTTGGTGACGTCGACAAGATGGCTCAAGATGCAGCGAAGCTTCTGTTAGACAAGGACCTGAGATTTGAAATGGGTAAACGCGCGCGCGAGTCGGCGGTCTCACGCTACCGCACAGATCTTGTGATTCCGCAGTACATAGATTTCTACGAACGAGTCTTAAACAAGCACTGATTCCACAGATTTTTGAGCAACGTCGGAGGTGTCCCATGACGAAGTTGTTCACGATGCTGTTAGTGAGCTTGCTCTGCGCCAGGTTTGCCTTTGCTCAGATTCCGGCAAGTGAGCAGACACCAAACGCACAAAAGCCCGAGCCGTCACCCACGCCCGCCGCCGACGCGGACGTAGTCAAGATCACGACGAATCTCGTTCAGGTTGACGCTGTGATTACCGACAAAAACGGCAAGCTAGTAACCGACCTGCGTCCGGATGAAGTTGAGATTCTTGAAGATGGAAAGTCTCAAAAGATCACACACTTCTCCTTCATATCGTTAACACCAACCGAAAAGAACGCGACATCAACAAAGCTTGACAAGGATGTACCTCCACTTCCTCCGGTGCCGTTGCGGCCTGATCAGGTACGAAGGACCATCGCTCTGGTCGTGGATGATCTCGGTCTGTCGTTCGAAAGCACTTATCAAGTCAGACGCGCCCTGAAGAAATTCGTAGATGAACAAGTTCAGCCTGGAGATCTGGTAGCGATCATTCGTACGGCTGGTGGTGTCGGTGCGCTGCAGCAATTTACGTCCGATGCGCGTCAACTTTATGCAGCGATCGAAAGAGTTAAGTGGAGTCCTATAGGTCGTAGCGGAATCGCGGCGTTTGCTCCGATTGGTTCGAACACAAATGACGA
This sequence comes from Acidobacteriota bacterium, assembly GCA_046726175.1. Lineage (GTDB taxonomy): Bacteria > Acidobacteriota > Blastocatellia > Pyrinomonadales > Pyrinomonadaceae > PSRF01. The sequence continues at coordinate 3,272 of JBKPAC010000044.1, forward strand.
ATTCGCCGAGGCAGAAAGAAACCTTGATGACTTTCGCGATGAGATCTTCTCTGTTGGCACTCTCGGAGCAATTGAATACGTCGTTCGTGGAATGAAGGATCTTCCGGGACGGAAATCGTTGGTGCTGTTCTCGGATGGCCTGAGAATCTTCAATCGCGAGGACCCTACGGCCAGTGCTCGAATACTCGAATCACTGCGCAGGCTTACTGACCGGGCGAATCGGGCCTCCGTGGTGATCTACACATTGGACGCTCGAGGACTCCCGGTCTTGGGCTTGACTGCAGCTGATTCGCCATCCGGACGCCCCGATCAGATCGAGCAGCAACTGAGTGACCGGCGCAGCAATTACTTCGAATCCCAAAATGGTCTGTACTACATCTCTGAGCGTACCGGTGGGTTCTTCATCCATGACACGAACGATCTTGGTGGCGGTATTCGTAAGGTCATGGAGGATCAGAAGAGCTACTACCTCATCGGGTACCGGCCTGATGACTCGACGTTCGAACTGGTTTCAGGTCGTCGCAAGTTCCACAAGCTAAGTTTGAAAATCCTGCGGTCAGGCAAATTCAATGTGCGCATCAGAAATGGTTTCTATGGTATTTCAGATGACGAAACGGGAAAGACTGCGGGAACACCTCGACAAAGGCTTTATGACGCTTTGATGTCTCCGTTCGGATCCGCCGACATCCACATGCGTCTTACCTCATTCTTTGCAAATGATCCAAAACACGGTTCATTGCTGCGGTCGATGTTGCACATCAGGGCGAGGGATCTCGTTTTCAAAGAGCAACCGGACGGTTCGTATCAGGGACTTGTCGACGTTGTTGTCGTGGCGTTCGGGGACAACGGAATGGTCGTCGATCAAATAGCGCGGACTCAACAGCTCGACCTGAGAGGCAAAGGCTACCAACTCGCGATGCGCGAAGGCTTCATCTACAACATAACAATGCCGATAAAGAAGCCCGGCGCGTACCAGCTCAGAACTGCCTTGCGTGACCGCAACTCTGAGCTAATCGGATCCGCTACTCAGTTCGTTGAGGTTCCCAACATCAAGAAAAACCGGCTGTTGCTTTCCGGCATCGTTGTACGTGGCATGTCGATAGACTCGTATAAGAAACTACTTGCTGGTGCGAGCGAGGCTGTAGGCAATGCTGACAACTCAATCGAGGAAACTCCTGCCGGCACTAGTGCGGCACTGCGTGAATTTCGTCAGGGGATGGCGTTGGTCTATGGTGTTGAGATCTACAACGCTCAAGTCGATAAGACAACCGGCAAAGTCAATCTCGAAGCCAAACCACGCATATTTAAGAACGGCCAACAACTGTTTGATGGAAACATCATCCCGTTCGACGCAGGCGGCCAGACTGACATGAAGCGAGTAACACTTGTAGGCGCGATCCAGTTAGGCTCACAGATGGAGCCAGGTGAATACGTGTTGCAGCTAGTGGTTACGGATCGGCTGGCAAAAGAGAAAAACAGGATTGCAACACAATGGATACCTTTCGATATTGTTATAAATAGACCATGACCGACTACGTATGGCAGGGATACTAAAAGGTGTTTTCAATACGCCATTTTGTAGGAAAATCGGCTGAAAAACGCTCGATCGCGGTGATTGCGGGTTTAGGCACGGTCGTTGCTGGTTAGCTGTATAGGAGGTCAAAAGAAGAGAAACATGAAACAGCTAATCAAACGATTCGGTGGAGGTATCTTAGGGTTGTTCCTATTGCTGGGCATAAGTATGGTGGCAAGCCAGACAGCCCAAGCACAATATCGCGATCGGTATCCCCAGACCCGTGATCGAGATTGGCGGCGTGATGATGATCGAGATTGGCGGCGCAATGATGATTGGAACCGTAGACGCGATTGGGACCGCTATGACCGGTATGGAGGCTTCCAGCTCCGTCAGACTGCTTTGAACGCCGGCTACAATGAAGGCATCAAGGCAGGACGTAAGGACAGGGATCGAGGGGAGCGTTTCGAATACCGTGATGAGGGCGCGTTTCGAAGTGCTAACAAGGACTACAGTTCACGCCTCGGTGATCGGTACCTGTACCAGCAGTTCTTCCGTCAGGGATTTGCCAACGGTTACTCAGACGGTTACAGAGGCTACTAAGATATAATTAGCACACTGTGGACGTAGCGAGAGCGGGAATTCCCGCTCTCGCTTTTTTTGTGAATCGTGAAATCGAGGTGCATTCACGATTTACGATTCACGATTTACGATTTACGATTCACGAGATGAAATCGATCATCGTCGGTACAGCCGGACACATAGATCATGGCAAGAGCGCCCTGGTCCAGGCATTGACCGGCAAGGATCCTGATCGCCTGCCGGAAGAAAAACGTCGCGGTATAACCATCGATCTGGGGTTCGCTGATCTAGAGCTTGATGGAGTTCGCTTCGGATTCGTCGATGTTCCGGGACATGAGCGGTTCGTCAGGAACATGCTTGCCGGAGCACACGGTATTGATCTCGTCGCGCTTGTTATCGCGGCTGACGAAGGTGTGATGCCCCAGACGCGTGAGCACTTCGATATCTGCCGCCTCTTGAATGTTCCAAGCGGTTTGATTGTCATTACCAAGACCGATCTTGTTGAAGCTGACCTGCTTCCGCTGGTCATCAGTGAAGCCGAAGAGCTGGTGGCGGGATCATTCCTCGAAGGCGCACCTATTATTAGTGTGAGCTCAAAAACTGGTGCCGGAATTGAAGAGTTGAAGACGGCGTTGAGATCTCTGGCACTCGATGTTCCCGATCGCTCTTCAGAATTGGTGGCCATGCTGCCGATCGACCGCGCTTTCACGATGAAAGGTTTTGGTCCAGTAGTTACTGGAACCTTGATTTCGGGAGAGATCGCTGAAGGCGAAGAGCTCGAGCTATTGCCGAATGCGTTGAAGGTACGAGCCAGAGGTATTCAGGTACATGGCAAGCCAGTGAAGACCGCAGTTGCAGGCCAACGTACCGCGATTAATCTCGGAAGTGTGGACACCTCTTTGCTCGAACGGGGTATGGTGCTGGCTCCGGTAGGACGATTGGAGCCTACACAGATTCTCGATCTCTCAGTGGAGGTTTTGCCTGGCGCGCTCCGTCCTTTACGTTCGAGAGCGCGAGTACGTTTTCATCTGCACACGTCAGAAGTTCTCGGCCGTGTTCGTGTCCTTGATGAATCAGGGGAGATTGCGCCTGGCGCGAAAGGTTTTGCGCAGATTCGGTTGGAGTCGCCAGTCGTATCTCACGTTGGTGAACGTTTCATCATCCGGTCTTACTCTCCCTCGATCACAATTGCAGGAGGCAAGATCCTCAATCCGTTTGCGGTCAAACACCGAGGTAAAGATTTCGCGACAGTTCGAGCGAGTTTGGTTGGGCTTAAGGAAGGCTCGCGAGCGAAACAGCTTTCAATCTTCGTTTCGGAAGCGAAAGAGCGCGGTTTGCGATTGGCCGATCTGGCAGCACGAACAGGCTGGGGCGACGCGGCCTTACGTGAAGCCGCGAAAGTCGTCTTCTCTGAAAGAGTCGTTCGCGACTGCGAAGGAGTATTCGTTTCTTCGAATGAGTTTGAGCGGCTTAGCGCTACCGTGACGGATCAGGTGAAGGCGTATCACAGACGCGAACCATTGGAGCGAGGCTTGGCGAAAGAGACATTGCGCGAGCGGAGTTTTGGGCATGCACCGGCAGAAGTGTTTCGCAGCGTTCTGGGAGAACTTGAAAGAGCCGGCGTGCTCGTGGCGGAAAAAGACGTAGTGCGCGCTGCTGAGCATTCGATAGCACTCTCCGATTCGGATGCTCAGTCGAGGGATAAACTGGAGCAGGTTTTCAAGAAAGCCGGACTCGAGACTCCGACGCTCGAGGCGGCTTTACATGCTGCAGGTTTTCGGGCGGGTGATACGAACCGTGGTAAGAAGATCTTGCAACTGCTGCTCGACAACCGGTCAGTAGTTCGTATCCAGCCCGAAATGGTGTTGCACCGCGAAGCGTTGGATCGCCTGGTGGCAAAACTTCGCGAGTACGCGGACAAGCACGAACCTGACCGAAGTCTCGACGTAACCGCTTTTAAAGACCTGGCCGGTGTCTCGCGAAAATACGCGATCCCTTTACTTGAGTATCTGGATCGCGAGCGGATTACTCGCCGTCAGGGCGACAAAAGGGTCGTCTTGAAAGGTTAGGATCAGCCGCGTATGAACGCAGATAAAACGCACATCTGAGAGCAGAAATCGCTAAAATGTTTTTCAGCCCTTTTCTTATCATGGTTCATCCGCGGCCGATTCCCTGGGCACTCGCGTACCTGAAGCAAACACTTGCTTTCGCTTAGCGCATGGCGTTAACATGCAGGCCTGCCGACAAATATGGCTTGGCTTTTTCCTTAACCTTCATTTCAAAGCTTTGGTCGGAGGTACAAATGAAAAGCCTTAAAGACATCCTGGCTGTGGTCGTAGGGTTGGTGGCTGCAGCGGGTGCGATTTGGTACTTTTACAAGTTCGTAACCTTTACCGACCCCCAGGGAGGTCACAGTTTTGGATGGATCTCGCTGGCATTAGCAGCGGTCGCGTTCGTTTGCGGGTTAATTTATTTCCTCGGACACGTCAACAAAGAAGAGGAAATCCACATTACGCAGTAACTGGCCGCGGCTTGCGAGTCTGGATTTTTGAGCAGTTCAGACTGGCGCTTCCCCGGCGCGCTGCGCAGCTACATCTTGGGGGAAAACCTCTCACGCCGTTTGTGCACCACTGGCGGCTTGTAAGTGCGCAAACGGCGTTTCGTGTGTGGGCAGCTTTACGGTCTCATGATTAACCGGCACCGGTAGCGTCGGGACGTCCAAAGGAGAATAGATGTTGACGGCCGTTATCTTGTCGCTCGCTCAGACGGAAACAACATTTCACGAGCCCAGCTATTTTGCGCCAGTCGTCCTGGGAATGTTGGCGTTGGGAGCTTTGCTTTGGCTCGTAGCCGCGGTACTTGGATTTGCGCGCGCTCGTGCTTTTCCGGCGGCAAGATGGTTCTCCTTCGCCGCCGTTTGCATGCTGCTTTTCCATCTTCAGTTGATCAGTCTCGGATTCGGTTTCTTGACCAAAGACAACGACCTCGTCTTCAGCATTCTCACCTTTTTCAATCTGTTCGTAGTGGTGGCGGGCTTCTGCGCTATCTTGGGATTTATACGACTTACCAGTCCGCGGTGACTTGCACCGAGTGAGTCAGATATCAACGGCGACGAGAATCATATTGATTGCCGCGCTCATGTTACTCGTGGGCGCGGCGTTTTTCGTCCTTCGAACTCCAAAAGCCGCGCCGCCAGCTGTTACCGCATTCGTGCGAACACAGGGCACTCACTTCGTTATCGATCGTCGGCCGTTCCGTTTTGTAGGAGCAAATGTTCCGATCATTCTCGGGAGGATGCCTCAAGCTTCACAGGCGGGGATCAGAGTCATTCGTATTTGGGCGCTCGGCGAAGGTCCGCCGCGGGATAAAGATCGCATTCCGGATCCACCAGGAACTCCTCCGACCTATCCGTACCGTTGGACGCCAGACAATTGGAACGAGGAATCTCTTCGTCAGCTCGATCGCATCATTACCGAAGCAGGACAGAACGGACTTCGCGTTCAGATCTGTCTCACTAACTGGTGGCGAGACACAGGCGGAGTCACACAATATCTACGCTGGGCAGGAATTGAAGGCGCTGATGATGACAGATACCCGTACGGCATCAACTTCGAGCTTGCGATGCAATTCTACACGAACGATGAAACGCGACGTCTTTATCGACAGCACCTCGAGAAGATAGCGACTCGCCGTAATCACTTGACGGGAGTTTTGTATCGAGACGATCCGACAATCTTTGGCTGGGAGTTGATGAACGAAGCTCAAGCAGTGACGGGTCACTGGCACGAGCGGAGGCAATGGATTGCCGACATGAGCTCGTACCTGAAATCGCTGGATCCAAATCATCTGATCTCACCTGGCGATTGGGGTTATCGCTCGGCAATCGAGCGGAGCGAGTGGATTGCGGATCACCAGCTACCTAACGTCGATTACTGTGACGTTCATATCTATCCGATCGATGACGAGGATAGTTTCGTTCGCACGCCAAACGACCTCCGCCAATTCATCGACAATCGCATGAATGCTGCGGCAACAATCAATAAGCCGCTTGTGTTCGGTGAATTTGGGATGCCGCCTGAGGGCTACAACGGGTTCTCGCGGGACGACTGGTACCGCAGTTTCTTTGAAGAGAACGTGCGAACCGGCAGCGGAGGGGCGATCTTCTGGATGCTAACTCCGGATCCAAAGCGGCGCTACAGCGTGACTTTCACCGATCGAGACCAAACTTTGTTACGTGAGATACAACGCGGAGCATGGCTGTTTGATTCTTACCGCGACTTAGATCCTCCAGCGAGTATAACTGAGCCGCAGCGCTACCTGGTTCCTCATCAGGAGGTTCTGAAGCGCGTTCCGGGTGATCAATCGCTTGTGCCGCAAATGATCCTGCGGGAAGACAAAACCGTTCTTTATCGCTTCAAACCCGAAATGGCTGCGCGCGGAATATTTGAAAAGATCGGTGAGGGTCCGAATTACATCTGGGGCTCCGGTGTCGGCTATTTTGAGTACGTGATTCCGGAACGCTCGGATCGCCGGCGTGTGAGCCAACTGGTTGTGCGAGCCCGAATTCAGCCAGTCTTACCTTCGGATGCCAGTCCTGATTATGTGAAGACTCGTGTGACTTTGCTCATAAACGGGTATGACTGCGGGTCGCGTCTAATTCCGGTTGAGGATCCGAAACAGCCGCAGACACAGGAGTGGCGCATTGATAATTGGCTCTTGCGATTCCGCGCGATGCGAGGGTTGCCAATCGTAATCAGGTTCGAAGTAAAAGTTGATGCCGATTGGCCCTATGGTGTGAATATCTCAGGATGGCCGGCCGGCTTCGATTCAGGTGATATGACGCCCATCGAGGTGGAAGTCCGCCGATGAAAATGTTACCGAGGTTGCGCTCGTTATATCTATCATTTCTCGTTTGACATTAAACATTTGTCATTTTCACTGTTAGCTTGATGGCTCTAAATGACAAGTGATTAATGTCAAACGAGAAATGATAGATTTCGACAGCAGCTTCAGTTAATTCTGGAGGGTGCGCGAACGACGTTGCCCGTGCTGGCCATCGCCGGCATGCGACGAATGTTTTCATTCAGTATTTCCAACGCATGCTGATCAAGACGGTAAACATCCGCAGACGGTGTGGTACCAGCGTTCACGCGAAAGTCCGGAGCTATAGACTGACGCAGCGCTGTAAGCAAGCCATCGTTGCTGAAATATCGACGCCCACGAGCAGCGATTACGAAATCGCCCGGCTGAAACTGTTTCAAGCTTTGCGGATCCGACAGCGAGACTGACACAAGATCTGCACGATTGGCGCGAAGGGCGTAATAGTTCGAAAGCGAGGGGCTCTCGCTGGCAATGCGCGCTCCCGGTGTGGCTTGCTTCGCGATCTCGGTGATTACCTCACGCATGCTCGTGTCGTAAAACTCATCGTGAGGAAAATGGTATCCGGCTTTCGCAGAGCCGCCACCCAGAGTGTTCAGATAAAGACGAAAGTAAGGAGTTACAGTCATCGATGCGACGATCGATCCGAGCACCACGGCGAGTGCTGCCCCTGCCCGCACATAAGCTGCAACACCTTTCAAAGAACGTAATCGCTTCAAATAGTCCACGAGCCAACGCCCTCCAAACTGGACCCCGAGCGCGGCAGTTATCAGAACAGCCGGCAGCACAATCGTGTAGTAGCGAGTAAACTTCCCGCCGAGGAAGCTAAAGCCGACAAAGAAGAAGTAGAGCCAGAAAAGAATGAAGTAACGCCCGTCTCCCAGCCGCCGGCGGAAAAGTAACGGTAAGCCAATGAGAAAACTGGCGAGTGTCAGCAACGGCAACTTGACCCAGGTGAACACGATGTAGAAATACCAGGGTATGCCGCGGAGCCAGTCGGACCAGCGATGACTATAAAGCTGGCCCATAAACTCATAACCATCGTGGCCTATCCGTTTCTGATTAGCGAAGAGGCCCATTTGATGCCATGTGTCGGGGAGCAGAATCGTGGGACTCAATAACAAAAATGCGAGTCCCATGATGCTGAAGAACATCAGCATCTTTTTCTTTCCAAGCCGCCAACGTGTTTCCGGCAGATTCTGGAACATCCAATAGTAACTGATGCTGATGCCAATGAGATAAGGGACGTATTTCGATGCCACCATAGCGCCGAACGCCGCAGCGGTAGCCCAGTAGTAACGCACCGGGGATTTTCCTGTCGGACCTTCGGCTACTCGCTGACCGCGCAGCCAGAACACGTTCGCAAGCAGGAAGAAGAAGAGGAGGAACGTGTCCTCTTTTGCAACGCGATTGAAGCCGATAGCGTTTGGATCAAACGTCCATAACGCCGCAGCAATCAGAGCCACCTCAGCGCCGAATAACTCGGCCGCAACGAGATAGATCAGGATTCCAGTTAAGGCGCCGAGAATGGCACCGGGCAGCCGGAGTGCAGTTTCCGTTTGAATATAGAGATCAGACGCGGGTGACGATACGAACGAGCTGCTGTTCCATTTTTCTGCGAGGAAGATGCTGGCAGTCTGCAAAGACTTCATCAGCATCGGGTGCTCGCCGTTAACACCCGTGATGCCGTTGGCTCGGTAGTCTGCGACGGCGTAAAGTTTGTTCAGTTCGTCTTCGCCCAGTCCCTCCGCACTGAGTCCCGAGATCCTAAAACCAAGACCCATAAGAACCAATGCGATGAGGGCTGAAACTACCAGGATTCGACTGCCTGAGAGGATTCCTGTTTGAGAAAAGAGGTCAGGTCTCAGGCCTGCTGTAATGATTGCTTCTGCGCGTACTGACAAATAAGCTCCTTCATTCAAAAGGCAAAAGCGTAACCTGATTCGAACACTTCGCGCAACTGTATGATGCTCGATAAACCGCCATAATTGCCCTTGCAATTCGCTTACAGATAGGCCAATATTTCGGGCGATTTTGCCTTTTTCTTGCTGTCAGATGTTGCTCACATGGAGCCTAACTATCCGGTGTCATTGTGACTAAGCCGGGGTGGATTTAGAAAGGAAGCTCAATGGCCGAAACTCAGCAGAATCTTCAGACGGGCACAAACGCACCTTCGTTTCGTATCGACCAGCAGTTACACCAAATACTTTATAAAGCGCCGACAAGGCCAAAACTCGAGCCCAAACCTGAAGACACTTTACCAGAACCTCCGTACCCGCAGAATCCTAATCCCAGGGAGATGAGCAAGCGTGAATACCAGAAGCTGAATGCCATCCGCACCTGGAAAACGTGGGGAGCTCCGTACTTCAAATCGCGTTGGTACCGCAATGACCTAAGACCAATCATCCCGTACCTGTTTACCGAATGGAAATGCAATCTTGATTGTCACTACTGCTGGTCCTATAACAACGCAGTAAAGGGCATGACCGAGGATGTAGCCAAACGTTCGATTGATTGGCTGCACTCAATCGGATCGCGCGTGCTTGCGCTGATGGGTGGAGAGCCTTTGCTGCGGCCGAAGTTCATCCACAAGATCGTTTACTACAGCGCCAAGAAAGACATCTTCGTCTACTTGCCAACGAACGGCCGCTTGATGAAGCCGGATGTTATCGATCGGCTCGGCGACGCGGGCGTAGCCACCGTCAATCTTGCTGTCGATTCGGTGAAGGAACGAAAATCGTTGCCGAAGGCGCTCGATCCGATTCGTCCGTACTTCGATTATCTCGTTAAGCGACAGCACTACTACGGCTACACCGTCATGTTCAATATCAACATCTGTCATAACAACATGGATGATGTGAAAGAGCTGACGGAGATTGCTCGTGCCAACGGCATCGCGACGGACTATCACATCAACGAGACGCCGATGACCGAGCAAACGCACTTCAAGCACCTGACCGAGAATCAAACTTACCTGGTGCCGGAAGATTGGCCGAAGGTTGATGCTTTGCTCGATTACCTGAACGACAAGAGAGTCAATCACGGCTACAAGATGGTGAATCCGATCCAGCACCTTGAAGACATGAAGATGTTGATGCGTGGACAGGTGCCGCCGTGGCAGTGTCGCGCAGGCCAAAACTCACTGATCATTCGCACCGACGGATCTCTTGCTCCTTGTTTCCCAATGTACTCGGCTACGCATGATTGGGGTGTTGTCGGCGACCCCAAGTTCGATGTGAAGCAGTTAGATACGATGAAGAAGGATTGCACGCAGCATTGCTTGTCAACGTGCAATTACATTCTGGGTTACTGCTACGACACAATGCGCGTCCTGACCTGGTTTACGAAGCAGGCAAAGAACGGCTTCAAGGGCGCGACTGGTAGCTTCTAGGCGAGAAAATTTAGCCGCGGATTGACGCGGATAAAACGCAGATCTGAAATAGCAAGACAGCTAAGCAGTCGTTTCAGATCCGCGTCTTGTCCGCGTTAATCCGCGGCTAAATCTTTTCTGGCTTACTTCAACGACGAATCGAGCTTCAATAGAGTATGCAGGAGGACGTTTGCCCCGTTCTCGATGTCCTGTGGTGTTGAGAATTCTCGCGGTGAGTGACTGATGCCTCCGACGCTGGGAACGAAGATCATTCCTACGGGCGCAAGTCGGGCCATGTCCTGCGCATCGTGACCGGCGCCGCTTGGCATTAATTTTGTAGTCAACCCCAGTTCCTTCGCCGATTCGCTGATTACCTCGCGGATACGAGGATCGGTGGGCGCCGGAATGTTCACGTTGATCTCTTTGAAATCGAACTTAGTTCCACTTGCTGTCGCAATCTGCTCAGCCTCCGCACGAATTTTCCCATACAGCATTTGTATCTTCGTCGCATCTAGGTCGCGTAACTCCAGACTCAGAACTACTTTTCCCGGAATCACATTTGGCGCGCCAGGCAACGCCTGAATTCTTCCCACGGTGCCAACCTGCCGACCGGGCACACTGTTCACAACGCGATTAACCGCCTCAATAAATTTTGCGGCGGCGAGCAACGCATCCTGTCGCTTGTTCATGGGGGTCGTGCCTGCATGGTTTGCAAATCCTTCAATCGTCACATCCCACCAGTTGATGCCGACAATACCCTCAACTATTCCGATGTTGATCTTTTCCGCTTCAAGGATTCCTCCTTGCTCGATATGTAACTCGAGGTAGGCTGCGATCTCGCCACGTTTGCGACGGACCGCGGCGAGTTTCGATGGATCGCCGCCAAGAAACGTGATTCCTTCGCGAATGGTCTTACCGCTGCGGCTGACAAGCTCAAGTTCTTTCTCGGTTAGTTCGCCGTCCATTGCGCGACTGCCAATCAGTCCCCCCTCTTCATTTTGGAAAATGACGAGCTCGAGCGGATGGCGCGTTACTACATTCTTTTCAGCCATGGTCTGCGCGACTTCAATTGCACCAAGCGAGCCGACTACGCCGTCGTAATTGCCGCCTTCGGGCACAGTATCTACGTGGGACCCGAAAAGTAGCGGCGGCAGGTTGGCACTTCCGGCTCGCCGGCCGATCATGTTGGCCGCCGCATCGACGCTCACGTCGAGCTTTGCGGCTCGCATCAGACTCATCACGTACTCGCGCCCCTGACGATCCGCTTCGCTATACGCGACGCGGCTGACGCCTCCCTGAGGGTTCTTACCGAACTCTGCGAGTTTTTGGATGTGCTGAATTATGCGTGGTCCATTTACTCGAATCGGCTGTTGCCACAAATCGACACGCTCCAGGCCGACGTATCCCAGCGCGTAGAGCATTCCGAAATTGAAATCTCGACGGTTCATCAGTTGTCTCCTGCTTTTGAGAAACTAAATTTCTGAGAGCGTGATCAGTTCGACCGCTGCAGAGATTGCCACGCCTGTCGCCACACTAACAACAAATCTGAGGCTTGGCATTCTAGTTCGCAGGTGAAGCATTGTGACAGCTCCAAGCGGCAACCAAAGAAGCAGAGCAGTAAAAAGACCAGGCTCATATCCACCGAACAGAACGCTTCTGACCAGATGGACCAGGGAGTTTGCGGTCACGAGCGCGGCTAGTACAGCGAGCATCTGATTCGGAAAGTGCAGTTTCCGGCTGATGGCAATTCCCGCGACCATCAAGATCAACCCGATAGACTGCAGCAGAATGAAGCGCTGGTAAGTCAGCGTGATGCCCTGTGTAATAAACAAATGGGAAGGAAAGTCGGCGAAGTATTCTTCAGCGATGTGGAGCAAATATGCGACAGGAAACATCCACGGCAAGATGCGCGAGAAGGCTGATTCACCTGTTTGAGTATTAACAGCTTCTTTCACCACGGACACATCGTAACAAGTGTGCAATTAATAGACCGAGAACAAGCTCGCCGTGGTAAAGTTTAATCCGTGCAATCTGTGGCCGAATTCCTCTGTGGCTAATTCTTCCCCTGAATGACTCAGTTAGCACGACGGCTCGGACTGTTTGACGCCACCATGATCGTGATGGGCGGCATCATCGGCTCGGGCATATTCATGAACCCGAGCGTAGTCGCGCGCCAGGTCCACACACCGTTTCTAATCCTTGGGGTGTGGATCATCGGCGGCGCACTTGCGCTGATTGCCGCCTTTATCTGGGCCGAGCTAGCCTGGAGACGCACTCGCGTCGGCGGTCAGTACGCTTATCTACGAGAAGCATTCCATCCTTCGCTTGCATTCATGTACGGCTGGGCCCTGCTGCTTGTAATCCAAACCGGCGGGATGGCGGCAGTCGCAATTACGTTCGCGCGGTATTTCATCGAGGTCACTCAACTTGGCTTTGCCGACTGGGTTGTTGCAGCGGTAGCTCTGGGTCTGCTCACAATAGTTAACTGCATCGGCGTTCGTTCCGGAAGCATCGTGCAAAGTGTTCTGATGGTGATGAAGATCGTAGCAATCCTTGCGCTGATTTTATGTGGCTTGTTCCTGACACGACCGCAAACTCAATCGGCTTCGATGGCAGGTCTGCTCGGAAAACCATTCGACATGGACCTGCTGACGTCAATCGGAGCAGCCATGGTTCCTGTGCTTTTTGCGTATGGTGGCTGGCAAACCGCCACCTTCGTCGCTGAGGAGATTCGCGAGCCGAAAAAGAATCTGCCTCGTGGTCTCATCATCGGAGTTACAGGAGTAGTCATACTATACGTTGGAGTAACGTTCGTGTGCCTGCAAGTGCTGGGACCTGCTGGGCTGGTCCAGACTACAACACCAGCTTCTGATGTGATGAAAAATGCGCTTGGCGACTGGGGAGCTCGGGCGATTGCAGCAGGCATAACGATTTCAACTCTTGGATTTCTCAGTCAGGGAATGCTGACGGCGCCGCGAGTGTACTTTGCTATGGCCCAGGATGGATTGTTCTTCAAGAGCGTAGGGCAGCTTAATCAGAAGACGCTCGTTCCGGTCGTTGCTATTGTTCTACAGGGAATTCTCGCGATCGTGATTGCGCTTTCGGGCGGTTATGATCAAATCTTGAACTATGTCGTGTCGGTTGATTTTATTTTCTTCGGATTAACTGCCTGCTGCATATTTGTATTTCGCCGCGAAAAGGACACAAGTATCGAACAAGGAGTAACAATTCCAGGCCATCCTGTGACTACGCTCGTTTTCGTCGCTGCTTGCTGGCTGGTCGTGATCAATACCATTTACAAGTATCCTCAGAACACTTTGATTGGCATCGCAATCTTGCTTGCAGGCATTCCTGCGTTTCTATTCTGGCGCTGGAGAAATCAACAATGACCGGGCAGCGAGTAAGAGGTTCGGAATACATGAACTGGGCCAAGACCTGCTCTGGCGCGAAGTTCAGCCTCACGAACAGTGGACTAGCCAATCTGAAGTTGCCCGAACTGCATTTCAATCTCGACGATCTCGAACTCACGACCGATTGGGGGTATGGATATCCACCGCTGGTCAATGCTCTCGCACAGCGAATGAATGTCAGTGCAGACTCGATTGTTACTGCTGCAGGTACTTCTTTTGCCAATCACCTGGCAATGGCTGCGTTGATTGATCCTGGGGACGAAGTTTTGATTGAGCATCCAACCTACGAACCATTGTTGGCGCTTGCTCAATACCTGGGAGCGAAAGTTACTCGTTTTTCAAGAGTGTTCGAAGAAGGCTTTCGGATCTCGACTGAGCGGCTCAAGCAAAGTATTTCGTCTCGCACTCGTCTGATAGTGATAACGAATCTCAACAATCCCACGGGGATTCAAACCGACGATTCCACCATGGCCGAAGTGGGAAAGATCGCGAGCTCTGTCGGCGCTCAGGTGCTGGTTGACGAAGTTTACCTTGAGACATTCTTTGATGGACGGCCGCGCAATGCGTTTCTGCTTGGACCAGAGTTTGTCGTCACAAGCAGCTTGACGAAGGCGTTCGGTTTAAGTGGGTTGAGATGTGGTTGGATTGTTGCCGAACCTCACCTCGCCAAGAAGATGTGGCTGCTCAACGATATTTTTGCGTCGACCCCGGTCCACTCAGCCGAGCGGATGAGCCTTATCGCGCTGCAGCAGCTTCAAGAGATTGCTCAAACGCATGGGCAGCGACTTTCGGTCAATCGTTCGCTTGTCTCGGAGTTCCTGAAGGGACGCGACGATCTCGAGTTCATCGAGCCTGACGGCGGAACGATCTTTTTTCCAAAGCTGCGGACCGGAGACGCTGATGAGTTTTGCAAGTTGTTAAGAGATAAGTACGAAACAACGGTCGTTCCAGGTCGGTTCTTCGAGATGCCGGATTATTTCCGTGTCGGCGTAGGTGTTGATACAGAAACTCTATCGGCGGGGCTTGACCGGATTGGGCAAGCGTTGAACGAACACGCACGACGAGCGGCTATCGCTCTCTGATTCCGGTTTTTAGCAATAGCCAATCGTACAGACCGTCTGCGGCAGCAATTGCGGCAGCTTCAGGAGTGATCTTGATGGGTGGTCCATTCGGCCAGGCGTCTTTCCTCGCCCTCGCGCCTCCGATCGCCTGAAAGTAAACCTTTCCTTTAAACCTCTCTTTACCCGTAACCGGTTCGAAAACGGTGTACACGATCTCGAGGTCAGGAGAGTTCAGGACAATTGTTCCTTCCTGAAAGTTATCGATCTCGAGTTGAAGCAACACGAGAAACTGATCCGTTTCTGTTTGCGCTCGTTTCACTGCCGCCGATCTCTTTTTTAGATCACCAATGGCAGTTGCCTGGAGATTCTTCTGTTCGTTGAGGCGTTGAACGAAGGCGGAATAGATGGTGTCTTCGCTCAGGAGTCTTCTGGAGGTCGGTTGGCGGGCCACAAGAACTTTTACTCGCTGTCGCAGTGTGGAATCGCTTTGAGGATTCTCTTTGATCTGTGGCTTAGGTGTGGCGGCTGGCTGAGGTGTTCGTCGACCTGATTGACCGTGGGACGAATCCGCCCAAACAATCAGCACAAGCGACCAGAAGATCAGCGATCGGAATCTTTTACTCTGCATAATGACTCGACAGACGGTCCATGAAGTCGGTACCGATTCGCGGTAGCGTCGGGTTGCCTATACAACTCAGGTCCTGCCATGTGATAGCGACCCGACGCTACCGCGATTCGGTACCGACTTCATTGTCTGTGGCTTGAGTACTCGCACGGAGGCAGTCTCTGCGTTTACGACCTGATTGCCTTAATCACTTCTCGCGCGTAGTAGGTGATTATGATGTCTGCGCCGGCCCGTTTGATGCTCGTCAATGTCTCAAGCATCACACGATTTTCATCAATCCAGCCTTTTTGCGCCGCCGCTTTGATTAATGCGTACTCGCCCGACACATGGTACGCGGCGATTGGCAGGTCAAAGCGGTCGTGAACGCTCTTTAAAATATCCAGGTAGACAGTCGCGGGTTTGACCATCAGGATATCGGCGCCTTCCGAGTAATCGAGTTCAGCTTCGCGAATCGCTTCGCGGGCGTTTGGCGGATCCATTTGGTAAGCTCGGCGGTCGCCGAAAGCCGGCGCACTTTCTGCTGCTTCCCGGAACGGCCCGTAAAACGCGGAAGAGTACTTCACCGCGTAAGACATTATCGCGACCTGGTCCAAAGCCGAACCATCGAGAGCCTCGCGAATTGCGCCAACTTGTCCATCCATCATCGCCGACGGCGCGACTACGTCGGCTCCGGCCTGAGCCTGACTCACGGCGGTGCGTGCGAGCAACTCGAGTGACTCGTCGTTAAGCACCTCACCATTGCGAACCGCACCGCAATGACCGTGCGAGGTGTATTCGCACAAACAGGTGTCAGCCATGATGATCAGATCTGGAACGGCTTTTCGAATGGATCGAATAGCCTGTTGGACCACACCATTCTCATCGTAGGCGCCTGATGCCAGTTCATCCTTCGACTCAGGCAAACCAAAAAGAATAATGCCTTTTACACCCAGGTCGGCGGCCGCAAGCGCTTCTTTAGTAACTTCGTCGACGGAAAGATTGTGCACTCCGGGCATCGATGAGACTTCACGACGTACGTTCTTACCTGGGCAGACAAAGAACGGAAGGATGAAATCCTCGGGAGCAAGTCTGGTTTCGCGCACCAGGGAACGAAGAGCCTCGTTTCGTCTTAGTCGTCGCGGGCGATGGATCAGCTGGGACATAGGTACCTTAACCTTGTTGATGATTGGTCATGAGAGAGTAAAACAAAGAACATTTATCATCTATCGTTTGACATTTCTCATTTGGCATTTTGTTTCGTGTCATTCCGTGGATCCGCTAACTGGGGCGGCAGCCGATCCACAAAAGAACACGAATCACGAAAGAACACGAAGCAAAATGACAAATGAGAAATGTCAAACGACAAATGATAAATTCTCGGCGCTTCCCAAATCAGGCACTCGAAATCAATTCCCGTCTGTGTACCTACCACCGATGATACGCCGGGTGTCCCGGCTTCACCGCGACGAACACTCCGTAACACGTCGCACACACTTTATCGTGCGCGATTAATTCACCTTCAACGACGGCTCGATCCTGCGTCGCTTCAACGACACGAGCGATTAGCTTAATCGGACGATCGGTAGGCGTTGGTCGACGAAGCTTGATCGTATATTCCGCAGTGACCGTACACGGCGGATGATCAGTTCCGTTCTGTTTCATCAGGTACCAGGCAGCGGCCCAGTTGCAGTGACAGTCGAGCAGCGTTCCAATGATGCCGCCACTGAGCATTCCAGTGAAGGCTTCGTACTGAGGCTGTGGCTGCCACTCGGCCACTACCTCGTTATCGCTCGGAAAGCTCCGTACGTGAAGGCCCTTCTCATTTGCTGGACCACAACCGAAGCAAGCGAGATTGGGTGCGTAAGTTTCCTGAATGCTCTTTTCGGCAGACATATCTGTTTCGCTTCTTAGATACTCGATCCACGATCGCGCAACTCTTCTCGCAGCTTGAATCGCTGAACTTTTCCAGTCGCTGTATAAGGCAGCCGGTCTACAAAAATATATCGCCGCGGCTGTTTGAAACGAGCAAGATACTGCCTGCAGCGCTCTTGCAGGTCAGCTTCTACCGTTCCCGTATCGGCTGCCGGATTCTCCTGCACTACAAACGCACAGGCGCAAGGCAAACCATGCTCGTCAAAGTCTTCCACTACTGCAGCGCGACTGAGGAAGGGACTCCGCATCAGAACCTGCTCGACTTCTATTGGTGAAACCCATTGGCCGCTCGACTTGAAACAATCGTCGCTCCTTCCCATGTGATACCAGTAGCCGTCGTCGTCGCAACGGTACAGGTCTCCAGTGCGAACCCAGCCATTAACAAAAGTTCGCTCGGAAGCTTCAGGACGCTGCCAGTAACCAATCGCGGCGCTTGCCCCGGAGACCCAAAGGTGTCCCTCCTCGCCCACTGCGCTTGGTTTGCCTTCAGGATCGAGCAGTCGCGCCTCGTATCCATCAAGAAGTTTTCCGCTGCTGCCGTACCGCACCTCGCCTTCGCGATTTGACATCCACATATGCAGCATTTCCGTTGAACCAATACCGTCGAGCACGGGCACGCCAAAAGTCTCTTCCCACTGCTCGCCCAATCGCGCAGGCAGCGCTTCGCCTGCCGATATGCACAGGCGCAAACTTGAGCAATCGAGAGATGCGACGGTCCGGTGATGTTCTAACAGCAGACTGTAAACAACCGGCACACCGAAGAATATTGTTGGCCTCGATTCGTGCAATACGCAAGCGATGGTTTCCGGGGCGGGTTTTTCGCGGCAAAGGATGGAAGTGAATCCGTTGAGCAATGGAAATGTGAAACTGTTGCCGAGTCCGTAAGCGAAAGGTAAACGTGAAGAAGAGAACAGCCGGTCTCCTTCTTTAAGTTTTAGTATCTGCCGGCAGAATGCGTCGTTGGTATAGAAGATGTCGGAAACGCGATGAACGGCTCCTTTAGGCTCGCCGGTACTGCCCGAAGTGTAAAGGATGAATGCGGGTTGATCGCCGGTCGCAGAAGACTCGATCTGTGTTGTGCCTTCAGCTCTTGTAAGCATCTCTCGAAGCGAGTGGGTTCGTACAACGCCTCCGTCGGCCTGCGGCAAGTTCTCCATCCGTCTTTCGACAGCCACCAGATCGCCAAAGCTCTGCAGTTTTTCGGCTGCACCTGTCAAAAGCCTGTTGCATAAGTCGGCTTCGACTATCGCAACAGAGGCACCGCAGTCAGCCAGGATTTGTCGCTGAGCTTCCAGCCGCAAGCCCATGTTGATAGGAACGGCGATTGCTCCTTGGGTGCATGTGGAGATGAAAGAGCAGATGAACTCAGGAGAATCGTTTAAGAGGATCGCGACGCGGTCGCCAGTTTTTACCTCGAGCAGGCTTAGGATGTTGTCGAACTGACGTGTACGCAGATGGAGCGCCTCATACGTGAGTTGTTCATCTTCACATATGACCGCTAGCCGGTCACTACGCTCTTTCGTGAAAATTGCGGAAGAGAGATTCATCCGAGGGAAGTTTCCATCGTTAACCCGCCTTGATTCCAAGACCGCGCTCGGGAATTATAGTCACTTCACACCTGTTTTCCAGCACAACCCGGGGTCCAGTCTAGTGCGTCACAAACAGGAGGCATTTTGTGGAAACACTGCCATTTATAGTTTTCATACTCGTTGTTTTAATAGGGTTTGTGGCGGTTGTTGCCGTAGCTGGCCACGGAATGTGGCTGGTCGGCGCTGCAATCATAGGGCTGTTCAAAGACTCTGAACCGGAAGAGGAGCTAACTGTCGCCAGCGGGTTGTGCGCATATTGTGAGGTACAGCTGGCAGAAAACACGGTCGTCTGCCACGCATGCGGCACACGGGTTCCTTCAGCCTTTGCATCAGAGTGTCTGAAAGATCTCGCAGCGACCGCACGACAGCTCGATCGATTTCATCGTTCCGGTGTCATCGAGGACTCTGTCTTTGAGCTGCTGAAGAGCAGGGTTGCTCACGAACGTCTAGTGGTGCTTGGGCGCCAGCCACGCGACGGAGCTAAACCCCAGCCTGCCGAACCAGTCATACCAAAAACAGAAACACCACCAATAAATATCACTGAACCAGCATCGTTGTTCACCCAAGATGTTGTTAAAGAGCCAATCGCAGCTCCGCCAGTTCATATCTCCGTAGTTGAAATCCAGTCGGAATCAGTTGTTATTGAGCAGCCTGAGTTCGTACCTCCGAAGCCAAAGCGCAAACCCCTCTCGGAAGTGATTGCCGCGTTCATGGAAGAAAGCAATATTCGCTGGGGCGAAGTGATTGGCGGATTGCTCATAATTGGTTGCTCGACTGCTCTCGTGGTAAGTCTATGGGCTGAGATCTCACGAATCCCCGTTCTGAAATTCCTGATCTTCACCACAGTTACAGCCGCACTTTTTGGAGTAGGGCTTTACACGGAACACAGGTGGAAGTTACCGACGACCAGCCGCGGAATTCTAACGACCGCAACCTTGCTGGTTCCCCTAAACTTTCTGGCAATCGCAGCGGTGTCAGCGGGTACACTGCCCCCTGGTCAGCTTCTAATCGCCAGTGAAGTTCTCGCGCCGGCAGTTTTTCTTTGCCTCGTGTACTTCGCTGGACGTGTCCTGACACCTGAATGGCCGCATCTCTTGACCGCCGGCGTACTTGGTTCATCGGTGGGCCAGTTGCTCGTGCGTCACTTCGTTGCTCCCGACATCTCACCTCTGCTTCTTTTCACTCTCGGAGCTTTCCCAATTGCGTGTTATGTCGTGAGCGCCGTCTGGATTCTCAGGCAAACGAATACTCAAGATGAATTATCGGAGTCCGACACAACTTCAATTTTCATCACACTGGGTGCATTGACGTTCGCGGCCGTGCTTCCTTTTGGCCTGCTGCTCTACAAAGCTGGACCAGTCGGGATGACGATGATGTATCTCGCACCGCTCGTCACCTTGGCTGCTTTACCTGCGTTGAGCGTCGGCACTGTCTTGTGGCGAAAAGTTATTGACGATGATCTGCTGGCGGAACGGACGGCGGGAACGGCGCTGGCTCTACTCGGAACGGTGGGTGTTCTGTCGGGAATGATTCTGGCGTGGCCGAATCCCGCGAGCATCATTCCCGCTGCGCTACTTAATTTTGCTGTATTCACCGCGCTCGCATTTCGGTTCCGGATTCCGGCGGCGAACTTTTTGGCGTCGATCTGTTTTGCTCTTGCCTTTCTGGTTTTCTTTCATGTGCTGTCAGGACACGTCAACTGGAGCAACCATCGAGTTACGTCGTTGCTCAATGAAGTGATCTCCGCCTCGAGCGGGCGCGCTCTCAGTTTGGTGTTCCTCTGTTTCGTCGTTGCCTCAGAAGTCTTGTCTCGGAAGAGAAGGGATCAAGAGGCGCGCACCTACTTCTTTGCGGCGTTGTCTGTTGCGGTCATCAGCCTTTCCCTGGTCACCATCTTTGGCCTTGGGATACCGAGCGATCCTGAGAACGTGAGCTTCATCTTTCTGTTGTATTCGTTGGGTGCGTTCTGGTTCGCTGCCCGTCAGCGACTAGTCGGGTTTGGCTGGGTTGGCTCGACTCTCCTTCTAGCAGGATTAGCGCAATGGCTGTCGCAATCGCTCGGCGCATTATTTCCGTGGCAGACAGCTCTTCTGGTGCATGCAACTCTCTGCAGTGCCGCCGCAATACTCAGCTCGCGTTACGACGAAAGTAAGATCGGACCGCTCCCGCGCGTTCTGAACTACTCGGCTCTCATCAGTTCAGCTGCCGTCCTGCTGTGTTTGTTACAGGCTGGAAGGTGGCAGACGACTCCAATGCAGGCCGAAAGGGTCCT
>JBKPAC010000045.1:0-19714 GCA_046726175.1 Acidobacteriota bacterium
TTCGTTTTAATGTTGGAGCAAAGCAAGACTGAACAGCTGCTTTACGAGTACCTGCAGAATCACCAGAAGGATGTTTTGTGGAACACGGAACTCACAGATTTTTCGCAGGATGCCGGCGGCATCGTGGCCCAAGTTCGAACCTGCGATGGCGAAACGCAGACAATCTCAGCCAAATACATTGTGGGTTGCGACGGCCCGAAGAGTCTGGTGCGGCATGCTTTGGGCCTTAAGTTTGAAGGCAGCACATTCGAACGAGTCTTTTATGTGGCCGATGCGCAGGTGGACTGGCAGATGAGTCATAACACCTTGCATGTTTGCTTCTCCCCCAATTCATTTGTTGTTTTCTTTCCCCTCAAAGGCGAAAAGCGTTATCGAATCGTTGGCGTCTTTCCGGAAGAATTCAACAGGGACGAAGGCGACGTGCTCTATGAAGAAATTGAAACCAGAATCAAAACGGAAACAAAACTCGATTTGGATATTCATGACGTTGAATGGTTTTCAACCTACAAAGTTCACACTCGTCATGTAAACAAATTCTCTGCGGGCCCTGGTTTTCTCGCCGGCGACTCGGCGCATATTCACACGCCTGCCGGCGCGCAAGGAATGAACACGGGAATCCAGGACGGCTACAACCTCGCTTGGAAATTAGCTTTAGTACTTCGCCACCAGGCCGCCGACAAATTGTTGGATACCTATAACGAAGAGCGGCTGGAGAATGCCAAGCGCCTGGTGAATACGACGGATCGGTTCTTTGGTTTTGCTGCCGGCACTGATTGGCTAATGAATTTTCTCCGCTTGCACGTGTTGCCGCCATTAGCCACACACCTATTCAGTCTTGACGTCGTTAGAAGGTTTGCATTCCCGGCTGTTTCACAAATAGGCATCAACTATCGACACAGCTCACTTAGTAATCATGCAGGAGATGAAGACTTTGAAGTAAAAGCCGGAGATCGCATGCCGTATTTTTTGGTTGATGGCCAGAACGTCTTCGACAAATTGCAACAGCCGAAATTTCATTTTCTTGTCTTCTCGAGCGCGCCAAACAACCTCAACGCGCTTCAGAACCAACTCAAAGACAGCTATCCCGAATTAGTCGATTTCACTGTTTTCTCTATTTCGCCCGAGGTGGAAGAAGCCTTCGGAAGGAGCAAGGGTTTCAGTCTGCTGCTGAGACCTGACAATCATATCGGATCGATCTCCGTAGAAATCTCATCAAGTAGCGTTCGGGAATATCTAACCAAATTCATTCGATAATTCGCGAGACGAGTGAAGGCGATAATCAGGGTTGAATGAATTTCCTGTTTGCTGTTTGGTGTCATAGTATCGAAGAGCACTAGTAAGATTAAAGAGACTGTCGGTAGGACGCTATTAACTATTCATATGATTCAAAAGGTCCACGTCACGATCCGTAGTGCCAATATCGCAGACGCCAACCTACTGGCTGAATTGGGAAAGCGCACCTTCCACGAAACTTTCTCCCCTGATAACACTCGGGAGGATATGGACGCCTACCTGACTTCATCCTTTAATCCTACGCAGCAAACTGCTGAGTTGGCTGATCCTGCCTCGACTTTCATGATTGCGGAAGTCAGCGGGTCTGCCGCGGGCTATGCCAAGCTTCGTGCGGGTGAGCCGGCAACGGGAATCGAAGGCGCCAAGCCCATCGAGTTGGTCCGGTTGTACGTGTTGCGGGAATGGCTCGGCCAGGGCGTCGGCGAGGTATTAATGCGTGCCTGCTTGGATGAGGCGCGAAGCGCTGGGTACGAAACCATCTGGCTCGGCGTGTGGGAGCGAAACGCGCGGGCGCAGGCTTTCTACCGCAAGTGGGGCTTTCGTGCTGTTGGTGAGCATGTTTTTCAGTTAGGGTCGGACGCACAAAGGGACATCGTTATGGAAAAGAGCATTGCGACATGACGTTGGACCACTCTACTTCGATGTGATATTGACGACAGTCAGACAATTGGAGAAGGCGAGCAACCGGGCCGAGGCTGAGACGAAACGTCAGTTCGCAGCTCGGCTTAACAGTTATCAGGAGCAGTCGCCGTGTGCCAATCTCCCCACTTCGTTCGCGAGGCCTCGCGACTTGCAATTGCTCTGCAATAGGAATTCCATCCCGTCGCCTATGAAGGATAACGGCAAAATAATGGGCGAGTCACGATTCTTTGATCAGCGCTCCCATGACGGCTCCTGCTGCCATACCTTTCAGCAATCCTCCGATGAGCCAGCCCCAGGCCAGAGTTAGCGGGATGGGAATGTGAATATAGGTTCCGAATCCCGCTGACATCCCAAGCGCCAAACCCAGGAGTGCACCAAATCCAACACCCGCGCCCAACGACTTTGGCCTTACCAGCAGCCAGAACGTTGTCACGAAAATGGCAATCAGTGTGAATGTAACAATATAGATGAGGACCACATTCATCTGATCAAAAGGTCGCCACAGACTGGCGTTTGCCTCATACACATCCCGAAGGAACAGGCGATGTATGAGTACATCGAGCACAGTCCATGTGATAAGGATGGCCAGACCAGACATTAAGAGTCGTTTGAACATAGGCACAGCTCGCTAATTTGTGATCATCTTGCCCGTACGTAGTTTGGGCAGCGGTGATTATCTACCTTCCTGAGTCGCTTTCTCAGTTCGCCCCACGTTCTTGGATTACGATCTTCGCGGCCTCGACCCGAAGCGGATAGATCATGACAGTTGGACCTTCGACGAATTGAGCTTCGACTAGTTGCCCTATTTTGAGATCGTCAAATGTTACGTCAACACGGTTATGATCCTGTTCTTTGATGATGCGCGTGCTCTCTGTAATTATCAGATTTGCCTTGTCTACTTTGGCAGTTTTTATGTTCTGCCTCAACGAATATAGTTCCGATAATTCGTTTTCCTTCTTCAGGCGAAGCACGGTGGATTTTGGCCACCGTCCTCGAAGGTCAGCATGTTCATCATCCGCGTCACAGACTCCGCCGAGACAAAACGCTAAGAATGTTGGTAAAAGCAGTATAAATGCAGTTCTGGTCATGAATTCCTCCATGTCGAACCCTCAAGAGGAAGAACCTGTCGTTCGTCGGTAATAGGCGGTCATATCTACCCACAAATTCTTTGGCGATAAGGTAAGATAAGAGGGCTTGCTTCTCCTCGCAGATCAGCAAGCCCACTCATTTTGCAAAGTCAGCACACCGCACTACTGCCGCTCGCTCATTGTTTTATTTCCCGTACCATTCAAAATGGTAGCTTGGCTTCCGTCCCTAAGAAACACTTAACAATGACGGTGGCTTCGCTGGATCATCAGAAGCCACATGCGTATACGCAGAGTTCGGAGTGTTCGTCTTCTCGAGGCGCGCCTGTGCGGACGCCATAACTTTTCCGCCCTTCTTGATCGTAAGCTCCCCAGTTTCGTCGTTGAATATCACCTTGTAAGTTCCTTTTTTGACCAGGGTGCCATTCACTGTTAAAGACCGTAAGAACGTTACTTTTTTCTCAGTTGTTGTTCCCACCGCCATCACACTTGTAAGAGCGCCAATTACCAGAAGTATCGCCATTCGATTCACAATGCTATTCATTTCATAACTCCTCGTTAGGTTCTTCGGTAGTTCCGTCGCCGTCCGTCGAGGACTGACGTAACAGAAATTGCTTATGTCTTTCAGCCATACAACTGTTCGGCCACCAGACAGCCGACGGCACGTCGCACTGCCCGATGTTGAATTCTGGGTTTTTGGACGAGTATTAGCGATGGTCCAACAGAACTTTGACCGAAAACGCGACCAAATAGAGTCATGCTGACCACGCATGGTCACCAGCCAATGAACATTCGGCTTCGCGCCGTAATTGGCGATCGGTTAGGTCCGTCGTGGTGACCACGACTTGATAGGAGGAAGCGATGTCACGTGAATCGCGCATGCTCGCTGAAATATAACTAGTTGTGCTTCCGACAGGGATGTTTGGAGGAGTCTCTCTTTTGCGCTTTTTGATGCAAGGCGAACCCGGCTACGTGGACAATCTGCTGCGTCACGATCTATTTCGCGCCCGCGACGGATTGTTTTATTGGCTTTCTGCGTTAGGTGTGGTTTGGTGCAGGCACCTCTCTGTTCTTCATAGCCCCAAGTGTCGCGAGTTCGAGAGTTTTCCAAGCTATCACGTCAATTAAGAGAGCAAAAAGCGTTCGCGCGAGTGCTGGCGATGGCTGATATAGCTGGACAACGGCCCTCAGACGGAATTGATTTACCGCATATAGCGTTATGAGGTATCGGAATATCGGAGCGCCCCGATCTGCAATTTCATCGAATGCTATTTAGCATAACCTTTGTGTCGGCGCTGACGGTGACCTCGAAACGGTGGCCCTGCGCGAGGTAAGCATTCTCGCCTCGTTTGAAACCATGCAGTAGCGCAACAGGAGCAATTGGCCACAGCAATGCCCCGGTTAGCACAGCCCGTGTTGCAACCTTTGCACCCTTACTATCACCGACGAGTCGGCCGGTTGCTTGAATAGGAACCCTCGAATCGTCAATAGCATTGACCGTTTCCATCGTCCAGACGAGCCGCCCTGCACGCCCGAAATGAGCGCCTCGGGTGGCTTTTACGACACGTCCAGTAGCAATTGAGCCAGCAGCGATTACTGTGTGCTCTCCAACCCGAAC
Source organism: Acidobacteriota bacterium (assembly GCA_046726175.1). GTDB lineage: Bacteria > Acidobacteriota > Blastocatellia > Pyrinomonadales > Pyrinomonadaceae > PSRF01. The sequence continues at coordinate 4,639 of JBKPAC010000045.1, forward strand.
CGGGTTTACGACTTTAAAGGATATTGCTTCGCCAGGCTTAACCTCTTGCGAGCTAATTCTATAGACCGTTTCGATGTCGACGATAGTGCCGCGCGGAATTATAACGGTGAGTGACTCCACTGAAGCCGGTTTGGTCGCACTAATCATGACAAGCAAGACTTTATCAGGTACGCCTTCTGCCTTAAGACGTTGGAGCTCACGCGCAGAGATGTCACAGGCACAGCCCCTGCTCACCAGTTCCGCGGCGATGACGTTTGGTGCTAAATGTGACTTTACTAGCGTAAGCACGTCCTGATTCGTCAGAGCCTTAACAGACTCTTGCTCCTGCTGGATTGGTTTTGCTGCAACTCTCCATACATCACCGAAATACGTCAAGACGAGCATAACGAGAGAAATAGAAAGAGATTGGCTCATTTGGATAAGCCCCACACTTCTAAATTATGGGTTTGTCTAAAACACCCGCAAGTCAGAGACTGCTATGTTTGCGAACGCAGCAACATAAGAACACATAGGCCGGTCAGAGATAGTTCAGATTAGGACACTACTCCAAGTGCCAGTGCCTGGAGACGTACATTTGCCAGATTAGGTGGCGGAGGAAATACAGGAAGGTGGCTTTGCCTCAAAAGTCGAAAGATGCCACGGGCGGCGCACTCCTACGGATCGTAGAAGTACCCTTGCCGAGTCCGCACTACAAGGTTAGCTCGTTTGACGCGAACTTTGACATGACGAAATCGCTTTCCTCCATTCAGGTGAGGCGGGCGGTACGCGATGCCATACTGGCTACGCAGATCCTCCAGAGCATTTTTTACTGCCGCGATCAAATCCTGCCGCGTTGTCCATTCGAAGATCTCACCGCCGCTAGCAGCGGCAATCTTCTCAAATAGTTCGCGACCCCGATCATCTGGAGATAATCCAATACGAATGGCAGGAGGGAAAGGTCGTCGAGCCGCGGCGGGCAGATCCCCGATTGCTTGTTCTGTCTTGTACCGGATCGGATACACTAGCGCCCAGCTTTCTCGAGCCTGATTAATCAGCTCTCTTCCGATTTCATTCGCGCGTCTGGTGATGTTTGGCATCGCACGCCCGGCAGCCGTGTCTACTCCATCACTGAACATTACGACGGCTATCCGATCGTTGTCAGCTTTGAAGTTATTGAAGATGTACCGCAAGGCTTCGTAAAGGAAGGTATTTGTGTCGCCGATGCGGTATCCCGGTCGTCCGATCGATGCGGGCACTGGCTGAGGGTGCGGTTCCGGAATTATGTTCCTGATGACTTCGGCGGCCCGTTCCCTGCTAAGCCAGCCGGAAGGCTTTTGCACGTCGCTGGCGAACGAAAGAATATTAATCGCGTCGTCAGGCCGCAAGTTATTGACCAGCGCTATCGCCTCTTGCTTAATGGTTGGCAAGACGGCCTCCATGCTGACGCTCACGTCGAAGAGCAGAACCAATCGCAGCGATCGCTCTTCTGCCACGAAATGCGTAATCTCCTGCCGTGCGCCATCTTCATAGACATCGAAGTCTTCTTTTGCCAACCCACGAACACGTTGCCCCTGGCGATCCTTCACAACGACATCGAGGTTGACTAAGGCTGTATCAACTCTGATGACTTCGTCTTGAGCAATCACGGATGACGACGCCGCCACAATGACGCACAAGACAGCAAACGATAACCCCAGTTGGCTTTGCTTGTTCATGCAGAGTGGTGATGAGATGCGAACGTTCAATGTTGCGATGTATGGACAGAGAAATGCCTATTTAGTTCTAATGAGTTCAGCAAAGATCTAAAGTATCTTGGACCTCGTTGAATCGAGTGCAGAAATGGAGACGCCTGGCCTCAGTACCACACGCATCGCAGCTTTCAGCGACAGCGTTTTTGCTTTTGCCGCCACGCTGCTAGTGCTAAATATCAAAATTCCTGAAGTTCTCCCAACAGAGTTGACGACCGAGTTGCCGCGACAGGTGCTTCAGCTCTGGCCACAACTGCTAAGTTACATGATGAGCTTTGTCATCGTAGGTATCTATTGGGTTGCACATCACGTAATGTTTCATCACATCAAGCGATCTGATCGCGTGCTCCTCTGGCTCAATATAGCTTTCCTTATGTGCATTGCCTTCATTCCGTTTCCGACAGGTTTGATCTCTCAATATGGAGCCGTCCAAACCGCCGTGGTCGTTTATGCGGGCACACTTACAATTACTGGAATGCTGCTCGAGATGCTCTGGTGGTACGCAACGAGAGGTCACTACTTAGTGGAAGGAATTGCCCGATCGCGTCATCCGTTTGGGCACAATTAAGACAATCATTGCGCCCTGCGTCTATGCGCTATCGATCGTGGTTTCATTCTTGAGCCCCAAGCTGTGCATTATCTTGTTCGTAGCAGTGCCGGCATTTTATATCCTTCCAAGTCGCCTCGATCGCCACCTGCTAAAAACGGAGGGCTAAGAAATAGCTACTGAGTGGAATGCGAAACAGGATTGATACGCTATGGAACTGGGGCGAGTCGGCAGAAACTCACGATCGCGCGGATCAAATCATTGTTGAGGGTGAAGAAGAGACGCGGAGCAGTGCGTGATCCGATGTATCGCCTCCAGCTAAGTGAAGGAGGAGTCAGTAATGGCGAATAAAGTACAGCGCACCTCCCAACACTGAAGAATCCATTTTGATTCATTTACTCCCTCATCGAATTCACTGATCATTCAATCCCTTTCCAATGAGAATTTGCGGCGTACATTTTTCAACCCTTGACTGCCGAGTTTTGGATTGTTTGGGTTGAGAAAAATAATGGAGGTAGGCTCTTTGCCGTCCCGGCGTCAATGCATCAAAAGCAGTTTTCAAACCAGGGATTTCATCTAGTTTATTTTGAAATTCCTCAGGAACATCAAATTCTGATGTCTTCTTAAAATTCACTTTCAAGCCGGCTTTTTCCACTTCAATGGCTTCATTAAGGTAGGCTTTCAAGATGGGTTTCAGCTTAACTATTTCTCGAACTCTGGTGAACCGAATCTGGCGCGCCGCCTGCACATTCTTCGTTTGTTGGATCAGAATACCATTGGCATCCTTTAACAACGCGCCTTTGAAAAACAGAAGCGCGCAGTATTCTTTAAATCCATGTATTAGAACTATGTTTCTTTTCTGAAACGTGTAACAGGGACAACCCCACTTCAATTCTTCCGTCAGCCCACAGTCGAGACAGATCATTCTCAATTTCTCAAATTCTTCCTGCCACTCTTTGGCTTTGTTGAAGTAAAAATCAACCTTAGGATTCGTCCTATTCTTTGTCATGGTATGGTTATCTTAATTTGCTTACGATCTCTTGTAATCGGTTGTGAGCCATATTTATGCCTTGAGCAAAGGGTAACTGCAGCATTTTGTCTCGGTCTGCGACCGATCTGTATACCACTTGCATGTTGAGTTTGCTGCGGCCACCAGAAAGGTCTTCAAATTCCAAGAACTCAAGCTGAACGGGAAAAGGCGTATTCTCCATTTCAAATGTCCGTATGATCTTTCGGTTCGGAATGAACTCATGGATTACTCCGTTGGCCCGAAACACCACGTTTCCCTGGTCATCGCTCGTTTCAAATTGCCAGCTACCGTGCTTTCTATTTTCAAGTTTCAGCACTTTTGTTCCCATCCATTGCTCGACAATTTTGGGATCCGCATACGCTTTAAAAAGCAATTCCAACGGCACATCAAATTCCCTCGTGATCATTAGATCCTGCTTGCCGTCTTCTGCGTCGATCTTCGTTTTTTGTTCCATATCGTTCTATTCCTCCGATCTATCTGTTAATGCGCGTTGTCTCCATTCCCGTTGGTGACTCTAAGTTATTCTCATACATCCGGTCGGCTGCGAGAGGCATGCAATTGGGCCAACTCCTTTAGCAACCGTTCGGCGCCGACGAAGTGGCCCAACGCAGCCCACGAGTGAGCGCTGGCTCTTGGTACCTCGCCATCGCGGAAATGACTTGCTGTCCTCCTAAGATGTAGAGCAGCGGCTTCACACTCCGCAGCAGTCTGCTCATACTGCCCCGCCACTTCTTCAAGTCGTTCGCTGATCATACATTCCTAGTAGTCTCCACACTCTTAGTTTCAAAACCTTCGATTTTGACCCGATCATCTTCAGGTCGCCTAAGTATCAAGGCAGTTGCAGCTGCGGCAATTAGCGTAATTGCGGTGGAAACCATAGCCGTCGCCTGAAACGCTTCAATGAACGCTTTACGAGAGACGCGCGCCAAAGCCGCGCCAAGCTGCTCGGGCAGGTTCTCCGCCACCGCGACTGCGCCTCCCAACGTGTTGCGCGCCGCCAGGAGAGCATCCGGTGGCAACTCGCTGTCCAATGCACCCGTTAGTCCTGCGCGGTAAATAAAGGTGACAAGGCTGCCGAGCAATGCAATTCCGAGGGCACCTCCCATTTCGGTACTCATCTCCGAAATTCCGGCCGCAGCTCCCGCGCGCTCAGGTGGGGCCGTGCTAACAATCAGATCAGCCGCGAGCGTAAAAACCGGAGCGAGTCCGAACGAGAAGACAGCGTAGGCTGATGCCACTAAAGGGAGATCATGGCCCACTCCCGTTTGCGTCAGCAGGCCGAAGCCAAACGCCGCGATCCCAAAGCCGATCGCAATCACACTAGGCGGTCTCAGATGGTTCACAATCCGTGGAGTGAGCATCGCGCCGACGACAAATGCAATACCTGAGGGAGCCGACCACAAGCCCGCCGCGAGCGGTGAAAGTCCGATCACGAGTTGAAAATACTGCGCGACCAGGAGGAAAGTGCCGAACGCCACGAAGAATCCAAAAATGTTGATTGCAAGGGCTGCGCTAAATGTCACTCGCCGAAACAACGAGAGATCAATGAAAGGCGCAGCAAGCTGCCGTTGCCGGCGCAGGAAGGCGAAGCCGATTACCAGACCCGAGATGATGCTCACCGCGGCTATCCAGTCCGGGCCATGTCCCGCGATGCGCTTGATCCCGTAAATGACCGCCAGAACAATGGCGATACATAATGCCGCGCTGATGATGTCAGGTTTGCCGGCCTTCGGATCTCGGAATTCAGGAAGCAGCCTCGGACCTACAGCTAGCAGCAGCACCATTACGGGAAGGTTGATTAGAAACACGGAGCCCCACCAAAAGAACTGGAGCAGAACCCCGCCTATCAGTGGTCCGATCGCGCCTCCAGCCGAGAAGCTGGCAATCCAAACTCCAACCGCAAACGTGCGCTCCTTTGGATCGAGAAACATGCTGCGAAGCAGAGACAGCGTTGATGGGGCCAGCATGGCCGCGGCCAAACCGAGAAGCGCACGAGCCGCAATGAGCGCCTTAACACTCGGCGCGAACGCGGCAAGAATAGATGCGCAGCCGAACGCGGCGGCGCCAATCAGCAACAAGCGACGTCTACCGATCCGATCACCAAGCACGCCCATGGGTATCAGAGCGCCTGCGAGTACGAAGCCATAGATGTCCACGATCCAGAGCGACTCGGTGTTGCTGGGCCGCAACGCCGCGCTGAGCTTCGGCACCGCCAGATTCATTACCGTGAGGTCCATGGAGTAAAGCACGCAGGGCAGTGCTAAAACGGCAAGCCCAATCCACTCTCGAGTGGTCGCTTTGGAAATCTCTGCACTTGGAGTACTCATGATGCGTCACTCTGTCGGGATCACTCACTATATAGTCGAACGGGCCTTACCCAAATCGACATGAACCGGCGATGCGGTTTCTACGTCAACCAGTCGAACATAGGTTTCGAAACCGTCACCTGCTGTCGATTTGAAAAGATATTACTGAGTGCTCTATACATTCGTTGTAGCTGTTTTGTTTCCGCCAAAGGAGCTTCCATTGTGACGACTTACGAACGCTATGCGACTCTTCTCGCTCTGTTGCAACTCGCAGTTTCCGGCCTCGGGTTTATAGTTGTTGCTTGGACTCTCCGTGTACTCGTTCGATCAATCGACGCGCAATCGAGCGCTGGTGTAGCGGCGCGGCAACTCGAATTCGACAAAGTCATCCTGACATATCCCACGCTGTACAAATATTTCTACCAAGGTCAGGAGCTCAACTCTGATCATGTTGAATACCCTCAGGCGATGGCCGCGACTCAACTATTGGCCAACTACTTCGACGGCTACTTTCAACAACGGGGGATGTACCGACAGATGTGGCCGGATGATAAGTGGGAGAGCTACATTCAAGATCATGTTGCAAAGAGCCCGGTGCTACGTCGCTATGTGAGAGAGAACGAACTTTGGTTCTCTCCCAACTTCGTGAAGATGTGCGGCGCAGTCGCTGCCGACAAAGATTCTCTTAAGTAAGAGCATGTCCTCACATGGTCAGTTTGTCGGTTGACCGATGCCAAGCAGGTTCCCCTCGCTATCCTTAAACCAGGCGGCGAGCTCACCGACGCCGCCTTTGCTTGGGTAGTTGCCGGCGATTTCAGCGATGCCGGCTTCTGTCTTGAGACCAGGAAAGTCGTACTCCTCGAATATCACGCCGCGCGCTCGCAGCGCTGCGACCGTCGCTTTGAGGTCTGTGACTTCGAATGCCATCTGTGTGAAGTCACCAGATGAAGCGCCGCTGGAGATGAACAGAGCGAACGATCCGCTTTCGCAGCGATACAGAAGTCCCCCGGGCCGTTCTTCAACTGGCTCAAGGCCCAGTTTCTCTGCGTAGAACAATCTCGCTCGCTCAAGGTCCTGAACCGGAAGCCGGGTCGCAACGTTACTGTGTTCGAGCGTTACCGTGTTCGACATATCGTAGTCCTACCTCATGTCACGGATTACAATTCTGGTCATACCCTTTCTTGAGCCAGCGCCGTGTCTCAGCATCTACTTCCTCAGGTTTCATAAAACTGATTTGAAGTTTCATCGTTTCGTGGATCCTTGACGGCTGTAAGCGTCCGCTTGGTTTAGTCCCTTCGATTCGAAGTCCAAGGTCAACGCGATTCTTCGTCGTGGCTTGCACTCGGGCAAACGTTCTGCGGGGCGTGACGAGCGAGACAAATCCCTTGCGCGCCTGGATCACAAACTCACCGAGATCGCGTGCGGCTCTGACGATGGCCTCGTAGATAGGGCGAAGGTGTGTGCGGTCGGCGTATCGCTCGTCGATAAGTTTATCGGCTGAGGTCGTCACAAAGTCCGGATAACCGAATCGTTCCATGACCAGGAGTTGGCTTGCGTAACCGCTCACGCCCTTTTCGGCAAGCCAAGCCTTCAGACTGCGCGCGTTCGTGAACTTCTGCTTTTTGATTCGAGCATTCCAGTGACTGAGTCCGTTGCCGGTTTTCTTTTCAAGAACCCGAATCCACATCTCGCGGTTGTGGCTCCAGTCGAGTGTCTTTCCCTTGGGAGGCACTGCTTTTCTGTCTTCTGGTGGCATAGAGTCATTACGCTCCGGCGCTGCTTTCCAGCGTTCGCTTCATGGTTTCCAAACCCTGTTGAATCATATTTCCAATTGGCCCGGCGGCTTCATTTGGCATCAGATCGGCTATCCAAACAACGCGGCATTTGTCTTTGCCAGCTGGGAACACCTGAACGGACGCGTTGTAGTGACTGAGTGACTCGGCTTGAGCAGCCCAGGAATGGCGCCGGGTCTTGTCGTCAACGCTAACGATGAGTTCGCGCACGATCATTCCGTTTGCGAAAGTAACGGTGCGCCAATCGCCCTCCAGCCTGCAATCAAGTACGAAGCCCGGGACGAGGCGCTTATGGATGTTCCCCACATCGCGGACTGCATCCCAAACAAATTCTTCACTTCGGTTAATTTCAATTTCTTTGTGGATCGTCGCCATAAATTCATCCCGGATCGATTATTTTCATTTCGCGCAAGATGTTTCTTGTAATTGTCATGCGTGCGGCGGCATCCTCATCCTTCTTAATTTCAATGTTCATCGCGAAAAAATATGCTCTGGCGCCTCGCTCAACATAGCCAACCCACCAGCCGATTTGCGGCGCAGATTTATCACCCAGGCCAACCCACCCAGTCTTGGCGCGGAGAATGTAGTTATCTGTTTTCTCATTGATAAGAATGTCTTTCACGATGCTTATCGCTCTTGCCGAAAACGGGAGTTGATTGCGGTGCAGTTTAACCAGCAGGTCTATCTGCTCTTTCGCCGTTATCCTCAACATACCGTCTAGCCAAAAGTGGTCTATGCCTCCGCCGATGTCTCTATTGCCGTAATGGCCCACATTGACGTAGTGTTGCATTCGCTTTTGACCGATACGTCGCGCCATCTCTTGATAAAACCAGACGGTCGAGTTCTTGATCGCGTCTCTCATATTCTGGTCTTGGTTCCACGTGGGAAACATTCGCTTGATGCCATCCCACTTCAGAACTTCCGTTTCGTCCCGCACTGCTCCCGTTTCTAAAGCAACCAGCGAGTTGAAGATTTTGTAAGTCGAAGCCGGCAGAAACCCTGTGTTGATACGCCGGCGGTTGTAGCTCATGTATTCGTTTCTTTGTAGGTCGTAGAGCAGAAAACAACCTTGCACTTTTTCTCTATCGAAGTAGTTACTCCAGTTTTGGTTCTCCTTCCATTTGCTTTTGTGAGAAATACCGAAGCAAGGGACGGCAAAGCAAACTAGCAAAACTGCACATCCAACTTTTCTCATTAACAGCTCCTTATTCCGTCCCTTCATAGAGCCGTCTTTGACCTGTATCGCAAGCGACTTCTTCCAGTTGGTCTGCTTCACACGTGTGAAACGAGACGACAGTCATGTCTTCGTTCTCGGGAAAGAACTCATGAGGAACGCCGTTAGCGATCACATACCAGACGTTTTCAAGTGCATTCGCTGATCCAAACTGCAAGATTCGCTTGCTTTTCTCTGCGACTTTCGCCGTTCCTTGTCCCTTGATCATGACCATGTGCTGGACACTATTCGGATGATAGTGACAGCCGGACGGCACATTTTTCTTGAGAACAAAAATCCAGCATGATTTGATTTCTTGAGGCAGTTCAATTTGTATAGAATTCAGATCGATTACTGACCAGACAAAAGGTTCTGAGGAATGACTTAGTACCTTTTGCAATTCGTTCACCGTCTTCCCGAAGGTGTTTTGAGTCATCAGCAATTCGATAGCGTTATTCAGCTTTTGTAGATATTTCACCGCGTCATCCTTATGCTCGTAACCGCGACCGTCGCGTGGGTGATAACCTCAACACCTCCGGGTTTCTTTTCAACCATCGCGCCAACTTTTGCGACACCTCGCCAAGCCATCGCTGTGATCCTGACAGGCGAGCCTGGTGATCTGCGTGGGCCCTCTCATCTCGAAAACTCGAGAACCAGACAAAGACATTCTCTCCTTCTCGCACGGGCAGACGTGGAAAATTGTTCTTGCTAGGTTCGGTAACGAAGTAGGCCAAAATGGAAGCGCCGGCGTCCGCCAGCACCGGTCTAACCGTACCCTCGAAAAAACCGAGAAACTCTTCAGTGACTGGCTGATCAAAATAATAGATAGTGGCCACAATAAGACCTTTGTTGTTGACGTTCTCTTCAGCGCCAGGTCGAGGACGATCGTTTTTTATAGAAAATCCTGAACCTGGACGGGCGGGTCGCAGTAGCAGTACGTTGTCCGAATCGATCATCGTCGCATTGGCAGCCTCGCGATTCGCCTTCCAGACTGGTCCTCCGTAGAAACCTTCAAGCGCACGCGCCCGCGAGGTCATGTCCGCAAATCCTCTGAGCCACACAAAGCGGTTTGGCTGTTCAAGGTCGCGAAATTGACCGACGATAGTCATACCGAGTGCCTCTTGACTCTCGATGAATTCGCGATCGAAAAGCTCAATCAGAACGTCCCGCCTTCCAGGATGTAGCGTGTATTGCCTAAGCTCCAGAACAGAACAGCAGGTCTGAACTTTTTGTAAAACTGTCGGCTCGTTGGAATGCGCGTTGGTTGATTTAGTCTCTTTGGTCTTCATAGCTAGCTGAGAATTTGAGGCGTAGGAATACCGTTGTTTCGATTGACCAGTTTGATGACCGATCATGATGAAGCCCATCGCTATGACAGCGATGTTGTACTTCCAAGAGTTTTTAGTCACAAAGTTTCTCTCGAAGAAACGCGTGCCCGTTATGAGCCGCGCGGCTGCATATACCACTCCGTGAAACGCGCGCAGTGGCCAGCTTCATCAAAATGCAGGACGAAAATGTTATCGAACTGCCGATCAATGGCGCCATCGGATCGGAAATAGCGCGTGCGTCCTTGAGCCACGCCCACATTGCCTTCTACCGCGACCGGCACATAGCGTGCTTGCCAAGAACCAGCTGCGTCGGGCTCTTTCCGCCAATCCGCCACAATCGAATCGCGTCCGCGCACCGGATTCTCTTCGTCGAATGGACTATAGAAATAGAGCGCATCTTCACTAAAGAGGTCGCCGATTTGTGCTGGGTCGTAAGTTCGCCACGCTTTGACATATTTATCGAGCCAAACTTGTACGGATTCGCGATTCATGTGAACTCCTTTTCGCTATGGCCAGCAGCAGATAGCGTTTTGTCTAAGTTCTGTACCGCGTGCTGATCGCTGACTTCCTCGACATGCAAAGTTTCTCATTGATCGATCATTGCAATTACTTCAATTTCAATTAAAAAGTCTTCTCGCACCAGCGACTGTACTCCGACCAAAGTAGCTGCTGGAGGCTTCTCCTTTGAAACGTATTTGCTTCGCACCTCTCTAATCACAGGGACGTCAGTTGGTTTGTAGTTAGGCACATAAATCCGGTTCAAACCTACCTGAAGGCTCGGCTCAAGGTGTGAAATTCCCGTTCAATTCTCGTTAATTCAAAGACCGGTGCCGGAGAAGACCCTATACGAACTAGCGATTTAAGGCTGTCATTGAGCACCGCTCAGAAAGATCGGTCACGCGATGCCTTGTCAATTATCTTTCTATCTCTCTGTTAGACACCCTTGCAGTGTGAGTCTGGTTTGTATGGGATTTGTTGGATCAACGCCCGTGCTCTATTCAGGGTCAACCTTGCTGGTTTCTCACCCCGCTTTTGTCCAACGCGCGTATGGATGAGGTCTAAATAGGTTAGCCCCCTGTCCCGTTTGATGGGGAACGCTATCCAGCCGCAGTATCCAGCTTGACCTTTCAAAACCTGACCGAAAGAGACTATTGCTGCCGAATTGCCGAAATGAGTGTCACCTTGGGAAATTACAAGATACGAAGAACCCGCTGCCGACAATCCACTATCATCGTGACTAGAAAATCCGAACGTAAGCGTGGTTTGCTCTGTATGACCGCGCAATGTCTCAATAATCTCAAGGGTGAAGTCCTTCTCGGAGTGGTTTGTTTTTCGCCCAATGAAAATAGTCTCCGCTCGCGGTAGAAGACCTTCAAAGGGATAATTAGGAGACGCGTTAGCTACGTAATGAGTGATCAGTAGTAGAAAGATAACAAGGCTCATGCTAGCAATTCGGATCACACATCCTCCTTTAGCTTCAACAGGTGTCTAACCGTCAGAGTTGACCGGGCGGCGCGATTTCGCAACCTTAGTCGCACCATTCAAGTTAAGAAACATTCCGATGCATCGGGACTCCGGTCCAACGAGTTGGTCGGCGGCTGCGAAACGAGGGCGCGAACTGTTTGAGCAGCTCAAAGATCGGCTTCTTTGGAGCGGCCAAATAATCTCGCCAACAAAAGACAAACAAACGGAAATCCGAACGCGTAGCCCAAAATTGCCAGAAGTTGAAACCGCATATCACCCGACGCCGGACCGGAAAATCCTATGAGACACAGCAAGCCAGAAACAATCAAACCGGCGCGAATCGCTGCGTGCAATCTGTCGCCTTTGAACACGGGCGCAGCAAAAAGTAGAGCGAGACCAAAAAAGAAATCCCAACCAAGCATCTCCGCCGCGAACATTGGCGAGTGTCCGTCACCACGCGAGTGATAAAAGGCGAAAACTTCGGCGGTTGCTGCGCTTGTCGTGCGGCGAATAACAGTCAGATGGATGAAGTGAACGACGCCAGTGATGGCGACCAGCAGCAGGAGAAAACCGAACGCCGCCTGCGAGCACGTTTTTTTGGTCGCGGGAGCGTAAGCGTGAATTGCAGCGAAAAGGACCACCATCGCGGGATTTAACAAAAGCATGAGGATTTCCATGATCGTCAAATACGGTTCGCTCGGCGCAAGTGTTTGAATCGTCACGCGACTGATATTCAGCACCAGCCAAATCGTGCCCGTGGTAATGTAAGCGACGGCAATACCAACGACCGTGATGGCTGCCCATCTGCCGATTCGTCGGTCCATTGGTGTCCACGCCTTCATTACCAAATTTTGCTGATGAGATTAACGAACTTCTTTCGAGTTGGACACCACTAGTTGCGCTTCAGCGACTCGACCATGCAACTACGAATAAAGGTCGCTCACCAGTGAGTCTTGCCAGCGCTTGTTGTTATTTCGACGCCATTTATCAGCGACCTGATTATCCGCCAGAGTAGAATCGTTGTAGTCGGCGCATTCGATCTGAAGCTTGCCTTTCCCGGTCATATACAGAATTGCCGTTACACCCGCTGACTCTCGCTCAAGCAACTGGGGAGCAAAGTCACGTTGCGTGGACGGATTCATCGGCGTTCAATTGGTGTTTGACAATTGAGATCGAAGAATCCTTTCGGCCTCTTCGAGCACAGAGTCTCTTCCCTGCCGTAGGTCCGCAAGGTCAATCGGAACAATTTTGTCAGGCATTACCCCTCTACCTTCGATCTTGTTTCCTTTTACAGTACGCAGCAGGACGCGGCTCCATTGCAACTTGCCGCCGCCTTTGACAGATTCAGAGTACGAACTCGTCAAGCAGCCACAAGTCTGCCGGCCAATCACCAAGCCGCGACCACTTTCCTGTATCAGAGCTGCAAAATTTTCGGACGCGCTGCTAGACTCTTCATCAACCAAAACTATCAGCCGCCCGTTGTACTTCAGGTCGCTCTGGCGGCTGTAATCTTTATCAACCCTTCCGTTTCTCCACACGGCTGTTCCGGTGAACGTTCCGGGTTGAAGAAAGTAGTCAGCCGTCATGAAAGAGCCTCCGCGATTGCCACGCAGATCAACGATCAATCCCGGGGTATCAATCAACTTTCTCAGTTCCTCGGCAAAGCGCTTGTCGTTGGGAGGGATCCACGGCCTGAAGCGAATATAGCCCAATCCCGAGGCAAGGCATCGCGCTGTCATCGTTGGCTCATCGTCACTCGGACGGCGCAGCATCGGGACTTCAAGTTTCCTTCCGTCCTCCGCCTCGAATCCCACCGAGACCCAAGTGTTCACTTCGCCAACGAAGAATAGACGGCTCGCCAAGACTGTCAGCATTCGATCGGTAGCGATACCGACAAACTGTTGAAGCAATTTTTTCAGCGCCAGCATTCGTTCTTCTGCAGGCTTGCCGTCAAACGACGTCACAAACATTCCCACCATGATCCCTGCTTTGGCCGCATCAGAGCCTTGGTCTACAGCAATGACTACAGGTTTACCATCAACCAGGTAGACTGAAATCCCGACATTTGAAGCTCTCTCAATCTTCCCTGAATAAATCTGTGGGCGACGGAATGAGGTATGCGAATCTTTCAATTCTGCCAGCATTTCATCCAGCAGATCGTAAAACTCATCGTCATCTTTCGTGGCCTCAATTCGAGGGCGGTAGCGCGAGTAGGCGCCTTTCCAATCTGCTCCGTTGAAAGCCGGGTCGTAAAAATCCTTATTGATTATTTTCCAGACCTTCTCAAAAGCTTTAATTCGATCGTCAAGTGATAATGAAGTGATTCCCGAATTACGCTTCACGTCCTGGGTTAGCACAGGCAACGAAAACCCCAGGCAAAAGACCAATAGCGCAAAAGAGGATAAAACTTTGATAAAGAAAATTCGCATAACCTTTTGGAAAGGTCGATCACACAACTGCCTATAGAGACTGCTCAGTTATGTCCAGTTCAAAGAATTGTTCGCCGGTTGCGACTACCGCGCGACTGAGACTGGTCCAGTCGATGCAGTATCGGGCACATCGACCGCTGCTGGCCAATCAGCCTGCAGTTTCACACCGCGCATTCGAACCAGAAAGTATCCGGCGCAAATCCACAAGAGCGCGACAGTGAACCACGCCACACGCGACGCATTGAGGGAAAAGGCATTCGTTGCCCCCGAAACAGCCGATGGCACTATATCCTTAGTATTGTTAACCGCGGCATGCATCAGCATCGTTAGCAGCAGGCTGCCATTTGTTCGCCAGTAAAGCCACGCCATTGCAACGGACAGCCCTGTAACACTCAGGAGGTAGACGGGGAACGACTGGCCTGACTTGTCATTGCCCGCAAAGAAGAAGAACGGCAGGTGCCAGACCGCCCAAATTACGCCTAGTACTATGCTGGCGCTCGGAAGTCCGAGATGCTCTGAAAGACGTGGCAGTGCATATCCGCGCCAGCCGATTTCTTCACCAGCCTGCACAGGTGTCGAGAAAGGGATCGCGAACGCCATGATGTACGCGGGTTCTCCACCAAACGCCGGCCACGCGCCAGTCGCTGCGCGAAGCAAGAGTGCTGCGGTGAGTTTGATCGCCGCCATGAAGCCGAGAGCAAACACGTACCATCGCGCGCCTACAGACCATTTAATTGTCCTACTGAGCAATGCTAGCGTTCTCGCTCGTCCATTCTCTTCGGCGGTTAGCGCAAGGGCAACGAGAGATGGAGCGAAAACTCCGAGGATATACAGCGAACCTCTGATGGTCAGTAATCCGGAAGGCTGCGGATGGGTCATAGGCGAGATGGCTGCCGCCACAATCCAAAGACTCCAGCTCACAATGTATGTGAGCGAAAAAAACTTAAGCAGCGATCTCATAGTTCGTTGGTTGGTGTCAGCGCGCCGGACGTCAGAGTTGATACGTTGTTTGGTCCTTTACATTATGGCCCCTCAATTGGTCCCACGTCCCAACCATCGTAGAGTTCCGCTCCGCAATACTCTGCAAGTTCATTAAATGACTGGTTGCGCCGGTGCAGTTTATCGGAGGCAAGCGCTTCACACTTGCTGACAGCCAGCACCCACGTTCCATCATCGGATTCTTCCAGACGTTCCAAATTGTAGTTATAGCCTTCCAATTCTTGCAGAACTCGGTGAAGC
>JBKPAC010000046.1:0-10541 GCA_046726175.1 Acidobacteriota bacterium
TCTGTACCAGCATTTTGATCGAATTGAAACCATCGCAATCGTTCTTGGGAAGCAATGCTCGACGGGATCTCGAACGGCACGTGCGCTTGAAGGTAGTTCCCACCCTCGTCAATTTCCGCGCTCGGGTAGATCATCACCGGTGGGCCATTATCGGTCGTATTGAAGATATAGAAATAGCCATCGCTGTTGGTTTCAAGCAGGATGCGTACAACATCACCTTTTCGAAACTCATGAGCCGGGTCAACGCGAACTGCGAGGCCATTCGGATCTCGCGTGAATAACGTCACACCGAGACCCATTGGTTGCGTTTTTTTGGTCGGGCTACTGGCTGCGGGCGAAGGAGAGGCTGCAGGTGTATGTCCCGCCGTGACTGAACCTGAACCGGAAACCGAAATCGTACCTTGCGACTTCGGCCGGCGTCTGTTCGGTTTGCTGGCGGAGGAAGATTGGGGCGGCTTCTCCTTAGGACGGCTGGTCAAAAACGCACCACGGACATTCTCCTCTTGCTGAGAGTCCTGCGTACGCGCTACTACCAGACCACTCATTACAACTACTGCGAGGCACAACATCAGCTTCAATTTCATTTCCAAAACTCTCCTTGATTGCCTTTCGACATTCAACTGATTACTGAGAAAGCGGCCAGGCTATCGGTGCTGGATACGGACGTCAAAAACGATTGGATTAGAGTCATTCTTCGACAGCCCCTTTAACGTTACGAAAGGAGCGTCGGCGTTTGAAGAGTTTAGCTCGGTGGTTGCTCGGCTACTTTTGTATTTTGCCAGAAAGTCGTTTAGTTGATCTTGTTCTTTCTGATTGAGAGGTTTCCCTGTGTATTCACCGTTCAAAAAATCTGGGACTAAGTCAGTTTTCGGTGAAAAGATAACAGTATAGTTCTCAGTTCCGGCGCTTTTATCAAGAGTCAGCCAGTTTCCTGAGCCACTTGGAAAACTAAAATCATTTCCCTTACTTACCTCATTGCTATCCACGCCGGTTTCCCTTGGAGGTTTCCCCGTCAGGAACGCTGTGGGCTGGTTCCGTTCGCCCGGACCTACGATGTAAGCGTACCCATCGCCTTCGAAGACAAGATGGAATTTAAATGATTTTCCTGAAGTCAACGGATCCACTCCACTAACTCGTACCGTTTGAGCGTTCGGCGTTGGTTCAACCTCGAGCCAGTATCGACCAAGCTCAGTCGTTGTACCGGGAGTGTTTGAGGCCGTGCCATTCCCTGCAGTTGCTGAGCTATCAGTGGTTTTTCCGCTGAACCACTTGTAGGCGGCGAATCCTCCGGCGCCAACGATTATCAAAACAACTAGAAGAACGCCGGCGACAATAAAAATTGCACTGCTACCGCCTCGCTTTGTTGTCGTCGTTAGCGGTGGCGGCGGCATCTGAGGAATCGTCACACTCGACCCCACATCAGCGCTCTCAACGACCGTGGCTGACTGCAAAAGCGACTGGTCAGGCATTGAAGTCTCAAACCCAGGCGGTTTGGGCAACGGCTGTTCGACAACTTGTGGCGGGGGCGGCGTCTGCAGTCCCATGCCGTGCTCTGAATCCACCGTTAGTACGGTCGGCGCAGGCGCGTCTGAGCTCGTATTCCGGGCAGATGCGATATCTATGGTCATCGCGAGATCCGACCCATCCAGGGCTTGACTAATGCCGCTCGAGTAAGGCTGAACCTGACCAAGATTTGAGCGGAGTTGAGCTGCCAGCTCACCTGCGGTCGACTGCCTATCCCCGCGGTCCTTTGCTATTGCTCTGGCAATCGTGTCGCCAAACCCGCTGGGAACATCAGGAACGACCTGGTTCAGCGGCGGTGGGGTAACCTGAAGATGCTCGCGACGTAGTTCCTGCAAGGTCTTGCCGGAGTACGGACGCTTCCCGGCAATCATTTCGTAGAAGACCAGACCCAGACTATAAATATCCGCGCGGCCATCGATTTCAGAGCTTCCATCCCGGGGAATCTCTCCCCACTGCTCAGGGGACATGTAGTACGGAGTGCCTAAAACCTGACCGGCGACTGTCAATTTCGTAGCGTCGCCACCATCCGATTCGGCAATTTCCCTCATTTTCGCGATGCCGAGGTCGAGCAGTTTTATTACCGGCTCGCCGTTGGTTCCGGCTTTGCCAATCATGATGTTCTCGGGCTTTAAGTCGCGATGGACGACCCCCATCTCGTGGGCAGTGTTCAGCACGCTCATGATTGGCTCGAGCAACGAGAACGCTTCTCTGTGACTCAACCGTCCTCGCTGTCGTATCTCCGCATCAAGCGTGTGACCCTCGACGTATTCCATGACCATATAGATCACGCCGTCAGACGCGGTGCGCAGATCGTAAACAGTCACGGAATTCGGGTGGCGAAAACGACGAGCTGCCTGTCCCTCACGACGGAACCGGCGCAGCCATTCAGCGTTATTTCGGACCTCTGGAGGAAGGATTTTTATCGCGACGCGGTCACCGAGGAGAATGTGCCGGGCACGATAGACCGCTCCCATGCCGCCCTTTCCGAGCATCGAGTCGATCTGGTACTGCCCGTCCAGAACCGTCCCTACAATCGAAGAAGGATCGTCCTCGAGCACTTCGCCGCAAGCGGGACAAAAGCTAACGCTATCGTCGTATTTAGCCTTACAGCATGTGCAGTGTTTCATCGGGGATCAGCGGCGCCATACTCCGGCAAGCTGGAAGACATTGGAGAATACATCATTACAAATCACGGTGCGAGGCCGGGAGAATAGTCTAGCACATGAAGGGGAGAGACTCTGATTGGCGGTAACAGCCTGTGAGGGGAGACAGGAAAAAAGTTCAGCTATAGATTCTGCTCGCGTATTCCTCGACCATGCGATCGCTGTTGTACAACGGCACAAGCGTTTGGATGGAACGCTTCATCATTGCGATCCACTTTCTCGGCAATCCATCGCGATCCCGGTCGTAGTACAGCGGAATGACTTCGTGCTCGAGAACACGATAGAGCGATTCTGCGTCCAACAAGTCGACGTCGGGAGACTCGTTTTCGACGTTCGCGCCAATCGCGAAACCGTTCGTTCCGTCGTAACCTTCAAGCCACCACCCGTCAAGGATCGAAAGATTCAATCCGCCATTGACGGCAACTTTCTCACCGCTGGTACCTGAAGCTTCGAGGGGACGTCGTGGCACATTCAGCCATACATCAACGGATTGCACTAGTTGACGAGCAATCTCCTGATCGTAGTCCTGCAGGAACACCGCTCGGTCGCGCACGGCCGGCTCGTACTTCCATTGGGCCAACTGCTGCAGAATCTGCTTAGCGCCCTGATCCTGTGGATGGGCCTTGCCTGCGAACACGAACTGCACAGGCCGCTCTTCCTCATTGATCAATCGAAGCAACCGCTCGGGATCGGTCAGAAGCAAACTCCATCGTTTGTATCCTGCGACGCGCCGCGCAAACCCGATGGTCAGCGCTTCGGGTTGAAACATCGTACGCGCTGCCTCGGTGTACTCTTGGCTTTCATTCCTGTTCAGGCGTGCATGGAACGAACGGTGCCGGATGAAAGCTACTAGCCGCTGCTTCAGAAGCGAGTGCGCATTCCAAAGCTCATCATCAGTGATTCTGTAGATCCCCTCCTGCCACTCTTCGCGATTGCGCGCGCGGCGCGACCAGTCGTCGCCAAGATATTTCGAATAGAGTGAACGGACCAACGCAGATACCCATGTTGGTGCGTGAACGCCGTTCGTGACGTTCGTGATCGGAATGTTCTCCACGGGCGTGCCCGGCCACAGTTTTTGCCAGAGAGCGCGTGACACTTCACCGTGCTTCAAACTGACGCCGTTAGTCGATCGACACATGCGAATCGCAAGTGGAGTCAGGCCGTAAGGTTCTGCTGTGTTTGACGGGTCAACCCGTCCAAGCGCGAGAAACTCTTCCTCATTTAACCCGAGCTCGCGCTGATAATCAGGATCGAATGATCGCTGCACCAGTTTCGGGTCGAACTCGTCATTGCCGGCAGCTATAGGCGTATGCGTGGTAAAGACACACCGTTGTTTTACAAGAGCGGCGGCCTCGGCAAAACTAAGATTTCTCGATTGGCCGAGTTCGCGGGCCAGCTCAAGACTCAGGAAGGCTGAATGCCCCTCGTTGAGATGAAACACGTGAGGTTCAATGCCCAGCTTGCGCAGTAATCGAATCCCACCAATCCCAAGCAACATCTCCTGAACAATTCTCGTTTCGCGATCTCCACCATAGAGGTGTCCGGTTACGAACCGATCTGTTTCGTCGTTCTCTTCGATGTTTGTGTCCAATAAGTAGAGCGGTACGCGTCCAACATCGGCGCGCCACACTTGCGCAAAGACAGTTCGCCTGCGAATGGATACGTCAATTAGTAAAGGTGAACCGCTGTCTGAGCGAATCGGATGGATGGGTATTTCTGACGGATGCGTTTCGCCGTAATGCTCCTCTTGCCAGCCATCACGCCTTAGTCTCTGGCGAAAGTAGCCATATCGATAAAGCAGCCCGATACCAACCAACGGCAAACGAAGATCGCTCGCGGACTTTAAGTGATCGCCCGCAAGCATTCCCAACCCACCGGAGTATAGCGGCAAGGAATTGTGCACGCCGTACTCTGCGCAAAAATATGCGACGGGTCGTTCATGTGTAATCTCGGTTGTACCATTCACAGGTCGCCACGTCTCAGCAGGCGCCATGTATTCGCTGAAAAGATCAGACAGACGACGGACGCGTTCGATGTATATCGGATCCGTGGCCATTTGGGCCAATCGGTACTCGGATGTGCGTGCCAGTAGCAGACGCGGATTGTTTTCACATTCTTCCCAGATCTCGGGATCCAGATCGCGAAACACGTTCGGACCATCAGCAGACCAACTCCACCAATAATTCCAGGCGAGACGCTCCAGGTCTTTTAAGGGAGGGGGAAGTTCTGGCGTTGAAAGTGCAGGTTTGTTATCTATTCGGTCAGTAGCCCCAATCATTTGTTCAAATCAGTCTTGAATAGTGTTTAGATTATCAATAACAGTCCCAAACCAGAATATCCGCACACGGGAATGCGGACAAAAGAACATCAAGTTCTCCCACGAACTCAATATCATTCAAATCTTTGGTTCTCTAAAAATATCTCGGCATCTGTGTCCTGAAAGAATACCATGCGCAGCTCTTTCAGTTGGGTGTCGTTAGCAAGAAATCTGCTTATTGTGGCTGATGCGACGGCCGCCGCTTCGGCCCGAGGATAGCCGTAGATGCCTGTGGAAATGGCAGGAAATGCCAGTGACACCAGGGAGTGAGCGCTCGCGAGCTCGAGCGACTTTCGGTAGCAGCTGGCGAGTAAGTCAGATTCACGTCCTTTCTCTCTACCATAGATTGGACCGACCGTGTGGATCACGTACCGAGCGGGAAGGTTTCCGGCGACGGTGATCACGGCCTCACCCGTCGGCAAACCTTTGGGGTAAGTTGTGCGACGGAGTTCGCGACATTCCTCAAGAATGCTTGGACCACCGGCCCGATGGATTGCTCCGTCGACGCCACCACCGCCGAGCAATGACGAATTAGCGGCGTTCACCAAAGCGTCAACGCGTTGTGTCGTAATATCGCCGACGACAACGACAACTCTTTCCTGTAAGAAGTTTTTTCTCGTTGCCGTCATCCCCCGTCTTCACCACGGGGTTCAACTTTTATTTCGTCAAACATGTCCTGACGGCGTAGAGCGTCGGCCACACCCTTCGCTTTATGTTCGGTGAGCGGGTGCTCAGGATCGGAGCTCGCGATCTCAAACACGCGATCGTCAATCATGACCACTCCCAGCGACCCGAGAGTCACTCCGGGTGTGATCTGGATCTCGTCCATATTGTGAATGCGAAAGCGTCCCGTCTGTTCAACCCAGTCTTCAATGAACGGGTCGCGCAAGGCGTGTTCAGCTTCTGCTTCAGAAAGGTATGCGCCTTCTACAATGAGACAATATTCGCGCACGTTGCTGTCTACTTTGTGTGAGCCATTTGGTGGCCGGAAAGTCGCTGACAAACCTCCTTCGAGGCCGTCCAACTTTATCACCGCGCCTAACGACAGGCCAAGTTAAAACGCCGCCGAAAGACGCAAGCTTCCGACGGCGTTATTCAACTTTTGGGACGGTCGATTACGAGACCCTTGCAACTTGCTGATTGAGCGTTTGACGCAGACGATTGAAATATGAATCGAATGTCACAAATCCTGTCGTTCCCTGAAAGAACGCCTTTCCGCCCGTATCTTTCGCCAGGCGACTAAGCGAACTTTGTCCGTAGAAGGCGGCGAGACGACTGTGACTCGTCAAACCAACCGACGGTGCATAGAACGTGTAGACGGCTACATTTCGCTTGTTTGCTTCATTCACTGCTCGGTCGAGATCAAGAGTTCGACCTGCTGAGGTTGAATCAAAGCCGCGCGAAACATCCAGTCCGTCAGAGACGAGCAACACAGCATTCGCGCCCGTCCAACGAGCATCAAACTTCCGTAGCGCTTCAATCACTTCGACATACGGATTGAAAGGCGAGCTGGCGCTGCTGGCGGCAGGAATTCGCAACGATCTGGCAGCCTGGTCCAGATCAGTAGTAAATCCCTGGCGCACCTGCAAAGAGCCGCTTGTAATGTAGCCGACCATCACTCGCGAACCCTTCGGTAACGTTCGGATAAAGTCCTTCGTTACTCCGAGCTCATTTCCCACCTGGGAAACGAGATCATCCTGAATCAGGATTGCGAGATTAAGAGGAACCTCAACTCGACTCGATTTGTCGTTTTCTGCAACAGCTGTAGAAGCCGGAATCATCGCAAAAGCGACCATCGCCGCTGTCACGAAAAAAGAAACTGCCTTACGGTAAAACATACGCCTCCTGTTCCAAGTTCGTAGAACTTTTTGTTCGGCTTTAGGATGCGAAAAGTCATGTTCGAGATGGCCGGAAATATTGCGATTTACAACACATTAGGGCAACTTGCCTTCCCTTTCCTGCTCGGATAAATTAGCGGAAATCCGGAACACTTCCTGCCAATCACAAGTTGCAAAATCAGCGGGAATGGGTCTCCTACGCCAAATTCGCATGCCGGAAAGGAATTAACGCTAATGAAAGTCTATCCGACTGAATCGATCCGCAACCTTGCTGTCATCGGACATGGCGACGCAGGGAAGACGCAGCTAATCAGTTCGCTTCTCTTCGTCGCCGGAGCAACTCCACGTTGGGGAAAGGTCGATGAAGGAACCACGGTCACAGATCACGAAGACGATTCGATTGCACGCAAAATCACACTGAATACCGCACTCGCTCATCTAGATCATCGCGATAATAAACTTAATTTTATTGATACTCCCGGGTACGCTGCGTTCGTGTCGCACGCAAGACCCGCACTGCGGGTTGCCGATTGCGCCCTGGTTGTCGTCGACGGAGTAAAGGGCGTCGAAGTCCAAACAGAAAAGACGTGGGCCTACGCGAATGAGTTCATCGTTCCTCGTATGATGGTGATTACGAAGATCGACAAAGAGCATGCTGATTTCGGCAAGGCACTCGAAAGTGCACAGTCGACATTCAGCCGGGCCATCATTCCTTTCACCTTACCGATTGGCAGAGAAAAAGATTTTCATGGCATTGTCGACGTAGTGCACATGAAAGCCTACGAATTGGGTGCTGACGGTCAGGCGAAAGAAATCGATATTCCCTCCGAAGGTCGCGACATCGTCGAAAAGACCAGAGAGCGTCTGGTTGAACTCGTCGCCGAATCAGACGATGCATTAATGGAGAAGTACTTTGAGCAAGGCACATTGGACGAGGCTGATATTCTGCCCCACATCAATAAAGCAATCGCTCAAAGCAAGTTGTGTCCCGTCTTCGCGTCTTCCAGCATCACTCAGGTTGGACTGCGAGCACTGTTGAACGGACTCGTTGATTACGCTCCTAACCCGGCAACGCACGAAGCTGAATATGGAGTTCCCGCTGATGCAGCTCCGGACGCTGCAAAGATCGGTCGCAAGTACAGCGATAACGAGCCATTCTCAGCTTACTGTTTCCGAACGATCGCCGATCCATTCGCCGGCCGTATCAACGTAATGAAAGTAATCAGCGGCAAGTTGCAAACTGATGCAAACGTCTTGAATGCGTCGCGCGGAACGATGGAGCGTCTCGGAGCGCTGCACGCTGTGCAAGGCAAACAGCTAGATAAAATCCCCGAAGCTCATGCGGGTGACATCATTGCATGCGTGAAGTTGAAAGAGACGCAAACGGGCGACACGCTCTCCGACAAGCAGGCCCCCATTGTTTATCCGGCAGTTGAGTACCCCGAAGCTGCTATAGCTTTTGCAATTGAACCGAAGTCACGCCAGGACGAGGAAAAGATCAGCGTAGCTCTCCACAAGATTCTCGAAGAGGATCCTGCGCTACACTTTAGTCGCGACGCACAAACGAAAGAGTTTTTGCTGTCTGGTTCGGGACAACTTCACGTTGAAACAGTGGTTGAGAAACTGAAGAAACGGTATGGCGTCGAGGTGACGCTGCATCCGCCGAAAGTACCTTACAAAGAGACGATCACCCAGCGGGCTGAGGTCCAGGGTCGTCACAAGAAACAAACGGGCGGACGTGGACAGTTTGGCGATTGCAAATGCGTGTTCGAACCCCTGCCACGTGGTGGTGGGTTCGTCTTTGAAGACAAAATCTTTGGCGGGGCCGTGCCGCAACAGTTTCGTCCTGCGATTGAGAAAGGAATTATCGAAGCAGCGCAATCAGGCGCCATCGCAGGCTATCCTCTCGTGGATTTCAAAGTTCAGCTGGTCGATGGTTCTTATCACACAGTCGACTCGGACGAGCATTCGTTCCGAGCAGCTGGTCGCAAAGCTTTTCGAGCAGCGATGGAGAAAGTCAGGCCGGCATTGCTCGAGCCCATCATGGATGTTGAGATCGTCGCGCCACAGGAGTTCAGTGGCGACATTATGGGAGATCTAAATTCGCGGCGAGGACGTGTTCAGGGAATGGAGACAAGTAGCAATCAGCAAGTCATCAAGGCACAGGTGCCTATGTCTGAAATGTTGAACTACCAATCAACTCTGAATTCAATCACGGCTGCGCGTGGATCTTTTCATATGCAGTTTTCACACTACGACCCTGTACCGGGACAGCTCGCACAGAAAATCGTGGAGCAGGCAAGGGCCGAAGGAAGGATTAAAGGCGGCGAAGACGAGGATTGATTTGGGATTTCTTGAAAAAGATGTGTTCAATTAACAAGGGCGCCAGGTGGCGCCCTTATTCGTTAATCCCGCTATTCTGGTTGCGGAGGCGGTGTCTTCTTCATCCGCATGATTCCCGGGGGATCATCTTTGATGGTGTAGTCGGTTGGCACTTCAAAAAGCGTTCGGTCGGGTTCTTCGCGACTGATGTTCGTCAAACGAAAAACAGTCTCGCCTACTCTTGGATCGCTGTGCCGGGTCATCACGACCGTCTTCAATTCCGGCGAGTACCAACGTTCGTTCACGATACTGATCGGACGCTCATTGCCGATCTCCCCTGCGGGTATCGTGATGGTAGTGCGCGAACCTTCAGCAGCGACTCCTTCAATCACCTGCGTTCCGAGCTTTTCGGTTACCACATTCTTTTCGGAACCACCTTCTCTCTTGAAGACGAAGTCAGCTTGCCCAGCAGCTATTGGCGCTCGCAAGGTAAATACCGCACCACCAGTTTCCGGACCCTCACCAATCGGACCTGGGCCCATTGGCGGTCCAACACGTGAGGGCATTGGTGAGCGCTCAAAGACGGCAGCGCCAGCCTGACCGGCGACAGCAGCTCTTCCTGGAGGCGGAGTCTTAAACTCAAAACGGAATGCCGGCATTTTGCGAGCTACGCGCGATCGTTGATCCAATGTGTAACTGACACCAGCAACAGGATCGCTGATGAAGATCGTCTGCGGTGCTTCACCGCCTGCGCCGAAAAGTCCAAATCCACGAAGCGTCATCTCGCGCCTGGTCCTGCCCTCGCTGTCGCGATAGATCGACGTTGTCTGCTTGTTGACGATCCGGTTGCCGTCGCTAAGGGTCTGCGTGCTCTCGGTCACAGCCTGGGCGGAATACGGGGCTCCTTTGACTAATTCGCCGTCGAAGCCAACTTCCGAAGAGACAAAAACAAACGTGTCACCCGGTGCTGGACTACCCTGGGCAACGGGCGTTGTAACGATTGTTGGTGGGACGTCAACAGTCACTCGCTCAATTGTTCGCTTTTGCTGAGCCAGGATCGGCAACGCACCCAGAACGAGAGTTGTCAGCGCGAGGCCCGCAAGGACTTTCCAATTTGTCTTCATGGTCCTGTTTCCTTTCGATTTAACGGGCGACAGCCGCCCGATCATCTTTCATCTACTTAATGATTACTCACTGAACAAAACGAATTGCCCGAGCGGATCCGTCCCAACCTACAAGCAAATCTGCTTTTACTCTTTGGCCCGCGCGATTCATGTTGATAGGCAGACCAAAGCTCGCAAGCGTCGAGCGTGGTACTTCAACGCGCATGATTTGGCCGCCATCCTGCAGGTTCATTGCGTGGTCATAACCCAGCGG
>JBKPAC010000047.1:0-14743 GCA_046726175.1 Acidobacteriota bacterium
CTTTATCTCTACTTTCGAGATCCGCGAGTGCAACCAGGGACAACACCACACAGACGGCTATCGTTGACACGACATACAGCAGTGCGGTTTGTTCCCAGTAGAGGAGCTGAGACGGTGATAACTGCAATTAACACCGACACTTTGGTTCTGAGTCGCGACGTGCGACGACGAGTTCTACGTTTTGTTTCATCTATTTACCTCTTGCTTTTAATTGTCGTGCTGTATTGGGACAGCACTCGAGTGCCATCGAATTCGTGAAGAATCCACGACACAGTTCGGAAGCAGAATTACGGCTGCTCCGAGAAACTCTTGCGAATGAGTTTTGAAACTAAATTAAGAGGTAAAAGGCGGAGCGCGGTCTGAGGGAAATGCTATGAGAAGTCTCGAGGCGATTGCCCTCGGTCCATGTTCGGTCGAAGGGTACAAACGGGTGAATAACTGGTCGCTGTGAAGGGAATCGGGACACAGAAGATCGATCGCCAGGCGCTTGCTGCGCTTTTGCGGTTGAGTGGGAACGTCGAGCGGCCCGTACGTGTAAACGGATAGTTGCGAAGCTCCAGCAATTGACGAAGCGGTTGCTGGATCAACCTGAATACGTTGAAGAACAGGAAACGGCGTAAGCCGCAACCCTTCACCAACAGAAAAGCACAAGGCAATAATCGCCACGATCAAAACGATCGACGAGATGTGCCGAGACCGCATTGTTGGTAACAACTGATTCATTTACGGATAGAAATATAGCATACGAGTCGTAATTATCTAGCGTGCGCAAATTCTGGTGGGTCTCAGTTTTTACAACATGATGCGGGCGAGACGCCCGCGCTCCGAGTGCAAATCTGCCTTCTGCCACTCACCTACCAGATGGGAGGTGTCGTGCTTGTCTTTCACCTGGAGAATGATCTGGGCGTAGTTCAGTTGTTGCAGTTCGGCGATACGGAAAACCAGAATCGTGGGCCCCCTCCGCCAACGAATGTTGTCAGGGATTGCAGGACGTTTTCTTCTTTAACACCATTGGGAAAAGAAACCGATTGTTATTAGGCGGATCTCTTTTTGAAAACCAATCCTTTGAGCCATGCTATTTCTTGCGAGCAGTCTTTCGTTTTGTAGGAGATTTGCGTTGTTTATTTCCAGATTGGTTATCGAGCAATCTGAACAGCGCGTCGAAAATGCCACTTGCCTGTTGTAGTCGCTTACGATCATCGGGGATGGTTTCGCTCAGACCATCGATTAGCGCCTTTACACCAGCAGCTTCAAGGCGGTGAAACTTGTCGTCCTTCAGATCGATGTCGTGAACGATTTCCCCCAGTTCACGCAAACCTTTGACATCAGTTAGGCCGAATCGTTTGAGCATCGTCTCAAACGTGCAGTCGTCGCCGTGATGAGTGAATTCAGCTCCGAACATGTCGAACGGAATTGCGTTTTCGACCGTTTCGCCTTCAGCCATAAAGTAGAATCGCGGATGTTTGTCTATGAACTGTTTGATGAGCCACGCAGAGGCAAGCCGATCGATGTGGATATTGCGCCTGGTCACCCAGCGCCGACGCTGATAATCGTGAACCGCAAGGTGATCGCGTTTTCCTGACTTAGGTGCAGTTTTCGGGATGGGCGTTTGCGCAGCACGAATCGCTTTCTGAGAACGCTCGTACGCACTAACTGCCCGCGCTCGGCCTTTTGCTTCAAAAAAGTCATTGACAATAACGCGCTCAAGCTCCGCATGCAGGCGTTCAAGTTCGGTTTCATGCGCCGCGAGACGGCCGGCAGACAAGTGCTTGCCTTTGGTCTGTTCGCGTATGGAACCTGCTAACCCGTCGAGACCGGCAGTGAGTTCTGCATACTCGTCATCGCGCGCTTGCCGGAACGCGGCAACGATTTCCGCATCTGTGGCGCCCTCGACTGAATCCGCTCGAAAGACTGCAGCTTCACCTCCTGCTGACTCGATCTCCTGTTTCAACCATTGAAAGTCTTCGTGGGTTTTATCGTTCGCTGGAAGCACATAGACAGAGTTCTTAATCGACACCGCACCGAGCTTTTGCAGCTTGCGCCAGATACGCACACGCAGGTTAGTAGGTCGTGCGGGTAGCTGGTGGATTAACAGTATCCACTGTTGCGGAGTGCTTGAATGTTTAGACAACGTAACACGCAGGCTAACTGGTGTTACATTGTAGCGCAAGTTTGGGAGTGTTGAGGGCGGCTATTTATCGGTGGGAATTGCGATCCGCAGCACGGGCTTGCCGTTGATATTCGGTAGCGGGAAATAAACACGATGTGTAGTGGGATCGACTGCTACTGTGTGAGCATTGGCAGCAAAGAAACCCTCGGCGATTTTTTGCAAACCACGATCGCGCTCCTCAAAGACTGAGATGATGCCGCTCTCAGCTGACACATACAGGCGCTGTAGGCTTGAATCAAATGCAAGGACATCTGGGTCCGCTCCGACAGAAAACGTTGCCGTGGCCTGGTGACTCTGAAGATCGAACACGACCAATTTCGAGTTGTCCTCACAAGCTGCAAATGCCAGACGGTGCTCCGCGTCGAGCAGTAGTCCGTGACTTCCCTTGCAACCGGTAAGCGGAAATCGTGCGATTACCTGATCTGTACTCGGATCGATCTCGGCCAACTCTTCTCGCCCATCAACAGTGACAAAGACGCGATCGCCCACTGTATCGAATTGACTGTTTCCGGCACCGCCACCGAGTTGAATTGTCTTTAAGGGTTGGTTGGTCCGGGCATCGATTACAGAATCGGTCTTTCCGTGTAGGTCTGAGACGTAGATCTTATTCTCTTTGGCAGCGTACGCAATTCCATCAGGGTAATCACCAGCGGGAACGCGCGCGAGTACGCCAAGCGTCTGATCGTCAATCACCACCAACTCATTCGTGCCCGTAGCTGAAGCATAAACGCGGTGCAACTCAGGCACGGCCAGCACTCCGTGCACTCGCTTGAGCTGTTTTAGCTCGCCGATAAGGACCTGCTTGTTAACATCAAAGACCGTCATCTGATCCGAGCCTAAGTGCGCGATATATAAACGCCCCTTGCTGCTATCAAGGCTCTGGTAATCGAAACGGGTGGTTCCCCCGGGAAGCGGAACGTCTGCTAACACCTTCAAAGGCAGATTTCCAATCGCAGCAGATTCGGTGCCTGGCAAGGGCTGGTTTGAGTGCGCACGCATTTCGTGTTGGGTCGTGCGCGCAGAACATGCAACCAGCCAACAACAAAGTGCCAGCGAGAGTTTGCATTTGCTATGCATTTGGCGAGAACGGAAGCTTCAGTAGAGCACCAAACGTTTGGCTATTCTGGTCGTCAAATCCTTCCAAACTATATGGCTGTCTAAACGTTACGAATATAATAGGTGAGTTAACGGCGGATTTGTATGCGGTGGGTCACACGTAAGAACATTAGAGTTAATCGTACGGCTACTTGCTGGTTGATTCGCAGGTTTATAGATCCGCAGGCCGAGTTCATCTTCGTCGACGCAGCAACTGTCTCATCCGTTCAATCCCAACAAAGAGCGATAGGATTTGATGCTCCCGATGCTACTTATCCGCACAAGGACGAGAGAGGGTTGTGCTCGTTCGCTGCTCTAGTTCACGAACGGTTCTCTGATAATCCTGTGCTGGTTGAGATGGCTCGCATTGTTCAAGCTGCGGATTTCAAAGATCAGCTCGATGATCATCCAGCCGCACGCGGTTTACAGTTAATCAGTCAAGGGTTTCCGGTCGTCACGAATGACGATAATGAAACGCTCGCACGCGCTGCCTTCGTTTACGACTCACTCTACGCAAGCATCCAATCCATCCGTTAGATCCAGTAACGATATTCGTTGTTATCTGGGCCAGCTTCGCCCTCTGCTGGATTCTTTGAGAAATCGAGACTATCGTTATTGCACCGACACAGTTGAATTCGCCGGAATTCCACGTTTTTGGAATTGCTGGATGCTTGCCGTTAGAAGCGGAGGAGGCCATGAAGAGCTTGACTCTGTGCGCATGTGCATTGGCGATTGTGATAATCGTGGCATGTAGTCAACACGCCACGTATTCTGAAAACAGCAACACAAGTTCAGCCGTCACAGCAGAAAACCCCGCACCGCCTCAGGAACCGGGCAAAACTTTTACTTACAATTTCGACAATGATTCAGCAGGCGGTCTCCCCGCGAAATTCCATTCCGCCTTGACAGGTAACGGTGCGCCCGCTCAATGGGCGGTTACAGCCGATCCTTCGGCGCCTTCGCAGCCGAATGTGCTCGCTCAGACTTCCTCTGACAGGACAAGCTATCGCTTTCCACTCGCGATCGCAGATGAAGGATCATTCCGTGACTTGGACTTGAGCGTTCGTTTCAAAACGATTAGCGGCCGCGTAGATCAGGCGGCCGGCCTCGTCTGGCGTCTGAAAGATGCGAACAACTATTACATCGTTCGCGCTAACGCGCTCGAAGGAAACGTCGTTCTCTACAAGGTGCAGAGCGGTAAGCGAACCGACCTGCCTCTCAAAGGTGAAGGACGTACTTACGGTAAGAAAACGAGCGTAGCTTCCGGGCAGTGGAATGAACTACGTGTGACCGCCGCGGGCAACCTCTTTGAGGTGTATTTTAACGGCCAGAAGCTCTACGAAGTGGAGGACAGCACCTTCCCTGAAGGAGGCAAGGTTGGTCTTTGGACAAAAGCCGACTCGGTCACATACTTCGACGATTTGCGCGTGACTGCAAAGTAACTCGTTGGTCCACCCCAAATCCTCGAGGATCGGGTTCAGAGCAAGACCGGATCATTACATGAGACGCAGGATACAAAATCTTCTCGTCATCGCGTTTTGTCTGTCGATCTGCTCGGCGTGCGCACAATCTAACTCGACAAAAGGAGGCGGAGCGAATACGCCCCAGCAGGAAGTTACTATTTATGTCTCGACGGATCGAGTCTTTTCCGAACCCGTTCTGCGTGGATACGAGCAACAGAGCGGCGTGCGCGTGAATGCTGTCTACGACACCGAAGAGACCAAGTCCACGGGTCTCGCAAACAAGCTGCTTGCCGAGAAGAACCGTCCACAGGCTGATGTGTTCTGGTCGAATGAACCCGTGCGCACGTTGGTGCTGAAACGAAATGGCGTGCTCGCACCATATAAATCATCCAACGCCGAAGGTATCCCCGCCACTTTCAAAGATGCAGATGGCTACTGGACAGGTTTTTCCGCACGCTCACGCGTGATCGTCTACAACACCAATCTGGTGAAACCGGATGAAGCTCCGAAGTCCATACTCGATCTTGCTGACCCTAAGTGGAAAACCCAGGTTGCCATCGCCGATCCGCGTTTCGGTTCGACATCATTTCACGTCGCGGCCCTCTTCGCAGAACTCGGAGATGAGCGCGCAGAGGAATTCTTCCGCAAGCTAAAAGCGAATGAAGTGAAGATCGTTCCGGGAAACTCAGTCGTGCGCGATATGGTTGCGCGCGGCGAGGTCAAGATCGGATTGACCGATACTGATGACGTGAATGTTGCATTGGAAGGCAAGCAGCCAGTAGCGATGGTGTTTCCCGATCGAGAGGGCATGGGCGTGCCAATCATGCCGAACATGGTCTCCCTCGTTGCGAATGGCCCCCACCCAGAAGCGGGTAAGCGTCTAATCGATTACCTGCTAACGCCGGAAGTCGAGCGTATGTTGGCGCAGTCTGAAGCTGTGCAGATACCGCTGCACTCGGGGGTGGAAGGACCAAAGAACATCCCACCTTTGTCTTCCTTCAAACCAATGACGCTCGACTACAGCAAGGCTGCGGACCGCGTGGAGGATGTAACGAAACGACTGCAACCAATACTGGGTTTGTAAGTTGGAGACGTTGTCTGTCAACCGCAGTGCGATCCAGCGCGGGCATGGTTTGCTCTCATCGCGCGCCCTAATACTTGCTTTTGCCACAACGGTGTTTGTGGTCTGTTGTGTGTTGCCGGTTCTTTATATGTTTATCGTATCTCTGACGAATTCAACCGGCAGTTTCACCATCAATAATTACCGACAATTAATTCTCGATCCGCGGCAGCACCGGCTCCTGCTGACGAGCATCATCGCTGCCGGGGGCGCAGCCATATTCGCCACTGCGTTGGGCGCTCCCCTAGGACTGCTATTGGCTCGCTCGAATGTGCCTGTCAAGAGGCTCTTACGAATTGCACTCATTGTGCCGCTAGTGGTGCCAACCTACGTAATGGCACTCGCCGCAGTTCTATTAACTGGACCCGTCGGATTGTTCGCAAGCTTGGCGGGACGCGATTTGTTATCAGGTTGGACCTACAGTCTCACCGGTACGATTGTTGTCCTTGGCTTAACTTTCTACCCCCTCTCAATGTTAGCTACCGAGGCTGCGGCGCGGCGCGTGGACGCACGCATAGAGGAAGCCGGGCTGCTCGTAGCGAGACCGCGCCGGGTGCTTTGGCACATTACGATGCCACTAATTGGACCAACGATCGCAGCGGCGGGTCTGATTATATTCGTACTTGCGCTCTCTGATTTTGCTGTCCCTGGGTTGCTACGCGTTCCCGTGTTCACCACGGAAGCCTTCACAGCGTTCGCTGCGCTTTATGATTTCGGGGCTGGAGTAACACTCTGCGCGCCGTTGCTGGTGCTTGCGGTGATCGTCAGCCTGGGCATCAGGTTTTTGATTGGCGAACGATTGCTCGTCACGACCCGAAGCGTGCGTTCGGGACTTCCTTTGACTCTGGGCCAACCTCTTAAAATTGTGACCTTAATCGTGGTCCTGATGATAATTTTCACCTCGACTGTCTTGCCGCTCGCTGCACTCTTAACAGAGACAAAAGGAATCAGCCGCATTGCATCAGCCGCTCAAACCTCACGTCACGCAGTCGCAAACAGCATATGGCTTGCGTTTGCGGGCGCGACATTCATCGTCGCATTGGGTGTCTTGCTCGGATATGGACGTGCGCGTGCGCGAACCCGGTTTAGAGCGTTTTTCGATCCTGTATTTATTATCCTATTCGCGGTACCTAGCACCGTCGTCGGAGTAGGAATTATTGGACTCTGGAACCGTCACGGCGTTATGGGCCAGGTTTATTCGAGTCAAGCGGTAATCATTCTCGCTTACATTGCTCGTTTTACGCCGATTGCTGCATTAATGTTGGCAGCAAGTTTCCGCCAGATTTCGATATCGAGTGAGGACGCCGCGGAAGTCGCGGGTGCAGGTTGGCCCCGCACTTTCGGGCGTATAGTTCTGCCGCAATTGCGCACTGGCCTCGCTGCGACATGGATAGTGTCGTTCATCTTCTGTTTTGGAGAGCTCGGCGCGACGATACTCGTTGCGCCACCGGGCGAATCCACCTTGCCCGTACGCGTTTACACTCTAATCGCCAATACGCCTGCATCTGAAGTCGCTTCGTTGTCGCTGATGCAAGTGGCCATGACGCTGTTTCCACTTGTGCTACTCAGTGTGTTCCTTAATGCAAGATGGAGAAAACCGGTGTGAGCGAGGCATTTCTTAGAGTTGTAGAGGTGACAAAGCGCTTCGACGAAAGCTCGGCGATTGAGTGTGTCTCTCTCGAGCTTCGTGAAGGACAAGCTATGGCATTGTTGGGTCCATCAGGCTGCGGTAAGACTACACTGTTAAGGCTCATCGCCGGTTTGGAAACACCAGACCAAGGCGAGATCTGGATCGCCGGCCAGAAGGTCGCAACGAACGGCCAGAACCTTGTTCCACCAGGAGCACGCAATGTTGGATTTGTGTTTCAAGACCTTGCACTGTGGCCTCATTTAACAGTTGCCGGCAATCTGGACTTCGTTCTTCGATCGCAGCATTGGGAAAGGCGCAGGCGTAAAGACCGGATTGTCGAGATACTTCAGATAGTTCATATGGCGCCTCACGCGCACAAGTATCCAAATCAACTTTCTGGAGGCGAACAACAACGGGTCGCCATTGCGCGCGCGCTAGTAGCGCACTCACATCTCTTGCTGCTTGACGAACCGCTATCAAATCTGGATTCAGATCTTAAAGCCGCTCTGCTCGAAGAGTTCTCTGTCCTTCAACGGCAACTCGAGATAACAACGCTGTACGTAACGCATGATCGGGTGGAGGCTGCCACGTTCGCCGATCGCATTGCGCAAATGAAGGATGGTCAGATTCACGAAACGGACGTGTCAGACGATTGGAAGTCTAATGCTTTCTTAAAAGCAATCTTATGATCGTGTGAGGAGTAGGTCATGGAAAGTATATCAAGGCGAGAAGCCATATCTAGAATTGCAGTCACTAGTGCCGGTTTAGGATTAGTCGGGGCTTGCGAACAGCTTGCAACTGCACGTGAGCTGCTGCAAACAGCAAGTCAGAGTTCAGCCAGTGACACGGTGGCCGGTCGCGCATTTCGCGGCCAGCATCAACCGCGTCCACTGCCCTTCGATCCGGCAAAGCTCAAGGGACTGTCTGAAAACCTGATTCGCTCCCATTGGGAGAATAATTACGGCGGCGCTGTAAAAGCACTCAACGCAATCGAGCAACGGCTCGCTGCCATGCTCAAAGAAAAAGATCTTCCGCCGTACATGTATGGTGACCTCAAACGGGAAGAGCTAGTCCGAACTGGATCTGTCGTACTGCACGAGCTGTACTTCGCAAATCTAGGCGGCGATCCAAAACCTGGGGGCAAGGCACTCGATGTAATCAAACAATGGTTTGGTAGCTATGAACAGTGGGAAGACGAGTTTAAGAAGACTGCTAATGCTCTCGGCGGCGGCTCAGGTTGGGTTGTCTTCGCACATAACGCACACACGGGCGAGTTTCATAATTACTGGGCGTGGGATCATATGCATAATGCAGCAATGGGCCATCCCTTGCTAGTGCTCGACATGTATGAACATGCGTATCACATGGACTACGGAGCCGCCGCGGCCAAATATGTAGATGCATTCTTCCAGAACGTAAATTGGGAAGAAGTAAACCGTCGCATTGAGTCTGTACCAAAAATGTGAGGGTTATTTGCGTACTTAACAACACGTCGGACCAAAACTGCCAACTCCACTATTAAGGCCCCAGACTCCGGTCAGAATATTATCTTCAATCCGATCTGGATATTCCTCGGAAGGTTGTTCTGGGTAGTAACCTTGCCAAAGTTTGAGCTCGTCGGGTCCGTATTCGGATCAGCGAACTGTGGGTGGTTGAATGCGTTTAGAAACTCGCCCCGTAACTGGAATTTAAGCCTCTCAGTGACGTTGAAGTTCTTAATCACAGACAGATCCCAAAGATCCAGCGGCTGACCACGAAAACCAGGAAGCCTTGATGGGAACGTCCGAATGTTATTCGCCAGCCTGATACGTGTATCGGCGCGCTGCTTGGCCGGATCATCAACGCCGTTCGTTTGAACTGCTGCGTCGTGAAAGTAGAATCCGCTCGTGTCGAACGCTCCATCCACTGTGCTTCCGCTGATTTGGGCACCAAGCGCACTAAGATCACCATTGAAGTAGATGTTTCTGGTTTCCAGATTAATCGGCCTTCCGCTCTGCCGCTGATAAATACCTTGCGCTTGCCAGCCGCCCAGGAACGCGTCGATGAATCCGTTCCACCCGTTGCCCCATCGTCGTCCCTTGCCGAAAGGCAATTCCCAGATACCACTAACTACCAGACGGTGTGGAATGTCGTTCTCGGAAATACGGCGCTCGTAGTTCGTGTCTGAGTCGTTAAGGAAAAACACTTCTTCCATGGTCTTGGACCAGGTATAGCTAGTCAGCAACGTAAAGCCACGAGTAAACCGCCGCTCGATCCGAAATTGGCCGGCGTGATAGATCGCGCTACCGTCGTCACGTCGAGTTCGGATTCGCCCAAACTCTGGGAATGGCCGCAACAGTTGTTGGCGGGCCACCGTTGTTCCATTCAGGCCGATATCACTTTGTGGCACGAGTCCTCTGAACGGATTGGTAACGAGGCCCGTGAGCGAATTTATCGTCGCTTGCATGGAAGCATCACGAAACGCACTCGTCGACAGGTACTGACGCGGTACCGCATTCAGAATGTCAGTGGTGGTTGTGAGGTCATAGGCCTGATTGCCTATGTATGACGCTTCGACGAGCCACTGGCCGGGGAGTTCACGCTGAACACTAATTTCCCAGCGTCGAGTTTGCGCGTTCTGACGATCGACTGGGACAAACTCGAGGTCTCGGCCGAGGAACGTTGCGATACCAAGGCTCGAACCTGGTGGTGTTGCAACACCTTGTGGAAACGGATTGAAGAGGTTGCCGCAAGTAGCACACGTTGGGAAAAAGGTGAGCCCGTTATTGAGCGTCGGCTGAACAGCTGTGGCTTGTGAGAATCCCGATTGAAATACACCATCAATAACGAACGGGGCCGTATAGATGCCAAAGCCACCACGAACGACTGTTTTTGAATTGAACTGGTACGCAAATCCAATGCGTGGCTGGAAGTTGTTCTTATCTGCGTCCCAGAAACCGCGATTGTCTTCATTCGCAAACAGTAGACCACCTTTCACCTGGAAACTACTCACAGGCACTTCCGGAATTGGACTAGCCGCATAAGCCGCCCGCGCCGCCGTTTCAATTGGACTGGTTACCGTAGGATCAAAACCCCGGAGGTTGCGGTTGAAACGTTCCGTTGTCGCTCCTTCCAGCTCGTAACGCAATCCGAGATTTAGCGTCAACTTTCTACTTACCTTCCAATCATCATGAAAGAAAACGCCGTTATATAGAGTCTGATTCGAACGTGATGTGTTGCGATCGATTTGACTGGTAACCGTAGTGTTAGTGACCGGCAGTCCGAGCAACAGCGAAGCGAGATCCTGTCCGATCGATGCTGCGGTCGCGTTATCGAGGGGGCCGCGTGTGTAATCGGTTCGGAAGAAATAGGTTCCGGCAGAGTTAGCGGACGGTGTACTGTTTTCACGGTAGGCGCGGAAATCATAACCAGTCTTGAACGAGTGTTTGCCGACAATTCGGGTGAGCGTTGCCTGGCCCACATAGATATTGTGCGTACGAATGTCACCGCGACTGTCACCCAAAGAAGAGAAACCGCCGATATCGAACCGCGGGAGATAGCGGTCATTGCTGAAGAACGCTGCGGATTGAGATGAGAAGCCCAGACTTGCCGGATCGATTTCACCTTCATGCTGCCGCACGTTTGTTTCGTAGAAACGTGAGAAACCAATTCGAGCGTCAACAATGGTTTCAGGCGAGAAGGTAAATATGTGATCGTAACTGAACCCATCGTTCTTTCGCGTTAGAAAATTCCCAGTCGGATTGATGCCATTGATCACGCCGGTCCAATTACTGCGCGCCTCTAACCGGTTATTGTGGGTGTAACGTACAAAGAGTCTCTGTTTCGCGCTAATAGTGTGATCAATTCTGTAGCTTTCGGAGTGAAATGTATCGGTCCGCGGTTGGCCGCTGATGAAGTTGTTACGGCCCTGTGCGTCACCCGGTTGGTTGGGCAGTGGATAGAAGGATAGATAGTTCCGAGCTATGGCGCTTATTCGTTCCGGGCAGATAACATTGAGCCGGCCATTACATGAAATGGGGTCGCGCCGGATCCTATTGCCTTCCTGCCGTCCGGTAAACGGATCAAAGATCTGGAAGCTCGAGTTAATTGCCAGCAGCGCTGAGAAATCACCATTGCGCTCGGCAACCGTTGGTACGGTGAACTGATTGGGCTCCGGAAAGACGTCTCTTAGTCCTTCATAGGCGAAGAAGAAGAACGACTTGTTGCGGCCATCGTAACCGACTATTCGACCACCTTCACCAAAACGCGGCAAGATGATCGGGCCGCCGATTGACCCTCCGTATCGGTTGTAGCGTAACGCGTCACGGTCGGCTCTCCCATCTTTGTTCTTGTCGCGAGCCGGATTTGTCACGAGGTTCGTACGGTTGATGAAAAAATCGTTTGCAGAAAGGACATCGTTGCGCACGAACTCATATACCGTTCCATGGAAGTCGTTCGTGCCGCTTTTAATAACGACGTTGACTGCGGCGCCTGAACCGTGCCCTTGCTGTGCGTCAAAGCTTGCAGTTTCAACCTTAAACTCCTGCACAGCATCAGCTGGTGGAATGAAGGCGACTCGCATACTGCTGGCGCCGTTGTCGTCAGTATTCGGTATTCCGTCGAGCGTAAACTCGTGGCCGCCCACTCGAGAGACTCCGTCCGAAATGAAGTCTGAACTTCCGTTGTTATCAAAGGGTCGGGAGAATTTCAGGTCACCCACGTAACCGATTCCCGGAGCGAGTCGCGTGAGAGTGAATGGATTGCCATCTGAAAGTGGTAATTCCGAAATGCGCCGCCGATCAATTACCTGTCCGGCTGTTGCAGAACCCGTGTCGAGCAGCGGTGATTCAGTAGTTACGCTGATGGCCTCTGTGACGATTCCGATCTCGAGTGTTATGTCGAGTGAGATCTTATCGGCGACGCGCACTTCAACGGTACGGACAAGCTTCTTGAAACCCTTCGCTTCGGCCGAAATGCGATACTCACCAGGAGCGAGATAGAGTGCCGTGTAACGACCCTCCTCATCAGCAGTAACCGACGTAGGAACATTAGTCGCCGTATTAGTAACCGTAACCTGCGCTCCCGGGACTGCGCCTCCAGTAGGATCAAACACGCGTCCAGAGATTGATCCTCGATAGTCTTGCGCCGCCGTAACGCCGACAAAAAGACATACGCATGTTACTGCGAGCAGCAAACGACGTAAGGACTTAGTGAAACGATCGCATATCGGTTTCATGATCAATCCTCCTTTGAGCCTGCTGACGCTCAAGAATTGGAAAGTAGTTGTGTACCCGTCGCTTCGGCAGCTTCGCACTAGAGTTGAAGTGCTAGCGAACGTTCTGCATTTTGACTTGAACGGTAACGACCGACGAAAATGGTCTGACCACCTGCGAAATTTCGGGTCTATGTATCATGGGCGTTCGTCTCGGTCAAGTCTTTGTTTGAAGGGCTAACTAAAGTCGACGCCAATGAAAATGGTCTGACCACCTACGAAATTTTGGACGTATCTATCACGGCAGTTGGAGGCGGGTCAAGTTCTTGTTGGAACACCCAAGCTAAGAGTTTTTAGGCGGTGAGAGAGCGAGTGACGGAGCAAGGGTGAGGTCTGAACCGAAAACGCAGTGACCGCTTTGGAGATGTTGATCGATGTTCGGCAAGCTACTGCGCTGCTGCCTTCGCACTGCTCGCAGCTTCCGAAATGAGCGCTGCAACAGCCTGAGGCTGGGACATGTAGATGGCGTGACTGCCCGAGGCTTCGACGACCTTCGATCCCGCGCGCTGGGACATAAAGTGCTGGGCCGCGGGAGGGATCATCTTGTCTTCTGTCGCGATCAAATACCAAGTTGGTTTCGTTCTCCAGGCTGCTTCGCTGATCGTGCCGCTGAGTGCCTCAACTCCCCATGGAACCTGCGCGTCGGCCATGAAGGCAGCCTTCTCTGCATTCACGTCAGCAGCGAAGGAAGCTGAAAACTTCTCTCGGTCGAGAAATAGATAGCCGTCTTGCGGCGGAAGAATCGGCGGGACCGGCGCACCAGGCTGCGGGGCCTTGATGAGTGACGCCACAGACTCGCCTTTGTCGGGAGCAAAAGCGGCGATATAAACAAGGCCTGACACTTTAGGATCGTTGCCGGCTTCAGTGATCACGGCTCCACCGTACGAATGGCCCACCAGGATCACTGGGCCTTCTTGTGCTGCAATCGCTCGTCTGATTACCGCAACATCGTCCGCCAATGAGATCGTAGGATTTTGGACGATAGTAACGTTGAAGCTGTCTCGTTTTAGAAGTTTGTAAACCTCTTCCCAACCTGAGCCATCCACAAAGCCACCATGGACAAGAACGACGCGTTTTGCTGAATACGCAACCATTTCACTCCCTCCACTCATTCTGTTCTCCTTAATGATGAATGAGTCTACCAATTCGGCAGTGAAGGCGAATCAAGCGATACAGGTAACTTTGAATACCCCTTTGGAGTTATTTTACGAGCCGTATAACGTGGAATAGCTCACCGCCGCAATCAGCGGGAGCCGGCACGTGTCGGCTGATACAGCTGGATGAGATTGCCGCAGGTGTCGGCAAAGATCGCGATGGTCACAGGTCCTTGTTGCGTTGGGGTCATTGTAAACATCACCTGATCCTTAAGTCGCGCATAATCCGCTTTGATATCGTCCACTTCAAACGCAGTTATAGGTATGCCTTGCTTGAAGATCGACTCCTGGTACTGTTTGGCGGCGGGATTGGCATTAGGCTCGAGAGCTAGCTCGATGTCAGCAGGACCGTCCGGAGAGATAACGGTCAGCCACTTGAATTCTCCCACGGGAATTTCTTTGCTCTTCTTAAACCCCAGGACCTCAGTATAAAACTTCAACGCTTTGTCCTGATTATCAACAAAGATGCTGTTCAGTTTGATTTTCATGGGCCTACTCCTCTGATTCAAATGTGTGTGCAAGTACGTTTGACGGGGACGTACTCTAACAAACGCTCAGAAGCTATGTTTCTCAAAAGTTGCGAAATTTCTACTGAGCGCACATCAGCGAGAAGCATCCGGGGACAAGTTGGGCAGGAATTTCGCCAGGGCGAGCCATGATCGACTGCATGTTTTGCCGGTAGGTTGTCGGCGGCACACCAACACGACGCGTGAAGACGTAAGTGAAGGTACTCAGACTTGAGAATCCCGACTCCATACAGACGTCGGTCACGGAAGAATCTGTAAGAATTAAAAGATATTTCGCCTTCTCCAAACGTGCCTGGAGTTGGCATTGTTTAGGAGTCTCACCAAACACCGCCT
>JBKPAC010000048.1:0-37764 GCA_046726175.1 Acidobacteriota bacterium
GGTTGAATTGTTAAGACAGAATCCACAGCGGTGTCGCGCTTCGCTTGCCACCGCACTCCATACGAAGAATAGGTTTTCCTGTGAATCAGACGAACCATTTCTTCAATCTTGGCTACGGCTGGCTGTGCAAGCATTGCAGCGCAGAGGACGCGGAACGGCGGCAGCACGAGTTACACGATCACACGCGGTTCATCCGTCACGAGCCAAACAATCGCAGCGCACCACCATCTCTGGCTCTGGCTAGCTGGACCAGTCCCGAGCGCCTCGCACTGAATTGTCCCCGTTGCGGCGTTGAAGAACAGGTGCGGAACGCCTAGTTCATGCAAGGTTAGTCCTCCGCGCTCCTAAAAAAGGTCTGGTAGTCACGGCAACTCCGCCGGATGACTTCCCAAGCTTCAGCTCGATCGTAGACTTCAACTATTTCAACTCGCCTGGGTGTGTCTCGTGGCGGTTGTTTGTAGCTAAGGAAATAGTGCTTCAGACGGTCAATCAGTCCCTCAGGACAGTCATCGATATCGTCTATATAACCGTAAGCAAGATCCTCGGCAAGTACTGCAAGGATCTTGTCGTCAGCCTGATTGCCATCGATCATCCGTAGACCACCGATTGGTCGCGCGCGAACGAAGAAGCTCCCGTGAGCGAATGTCTTCTCTGAAAGCACACAGATATCCATCGGATCTTTGTCACCTTCGAGTTCGCTGATACCAGTTTTATCGGCGCAACGTTGCGCAGTCTCGTCCCCACAATATGTCTGGGGGATAAAGCCGTACAGCGAAGGGCACATCGACGAGAAGCGTTGCGGCCTGTCCACCAACAAATGGCCCGATGCTTTGTCGAGCTCGTACTTGACCGCGTCCGTCGGCACGATCTCGATGTACGCGCTCACCTCTTTCGGAACATTCGGCCCGGCTGAAACGCCATGCCAGGGATGGGCCTGATGCAAAAGCCTCCTGTGTTCCGCGTCGTCTTTGCCAGATGTCATTATCGATATACCTTCGTTTCAGTGATGATTCTGTAGGTGCTAGAATCCTAGTCCCGCAGTACGTTGTTTTCAACAGAGAACGTGACGAGTATTCGTAACGAATCATGGCTGCATCGGCTGAAATAGTTGCCACACAAGCTGCTACCAGTCAGATCTCGCTGCGCTGGATCATCAGCACTCGCGACGATCTCGTGTGGTTCATAGGGTCAGTCGCATCCAGCTACCTTCTTTATGTTCTTTACGTGACTGGGCTTCTACCACTATTGCCGATGGTGGCGCTGTGGGCGATCCTGATCGACGCTCCACACGTCTTTGGTACTTTCTCTCGCACTTATTTCGATCGTTCTGAACGGCAAAACAGGCCGCGACTCCTCTGGGGATCTTTACTGTTCTTCTTGATTGGGCCAGCTTTAGTCCTGGCTGGGGCAGGCTTTCTCTTTTTCTTTGTTGTAGCGCTCTGGGCCTATTACCACCTCGTGAAGCAGCACTACGGCTTCATGGTGCTTTACAAGAAAAAGAACAACGACCTGGCGCGCGTCGACAACCTCCTGGATCGATCACTTCTTTTCTTTGCGTTTAATTATCCGTTCGTCGCTTTCATCGCCAGCGACCCCGAAGCGATGAGCCGCGTGCCGGCTCCTTTGCAACGAGGAGTGAATGGAACTGCGACGCTCCTACTAATCGGAACTATTGTTCTTGCAGTTGCCTGGTTAGGCAGGCAGGTACAGCGCGCATTCACAGGTGAACCCTTGAACGTGCCCAAGTACCTCTTGCTCGCAGCAGCAATCCCGCTGCATTGGATTGTTTTGTTAACACCAATGCCGCACAAGCCAATCGCGATAGTTGCGATTCTGACCATTTATCACAACCTGCAATACCACCGGCTCATCTGGTTCCATAACAAGAAATACCGTCCCGCCACACAGACAGTGGCGAATGTTTCCAACCCGCCAGTGGATGACTCGAAAAAACGATATGGAGCCGCAGAGCTAATTAGCCGTCGTTTGGTCTACTACATTGCATTTGGGATTGTGTTCGGATTGATCTACCAAGGTCCGCGCCAGCTGCTTGGTTATCTTAGCTTACGAACGGGGAACGGCGCTGTTACTGAGCAATCTTTGCCAATGCAACTTGCCGTCTCGTTTCTGTGGGGATATGCCATGATTCATTACTACCTCGATTCCAAGATCTGGCGCATCCGGCGCGACCCTTCTGTCGGAAAAGCACTGAACATGTAAGAGAGTCTAGGAGTCTGGGAGTCTGCAAGTCTTGGAGTCTAGGAGTCTGCAAGTCTTGGAGTTTCGTAGCGTCGGAACAAAGATCCAAGAGGCCACAACTCCCAGACCTCAAGACTCCAAGACTCCAAGACTCCAAGACTTCAAGGTCACATGGCTGATTATGAATTCGTGACAGTCTGGCGGTTCAAAGCGCCACAGCAAAAGGTGTGGGATCTTGTCTTCCACTCTGAAGACTGGCCCAACTGGTGGCGAGGTGTGGAAAAAGTCGAGCGATTAAAAGATGGCGACCGCAATCACGTCGGCGCCATTCACCGCTACACGTGGAAGAGCAAACTTCCTTATCGTTTGATCTTCGAAATGGAGACGACCATAGTCGAGCCGATCAACGTCATCGAGGGACGCGCGATTGGCGAGTTGCAGGGTAGTGGCCGCTGGGAGTTCTCACACGACGGCGAGATTACGACCGCTCGTTACGACTGGAAAGTAGAAACCACGAAAGCTTGGATGAACCTCCTCGCACCAGTAGCTCGACCCGTATTCGCGTGGAACCATGACGTCGTAATGGGTTGGGGTGGGGAAGGTCTCGCGAAACGTTTGGGAGTGTCACTATTGCCTGGTTGATTCAATCGAGCTGAGCCCTAGCTCAACGATGTCTGATTTCTCTGCCGTGAGATTGATATAGAGATCACGGACTGGCCGCAACTTTGGCAATGCAAGCGCATTCCTGTCAGTAGTTCGCCATCATATCTGAAGCGATGCTTCCACCGCTCGGAGGATTTGCTGTTGAGTCTGGCTTGATTACTCGGACCCAGGATCCAGGAGGCTTAACTACAAAGGAGCCTTTGCCGAACGTTGGTGCAGTGACAAAGGAAACAACGGCACAAATCAGGAGTGAGCGCAGAACAATCCGGCTGTGGGTGGATGAAAGCACGATGGGGACAGCCTCGATTCGAGAACTAGGTGTGGAGAATAGCAACAGGTTGAATTAAGAGGCCAGTGACGAAGGATTGACTAGTCTTCCTTATGCTCTTCGCCGTCGTAACGAAGTACTGTGGTTTCTTCGTCTACCACGGTCTCAAGATGGACAGGCCGGCCCCAGAGCGTAAAGACATGTTCCAGCGCTTTGCGAGCATAGCGCATATCGAGCTCGGTACCTTCGTAAGCATGTTTAAGATAAAGCTCCCGGTTGCGGTTGTAGTCGCCGTCCTCGACCTGAATATACGGAAAGCCGAAGTTCGTCATATTGGCGACTAACTGATCGCGGACTCTCTTCCATTTCTTTTCCGTGATGGTCCACTCTTCTTCCTCCACTAGCTCGTAAACAAAAAGGTCGAGCTCTTCGCAAAGGTCCTCGGTCAGATAATTTCGCAGGAACGAGACGTCGTTTTCAAGTTCGCGCACTTCGAATATTTTGTCGCGTCCCTCGCCACCGGAGCGTCCGAAGTTCTTACGTTCTTCGTCGGACGGGTTGTCCCACCTCCGTTCGATGTCTTCCCAGATCTTATAGCCGAGGTAATAAGGATTGATCTGCCCTTTCTGCGGAGAGACAACACCGGAATGCAGCTCGGCGAACTCTAGATGCTCGTTATCCGCGAGTTCGAGTTCTCGCATGATTCGCGCATGCCAGATGCTGGCCCATCCTTCGTTCATAATCTTCGTCTGCATCTGGGGCACGAAGTACTCCATCTCCTCATGGACCATCGCCATCACATCTCGTTGCCAGGCAGTGAGCCTTGGCGAATTCTTCATGATATAGAAGACCAGGTCTTTTTCCGGAAGTCGTTCGACTGGTTTCTCCGGCTCAGCCGGCGTGTCCTCTTCAGCACCGCGCGTTCGCCTTGAGGGCCTCGTTTCCAGGTGCCAGAGATCATCATAACGTCCTGCCTCCGGTCGGTACTCGGCACGCCGCTTTTCTTCCTCCGTTGAGATTTCGCGCCGGATAAAAAAGTTTGGATCCACGTGTTCTTCAATCGCGAGGACCGCATCGAGAAATCGTTCTACATTCTTTCGGCCATATTTGAACTCGTAGCCCATCAGGCGGTGAGCGTGTGTGGAAACACTCTCGACCATTCGGCGGTTCGTTTTTGAAAAGTAGACGTTGTTCTTGAAAAAATCGACGTGTCCCAGAACGTGGGCAATCACCATCTTATTCTGGACCGGGCTGTTGGTTTCCAGCAGAAAGCCGTACGAGGGATTGGTGTTGATTACGACTTCGTAGATGCGG
This sequence comes from Acidobacteriota bacterium, assembly GCA_046726175.1. Classification (GTDB taxonomy): domain Bacteria; phylum Acidobacteriota; class Blastocatellia; order Pyrinomonadales; family Pyrinomonadaceae; genus PSRF01. The sequence continues at coordinate 4,445 of JBKPAC010000048.1, forward strand.
GACAGGCCGAAGTCATACATCGTCTTCATGCGATGGTAGGCTTTGCCGAACGTCCAGTGCGAATAACGACCGGGAAGCGCATACGAGCCAACTTCATACATGACAGTGGCGGGAACGATCTCGAAGTTGGTCGGAAATGGATCAAGCCCGAAGCGGAGTGCCGCTTCCCAGATCTGCTCAACCGATTTCTCTAGAGCCCTTATTTCACGATCTTCCATAAAACATCAACCTAATGCCTCGCCTCAAAAATGAACAAAAAGCACAAAAGAATAGAACGGTTTAAGCGTCGGCACTTTTGTGCCTTTTGTGCTTTTTTGCGGCGCGTTTCCCTTAGTTTGGAGTATCAATGCCTCGCCGGCCGAAGAACTGCTTTAATGCCGGGTAAACGTCTTCCTTATCGTCAATGCGAACGCCAACAAATCGTTCCTTGTCCTTCAGGCGATCGTTGAAAATCGAAAGTAACGCTCCTGATGCGCGCCGGTAGCTCGCCGACCCTTCTTCACCAATCTCGCCGTAACCAAACAGGTTGCACGTGGAGATCAATTCCCCCGCCAGCCGCACCGCCTCGTCATTGTCCGAGTAGTAGTTGTCGCCGTCTGAGAAGTGAAATGGATAGATGTTCCAGTCTTCCGGCCGGTATCGCTGCTGAATGATGTCGAGGGCAAGTTGATAGGCCGACGACACTACAGTTCCACCCGACTCGCCTTGAGTAAAGAATTGATCTTCCGTTACCTCTTTCGCTTCTGTGTGATGCGAGATGAAGACGATATCAACGTTGTCGTACTTCGTTCTTAGAAACCGGACCATCCAGAAATAGAACGAGCGCGCCACATACTTCTTGAACTCTCCCATCGAACCGGAAACGTCGATCATGGCAATCACGACCGCATTCGACTCGTATCGCATGACTTCTTCCCAGGTTTTGAAGCGCAGGTCTTCCTTTCGTATGTCACCAAATGTCGCCTTGTTCCCTTCGCGAGCGTTGCGCTTGATGTTCTCCATAATCATGCGTCGCTTATCGAGGTTGGCGATGACACCAGTACGGCGTATTTCATTAAATTGCGTCTTGCGCGACTGCACAGCGCGTTTCGCCTTCTCTTCGAGAAATGGAAGATGGAGATCTTCGAAGATCAAGGCTGCGATCTCGTCGATGTTGACTTCAGCTTCGTAGTACTCGGCACCGGCCTCCTGACCTGCCTGACCCGATCCTGTGCCGCTACCTGGTTGGGTTTCTCGGCCGATCACATCCCCGACTCTGGTTTTACCGTCTCCCTGGCCGACGTGTTTTCGCTTCCGGTGATCGAAACGGAACTTGTATTCGTCGAGCGCGCGGATCGGCACCTTTACGGTTCGTTTGCCGTCGGAGAGGATTATTGCTTCGTTGGAAACAATCGATCCCAGGTTCTTGCGAATAGCTTCCTTGACCCGCTCTCTATGCCGGTCTTGATCGATGATTCCTTTGCGCTGTAGCGACCAATCGTTTCGTTGGATCGACATAAGTTGTGTCCTAAACCGCGAGTACTTCAGACTCTGCCATGCGGAGTTCGTCAGCGCAGAAGTCAGTCACAACCTCCGTAAATGCCTCGGGATACTCCTCGTGCGGCAGGTGGCCGCACTCACGGAAAACCACCAGCCGCGAATTCTTGATCATTTGGTGCAGCCGCCGACCATCTGCAATCGGAACCTCACGATCTGTTTCTCCCCAAAGAAGCAGAGTCGGCTGCTGTATCAAAGGTGCGTCGAGCGAAACACGCTCGGCGTTCCATCCACGAACAGTACGGATGATTGCTCGCTGAGTTGATTTCGTTCGCAACGGTCGATGACGTGCCTCCACCCTTCGTTCATCAAGAACCCATGAATGGCGGTCATATACCCTCTTCATGCGCATTTTCAATAAACGGCGCGAGCCAATCAGGAGCGGCGCGAACACGTCGCCAAGGACGGGAGAGCCAAACAAACGCATTAACGAAAACTTAAGAGGCGCGTTGTTATTCACAGCGCCGACCAGAATTAACTTTTGCACGCGATCCGGATAGTCCAACGCGCACGTTGCGGCCACCGCGCCGCCGTATGAACTGCCGATGAGTACGACTTTGCTGATTTCCAACCGATCCAGCAGGCTAATCAAAGTCTTTGCCTGTGCCTCGATCGTGTATTGACCGCGCCGCGGTTTTTCCGAGTAGCCGAAGCCCAGGAGGTCCGGAGCCAGAACACGAAATCCTTCGTCAGCAAGCCTCAGGAAAACTTTACTCCACACCAATGTCGATGAGGCGAATCCATGCACTAACACCAGCGGAACTCCATCGAGGTCTCCCGCATCCTGAAAATGCACACGAGTTCCGTTGACATCAGCGAACCGCGAGTACTCGCAATGAAAAATGATGTCGCGGTTTTCCCGCCAGTCGACGTCTCGTGGCCGCATCATGAGCTTCGCAGCCACCCCCGCCGTCATCGCACCAGCTATCCAGTAACGTTTCTTCATTTAGCCTATGATCATAACGCCCGCACTCTGAAAAGACTCGAGAGCGCGGGCGTTGTTTATGCGGCGGTCTGTCGCCAGTCTCGTGACGCGGTTCAGTTTAGCGCGATAACAACGTGCCCACGTACGTCAGCAGTTCGTTGGCGCAAACGGGGCAGTATCCGTGCTCCTTAACCAAACGATCCACAACCTCATTAATCTTGCGCAACTGATCGGGATCCGGAGTCTTGGCTGAGGTCGTGATTTTCACAACGTCTTTCAAGTCCGCGAAGATCTTCTTCTCGATCGCCTCTTTCAGTCGCTCATGCGAGTTGTATTCAAATGGCTTACCTTTGCGAGCGTAAGACGAGATGCGAATCAAAATCTCCTGACGGAAAGTATTCTTTGCGTTTTCAGTGACTCCGATCTGCTCTTCAATCGACCGCATTAACTGCTCGTCCGGATCCATCTCTTCTTCGGTGATGGGATCCTTGATGCGTTCCTTGTTGCAATACGCCTCGACGTTGTCCAGGTAGTTATTGCACATCGTGCGCGCCATTTCTTCGAATGAATATACGAAGGCACGTTGGACCTCGATCTTTGCTAACTCGTCGTACTCCTTACGAGCAACCGAGATCAGGTTCAGGTAGCGCTCACGCTGATCGGAACTGATTCCAGTGTGTTGTTCGAATCCGTCCTTGATCGCCCGAAGCGAGTCGATGGGATTGATGCACGTGACTCCGTCGCGGACCAGTGCGCTGGACAGTCTGTTGATGATGTAGCGAGGGCTGATGCCATCCATGCCTTCGCGAACAGTCTCGTCTTTCAGTTCCCGTACGTCCTTCGACTTGTAACCCTCGACGTCCTCGCCATCGTAGAGCTTCATCTTCTTGACGATATCGACATTTTGACGCTTCGGTTCTTCCAACCGCGTCATCACAGCGAACATCGCCGCTACTTTCAAAGTGTTGGGTGCGAGGTGCACATTGCGCAGTACTTCAGACTGGCGCAGCAGCTTGTCGTAAATTCGCTCTTCCTGCGAAACGCGCAGATTGTAAGGAACGCGAACCAGGATGATTCGATCCTGTAACGCTTCAGATTTGCGATTGCCGGCGAACGCTATGTACTCGGCTTCATTCGAGTGTGAAAGAATCACCTCGTCAGCGTAGATCATCGCGAAGCGCCCGGTTTTTATGCTCTGTTCCTGAGAAAGTGTCAGAAGGCTGTAGAGAAACTTTTCATCCACCTTCAGCATTTCGACGAACTCCATCAGACCGCGGTTGGCGATGTTCAGCTCGCCGTCGAAGCGATACGCACGCGGGTCGGATTCGACGCCGACTTCACCTATCGTAGCGAGGTCGATCGAACCCGTAAGCTCCGTGATGTCCTGCGACTTGGGATCGCTCGGCGAAAAAGTACCAATGCCTACACGTTCCTTCTCGGAAAAGACAACGCGCTGCACGCGAACGTCTTCATGTCTTCCGTTGTACGTGTGTTCGAGCGAGTAGCGGCATTGCGGGCAGAGATCGCCTTCGATATAGATACGGTAGTGTTTTTCGATCTCCCCTCGCAGCTGATGAGGAATCAGATGCAAAGGTTCTTCGTGCATGGGACAGTCTTTGATCGCATAGACTGCGCCGCCGTCAGTCTTGGTCCAGTCTTCCATTCCACGCTTGAGCATGTTGACGATGGTTGACTTGCCGCCGCCAACTGGGCCCATCAAGAGCAGAATACGTTTGCGCACTTCAAGCCGCTGGGCTGCCGACTTGAAATACTCGACCAGTTTGGCAATTGGTTCTTCAATGCCAAACAATTCTGGAGCGAAAAAGTTATAGGAGATTATTTCGTGATGCGTGCCCTCATTCAACCTCTCTATTCCGGCAGCATGAATCATATCGTTCACGCGTGCGTGAGAGAGTTGGGCAATACGCGGATTCTGAGTTACTAACTCGAAATAATCACGGAAGCTTCCTTCCCACCGCAGGGCTTCGTGCTGGCGGCGAAGGTCTTCCAACCTTTCACTGATGTTAAACTTGTTGTTGCCATCCTGCTCTTCCATAGCCTTGTTACAAACCTCATCGGCCTTTCGCGCGGGGATAGCGTGTGGGGATAGGCCACGCCCGTCCTGAGCGTCCCTCGATATGGGGCCACGCGCGCGTAGCGTACGCCGCATCTTCGAGGCACGATTTCTCAATGAACTGTTACAAGTGGGAGGCGCTGAGAGAGGGATTACATTCGGAAGCTGCGCGCTTCCCATCAGCTGTCAACCAGTATAGCACACGGTCTAAGGGAGCAAGTCAATGCTTATTTTTCACCGGACAACACAACACTCGGATGCAACTGATGTTTCTTTTCGTCAAAATAACCTACTCCCAGTAGATTGCCCTCTTGATCAAGTAGTCTCAATCTAGCTTCATCGGGCCAGCCTGCGGACTCCACTCGAATGTCCAGGCCATGCCGTACCCGGCTCGCTTCGTCAGCCATTAGATGCACAAAAGGCATGTGTGAGAGCGCTGCGTCTGTTGGTCTGAGAACCCTGCCTAACGCATGTTCAACTACATTGACTTTGAGCTGCTCAACAGTCACGGCCATTTCGAGCCCAAACGATCCGACACGTGTGCGCCTGAGCTCGGCCAGATGAGCACCTGTGTGGAGTCGCTTGCCGAAATCTTCGGCTAAGGTACGGACATAAGTTCCGGCTGAACATCGCACCCGCACCTTCAAGTCGGTAGTTCCGTCGTGATTGTCTTTCAGCAGAGAACCGTCACGCTTGATCGGTTCGAATTCATGAATGCACACCATTACCGAAGGCCGCTCAACATCCAGTCCACGTCGCGCAAGTTCGTAGAGGCGGTGACCCTGCCTCTTCTTTGCTGAATACATCGGTGGAACCTGGTCCATGTCACCAGTTAAACTCTTGAACGCTGCTTCGAACTCCGCTTCAGAAAACATCGGCGCGTTTCTGGTCTCTTGGATTGGTCTTCCTGTTACATCACCAGTGTCCGTTGCGTAACCCAGGCGAATGATCGCTTCGTACTCTTTATCGCTGGGAGTGATGAACTGCGCGAGTCTCGTCGCGCGACCGACAAGCAGTACCAGCACGCCCGTCGCAAACGGATCAAGCGTACCAGTGTGACCAATTCGTCGCTCTCGAAGAATCCTTCGCGCTTCAGAGACAACATCGTGCGATGTTGGACCTGGAGCCTTGTCGATTACTAACAGTCCTTCCATACATTTCAGATTACGAGTAATCAAGACAATAGAAAAGCAAAGCCGAGCTAGTCCATAATTCTATTTGCATGGCAGAAAGAGTAGCTAAACAGGATCTCACGCCAGAAAAAGTTCGGAAGCGTACGTTTGAACGTGCCGTAAGATTGTTAGCGGCCAAGCCACGTTCAATTGCTGAGCTTCGCGAGCGATTGTTGTCTGCTCGTGGCACTACGAAGCCTGCTGTTGAAGCTGTGATTTCGCAGCTTCGCGACTACGGCTATCTCGACGATGAGCGGTATGCGTTTGGTTATGCCTCGTTAAAAGTCAGACAAAGACCGGTGGGCCGTCAGAGGCTGAAGCGAGCATTAATGATGAAGAAGGTTGATCAGGAAATTGCTGACGAAGCTCTTGATCTTGTTTATGGTGAGACTCCAGAGGAAGAGTTGATCGATCGCGCGATCGAGAAGCGGATTCGATTACGCGGGCGGCCACAGTCACGTGAGGATGCGAAAAAGCTTTTCGATCACCTATTGAGGCAAGGCTTTGCTTTTGAGCTCGTCAGTGAGAAGGTGCGACGCGCAAGCTCAACCGACCTCGACGACGAACAGTGAGTTCACACGGTCCCTACGGCCACTCAATGACTTTCGGTTTTGGCGTTGAAGTGCCCTGAGAATCGCCCTCGGGCTTAACTCTACGCGGTCGTTCGCCTCCGCCTGAAGATATAGGCTTCGATTCCTGCGCCACTTTCTTTTCTTCCGAAATGGCTGGAGCCGCAGGAGGTTTTTCTCTTCGCGTTCCGTCGGATACGGAAGCAGTCTTTGCAGGTTCAGCTTTGCGCTTCGTCAAGTTCGGTTTGTCGGTTTCCCGAGCTCCGTCCGAGGAACTTCGCTTCTGCGCGTCGGAGATATTCGGGGTCTCTGGTTTTGGCGCGGGAGCAACACGCGTAGCTACGGGCACCGCCGGGTTCTCAGGCTGCACGGTCGGGTTCGAATCTCTCGAAACCGCGATCGGGTGCGACGGAGTTACTTGCGCTTCCGTTTTTGTAACGGGTTTGACCTGAGGCTCAGCTGCTAACGAATGAGATGCTTGCGGCTCGCCAACAGAATCGGAAAGCCCGAGAGTGGCTTTGTACTTCACGCTGAACACTACGACGGCAGCACACACAGCCACCAACAAAACTATTGGGAATGATCGTCTCACTCCGGACGCGACTTTATGAACAAACTCGCTTCCGGGGGAATACGACGCGCCTAAGGTTTGATACAGAGGAACAGTAGCAAAAGAGGCCTCATTCGGCAGAACAGCTGATTCATCGAGCACCCGGGAACGCGGCTTTTCGGGCTTATTTAAAGCGACAGTTGCATACGACGCTTCGCTTGGCAGGATTGTCGACTCATCCAAAACACGCGGACTTTTTACGGGCTCGGCAAGCCTCACAGTGGCATACGACGCTTCGCTTGGCAGGATTGTCGACTCATCCAAAACACGCGGACTTTTTACCGGCTCGGCAAGCCTCACAGTGGCAAACGACGCTTCGCTCGGGAGCTCTGCTGATTCATCCAGCACGCGGATGGGAGCCTCCTGTTTCTTCTCCGGCTGAGAAAGGACCTCTTCTTCGATCGCTTCGGTTTGTTCGACTGGTACCAGTTGCTGGGCTTCACCGTACGTTTCAGATTCTAGAATTGTCGCCGTGACAGGTTGTGTGATCAACGTGTCTTCGTCCAGATCGTCTTCATCGGTCATAGCATCGGATTCTGGACCAATCTGGGTTCCGTTTAATGTAGGAATCTCAACGTGGCCTTCTGATGATTCAGTCTTTGTGAGCTCGTCCGCCTCTTCCATTAGGTTTGGTTTGGCCCACCAACCCGGCTCGCGACTGGCTGCTTGTGATCCAGAACTTCTTAGTGGTTGTTGGTAATCCGGATGGTCGTACCACTTAACGCTATTTAAGTTGGCAGCCTCGGGCGCATTCCCAGACTTCACACTGTTCGCCTTGCTTCTGAAGCTGACCTCCTCATCCAGTCCCCAGAGACTTGCCGCTGAAATTTCATTTGAGGACGATGTTTCAAACCACCGTTCATCCTGCCCTGACAAATGACTACCGTGACGCTCACTCTTGCGTGGAAAAGGTCTAACCATTGCAGCCTCCCGTGTTCCCTAAACGAAACCCCGGATCCTTTCTGTTGAGACAACCGGGCGCTTTCCCTATTGAGGAGACGAGTCCAACTCAGCTTGTTATTCACGATCAGAGGAGAGAATGGTCGAGCATAATCACCTAGGATCCAGCCTGCGTCACTGGGACTGTGGAAGCGGCTAACCGGGGGAGTACGGCTGAGATTCTGCGGCCAGGGCCCTCCAGGTGATCATCGGGAGAGATGGCTCACGTTTCAAATACAACAAGCTGCGGTTTGGGATTACTGTAGCGATCAAAGCTTATGCAGTCAATGCGCAGAATCGTCGTCGACGCGAATTGCCAGAAAAAGCCGTATTTCCCGCCCGCTGAACGCGCATGCTAAACTCCGTGACAGTTGAATTGAGGACATGACTGGAAACGAAATCCGAGAGACTTTTCTGGACTTTTTTGAGCGTTACGGGCACACGCGGGTGCGCTCGAGTCCGCTCCTGCCTGCCAACGACCCTACCCTGCTTTTCACCAATGCAGGAATGAACCAATTCAAAGACGTTTTTCTGGGACTCGAAAAGCGAGATTACGTCCGCGCCACCTCGTCGCAGAAGTGCGTGCGGGCCGGAGGAAAACATAACGACCTTGATGAGGTCGGAAAGACAGCCCGGCATCACACCTTCTTTGAGATGCTTGGAAATTTTTCGTTTGGAGACTACTTCAAACGCGAAGCGATCAGGCTTGCATGGGAGTTCGTCACCGAAGTTTTGCAAATGCCAGCGGAACACCTGCGCGTCTCGGTATTCCGCGATGATGAGGAAGCTCGCACGCTTTGGCGAGAAGTTGCTGGTTTGCCGGATTCAAGTATTTATGGTCTAGGTGAGAAAGACAACTTCTGGCAGATGGCTGACACCGGACCATGTGGGCCATGCTCGGAAATCTTCATTGATCTCGCACACTTCGCTCGCGACTTTCGGTTTCCTGAAGGCGCAACTGGTGAGTGGACCGAGCTCGATAGAAAAGAATTTTCGCTTGAAGCATTTATCGAGGGAGGAGACAAGGGGCGCTTTCTCGAATTTTGGAACCTCGTCTTCATGCAGTTCGAGCGGACTCGCACAGAGACCGGTGAGATTGTCCAGACCGAGTTGCCAAAACCGTCTGTTGACACAGGTGCGGGTCTGGAACGAATCGCCGCGATCCTCCAGGGCGTGACGTCGAGTTACGATACGGATTTGATCCAGCCGATTATTCAATTCACCGCAAAGCTCGCGGACCGTCACTACGAGCCCGAAACTGCGGAAGGGTTTGCCATGCGCGTGATCGCTGATCATGCTCGCGCAACCGCTTTTTCAATCGCCGACAGTATCCTGCCTGGCAATGAAGGCAGAAACTACGTCCTGCGAAAGATCATGCGCAGAGCGATCTATCACGGCCGCCACACCCTCGGGTTCGACGATCAGTTCTTCTACAAAGTAACGAACTTTGTGGTGGACCAAATGCATGAGGCTTATCCCGAGCTCGAGTCATCGCGAGATTTCATCGAGCGAATGGTCAAGCTTGAAGAAGAGCGCTTCGGGACGACATTGACTATAGGTCTTCAGAAGCTGGAGGAACTACTGAACCGAACTCCCGAAGGCTCGCTACCTCAATTCACAGACTTGGCTCGTCTTTACGACACGTATGGAACACCACGCGACTTGATTCGCGTTGGTTTGGAAGAGCGAGGCTTTTTCATCGGAGAAGACGAGTTCGCCAAATCGTTCGATACCGCGCTCAAAGACATTCAGCACACCGCGGAGCGAGAGGCTTCGGACGCACCCGGAAAGATTAGACCGATCTACGGGGAAACATCCGCGCGGGGTAGCAACGAATTTACGGGTTACGGTGGCACCAGGATCGATGATGCGAAAGTGCTTAGCATCATTCGAGGTGAGGATGAAGTTAAGGAACTCGCTGCCGGCGAGGAAGGAGAAGTGGTGCTTGACCGAACTCCCTTCTATGCAGAGTCTGGAGGTCAGGTTGGGGATACGGGAACGCTAGATACCGCGAATACGCATGTTGTTGTGAAAGATACGCAATCCCCTGTTGGTGGGCTGATAGTTCATTACGTGAAGGTTGAAAGCGGGTCACTGCGTACCGGTGATGTTGTCGTCGCTCAGGTTGATGCCGAGCGGCGAGACGCGATTCGACGAAATCACACCGCAACGCACTTGCTGCACGCGGCGCTACGTGAAGTGCTCGGTGGTCATGTGAAGCAGGCCGGTTCAGTTGTTGCGCCGAATTACCTGCGGTTCGACTTCACTCACTACCAGCCGCTAACTGACGCTGAGACTGCGGAAATCGAGCGACTTGTCAACGATCAGGTATTGCGAAATGTATCTGTGCAGACCGACATCATGCCAGTTGAAGAGGCGATTCGCTCCGGCGCCATGGCTCTGTTCGGTGAAAAGTACGCCGGCATGATGCGTGTACTGACCGTGCCAGGTTTTTCCAGAGAGTTGTGCGGCGGGACACACGTTCGAGCAACTGGGGACATTGGCGTTTTTAAGATCACCAGCGACGAATCAATCGCATCAGGAGTGCGTCGGATCCGAGCAATCACCGGAATCGACGCGTATCAAAGGTTCCGTGAAGACGAGCTGTTGGTGGACCAGGTAACGAGCAGCCTGCGGACCTCACGCTCAGAGCTGACCTCCGTTATCGCCAAATTGCAGGAGGAACTCAGGAAAGCCCGGCGTGAAGCTGACGAGCTTCGACTGAAGATTGCTAGCGGAGCCGCCGGCAGTTCTTCATCAAACGGCGATGAAGAAAAAGAAGTCTCCGGTGTACGTGTGTTGGCTCGCGCGGCCAGCGGTTTAGATGCAGCGGCGATGCGACAGCTTTCAGATACACTTCTTGCCCGGATCAAGTCGGGGGTCGTGGTGCTGGGCCGCAGCGGCGAAGGGAAAGTATCGCTCATCGTGCGGACGTCGCCCGACCTAACTAAGAAAGTTCCAGCGGGCCAGGTGATCAAGGAACTGGCTCCGATTGTTGGCGGTCGAGGCGGCGGCAAAGCTGATATGGCCGAAGGCGGCGGCAATCAAACTGAGCGGCTCGACGAAGCGTTACGAGCGAGCTATGGGGTGGTCGAAAAGATTCTTGCTGCTAGTAACACTGCGTAGTTACTTTTTGAGCGTGCTAATTCTGTAGGGGCGTCTCTCGGTGGGGCGCCCCTTTTTTCAGTTCACCATCCCTCACATCACGGTCACGCGACCGTATCCTCACGTTGATGGTAGGTTCGCTCACGAAGAGACGCCCGTACAGAACTAGTCACGAGACGCGAGCGCGCGTAATGCCCCCCAGAACGCGCGCTCGCGTTCATTTGCCGGAGGTCTCCCTTCGGCAAATTCCTCCCGAAGGAGAAACTCATCACATGGTCTTTTGCTTGTCAGTTAAGGCGACACCCATTTTTTCGAGTGTCGCTCGGTTGAGAGTTCCGGTTGTCTTAAGGCCTTCGGCTTGTTGATACTTCCGCAACCCTTCACGAGTTGCGTCGTCGAGTTTCCCAGTCTGTCCGCCACCGTAGAATCCACGCTCCTTTAGGATTGCTTGAGCCTGGTTGATCTGATCTTTAGTCGCACGGAAGACCGGCCCGCGCTTGCGCGTACTGCCAGCTGCGGTCTTGTTGTTTGAGCTTGATGAGCCAGCGTTCTGAGCCAGCGCTTCAACTGAAAAGAGTAGAAGCAGTGAGAGAGTGAGGGTCAATACCTTCTTCATTTTTTGTTTCCTTTTGTGAGGCGCGCAGAGCGCGCGGGTTAATTTGAAAGTGAGACAGTGCTCAAGGGCGCGGGTATCATACTACCGTTGTCAAGAGGGTTTGTGATTGTCGATTTTCGATTGGCGATTTTCGATCGTTCGTTCCCGGTAGACGAAAAATCGGCAATAGGAAATCGACAATCACAGACTCCGCTGTGGCGGACGTTGACCAAGCCGACCCGGTATTCAGCGCGCCCACGGACCCAAAACCGCGGAAAAACGGCCTGAAATGAGCGGGTTATAACTACGTTAGCCATATTTAAACAGCCGTGCTAGTATCTTTGTGCCTTGAGATAGCAGGCTATCAGGCACTTCGAATCTGTACCTGCCCCAACCGCAACCAGAACTAGCCGCGCTACAAAACGAGATGAAATTTTTGATCCCAGTAATTGCTATTGTCTTTACGCTCGTGGCGCCGGCTGCGGCTCAGAACCCCACGCCTTATCAAGTTGATAATTTTGATTTCGCCGGCGCTGTGAAGATCGAGGTGCCGGCACCTGCATCGAACAAGACTCGTCCTCGAAAGTTAACCTCGTCGAAGAACCTGATCTACACGCCGACAAATGCACCGCTCACTCAACCGGCGAGTTTGAATTTCACGAATGGACTCGAGGGCTTCACGACCGGCGACGAAAATGTCGACAGCTTCATAGTGGAATCAGGAAAGCGTAATTCAGTCGATCCGTTACTGCTCTACGCAATCATGCATCAGGAGTCGACATTCAAGCGTAATGCGATCTCACCGAAAGGTGCGCGAGGACTGATGCAGTTGATGCCTGGAACTGCCGTTCGTTTTGGAGTGCGAAATATCTTCGATCCGAAGCAGAACATCGAAGGCGGAGCGCGGTATATGCGCTTTCTTCTTGATACCTTCGACGGTGATATTCCTCTAGCGCTCGCTGGGTACAACGCGGGAGAGGGCGCCGTTATGAAGTATGGGTACAACATTCCGCCTTACTCAGAAACGATAGAGTACGTTCGCAGGATTTCGAAGCGATACTCACTGATTCGCGATCCTCTTGCGGCGCAAGGCGCGAATATGTTGTCGCCCGACAAGATTGCAGCAATGCAGAAATCGGCGCCGTTGAGCATTTACGAGCCAAGTGTCTTTGCGGTGAGACTTCCTGACGGCAGGCTCCAGTTGTTGAGCCAGTAAGCTCAGACCGACAGTCAAACGAGAAGAAAGAAGAGAGGCGGAACCTGTGACGGGTTCCGCCTCGTTTTATGTTTAGGTATATTACCTTGCGTATCAGAACTCCGATCGTCATTTTCTGCTGAACACATCCGTTTGAGGTAGCTCAGATTATGCATTGTTCCAATTGTGGTTCTTATGTGGCTCCCGGTGTCAGGTTTTGCTCGAATTGCGGCTCGCCTGCCGCCGATCCCGAAGCTACTCGTATCGCGCGAACGCAATCGGGACTACCTGTGGCTGACCCCGACGCACAGCATACCGTCTTTACAGTTCGCCCGACGTTAATCTTCATTAAACTCGGATATGTCCTCGCCATGTTGGGCGCAATCACGATCGTGTTCCTACTTGCGCTAATAGACGTACCGGCCTACATCTCGATTCCTATCGGCCTGGCCCTGCTTCTCATTCCGGCGTATTACCACATAAGGCGCAACATGATCCGTTACAGCGTCACCGACTCGACGCTTGAAATCGATACTGGTTTGATAGCGCGGACCACCCGAAATATCCCTCTAAGCAAGATCCAAGACGTTACGGTTTCAGCTTCCGTTTTTCAAAGAATGCTGGGGTTCGGCGACGTAATTGTGGACAATGCCAGTGAAGTTGGTGGGACGACGATTCTGCATAACATCAGCAACCCACGTCATTACGCTGACTTGCTTTTGCACCAGTTACGCCGCTGGAATTAAACTGCCTAAGAACGCGCGAACGAATCGCTGGTTGGGAACATCCAATGCTCCCTGGTTTCTAAGCCAAAAGGGGTGAATATTGCGTCTGAAGTGTCTGTCAAATCTCGTGGCGTCCAGCCTGTTGGTGCTGTTGAGCTTTGCCTCTGTTTTCGCGGATCCGCCAGCGGCTGCTGTCGCGAAACTTTTTCCCGCAAAGTTAGGTGAATTTCGTCAGGTTTCTAAAGTGAAGGGGCCGGCTAGTCTGACGAGCCAAGGCTTTTTTGATGCGGTAGGCATCGCGAATACCGACCTCTTGAGCGGCGAGACTGAATATCAGGATCAGAATGGAAAAACTTTAATCGTTCAGTTGATTCAGTTTCGAAAAGATGCCGATGCTTATTCGTTGCTCAGCGTTACAGCGCGTGAGTTGCGGAAATCCGGTCGCGCGGCTGAGTTGGCGTTTGATGGGGTAGTGGGGACTACTTCTTTGAACTCCCCCACTGAAGTCGCATTTTTCAAAGGCAGCACATTCGTTCTAGTTTCGAGCAATGGCGGCGCCGGAACTACCGAACTCGCGAAACTATTCGCTGAGAAGCTGGATAAGGGCGAAGGCGACATCCCGGTCGTGATAAAGCACCTACCGGATTGGGCCAACGCACAGAAGCGCGCCGTTTACGTGTCAAGCATCAAGTCGGTTCAGTCGATTGTGCCGAACGAACCTGTCCTGGTGTTCCTTGATCCAGCCGGCGATGCTGACGCTGTCCTCGCCGAGTACGGTCAAGCGAAGATGCTCCTGGTCGAATTCAACACACCCCAGCTTGCGGGTGACAACGATCGGCTCATCCTTAGCAAGATTCAGGAACTCAAAAATCAAAACCAACGAGTTCCGACCTCGTACCGCCGCGTCGGCAATTACGGCGTTTTTGTGTTTGACGCTCCCGGCGAACAGACCGCCACCGAGCTAATCGACCAGGTCAAGTACGAACAAGTTGTTCAATGGCTGGGCGACAATCCTTACTGGTTGAAGGAAGCCGAAAAACGCTACGCAGAGACAACGCTGGGTGTCCTGGTAGCGGTCGTCAAAGCGTCGGGCCTGACATTGATTACGTGTTTTGGTTTGGGCGGTCTGATTGGGGCAATTCTATTCAACCGCCGGCGGGCGCGTCAGACCACCGCTGACGCCTTCTCGGACGCGGGTGGCATGCTACGTCTAAACCTCGACGACATGACTCCGCAGACAGACCCGGCGCGGTTGTTGAGCGAGCGAAACTAAGGATGGGGACAAAAGAAGAAGGGCGCGGTGGCCTCAGCCATCGCGCCCTTCTCGTTTTGGACTTCCACAAAGTGAAAGTCCCTTTTGGACTTCCACAAAGTGAAAGTCCCTACGAAAGCTGCGGGCTGCTGATATTTCCTGGGAGGCTCCCCCAAGCCTCGATCAGGACGACAATCAGCAGCTCCGCCTATTTTGCCCATCAACTGCGTGGTGAACGGCAACTCCGTTCCCCCGAAAGAGCTGATATCCACTTTTCAAATGTGAGAGGATGCCTCCCCCAAAGCCTCCACTCACCGCAGTTTCAGAGCCTGACCCGATTTACCCTTATCTACCCTTCTTGTTCGTGTATTGGCTTCGCAACGTCCGTGCCATCAGCTATCAAACTTCCTGACCAGCGGACTCCGTAAAAAACCTTACCATTTGGGTTCCCTCAGCCACTTGAAAGCCAGGGAACTGTTGTTGCCGCTCGGCGGCAGTCGTATTTGTTTAGTACAACGCGGAGAGTACAGACGAACGATTATCGCTCGCAGGGAGGACGACTGTTACGCGGAAACTACGGCAGTGCTGCTATGAGCCGATCAATTTCCTCGTTCGTGTTGTAGACGTGAGGCGCGATACGTAGGGCGTTACCTCTGGGCGCCGTTACGATGCTTTGCGCCCGCAGTTGTTGAAACAATGACATTGGAGTGAGGCCCTGACGGCTGCGAATACTAAAGATCTGAGATTTCTCGTGCCTTTCGCGTGAGCTAACTACCTCGTACTGCGAACCCCGAAGGCGGTCGTACAAATAGTCACCGAGCTCTTCCAGGTAGCGGGCTATCTTTTCTACGCCGATTCCAACAAGCAACTCGAGACTAGTCCTCAAGCCGTACATCAGCGAAGAGGGGTACGTACCAGTTTCCCAGGGAAGCGCTCCTGCGTTCCAGCCTTGTTCGAAATTGTTGTAGTCCTCCGGGTTTGGAACACTGGTCCAGCCCACGAGCGTGGGCTCTACTTGCACCAGCGCCCGTTCGGACAAGTAGAGAATTCCGATTCCCTCGGGTGTCAGCAGCCATTTATGTCCGGCAGCTGCTGCGACGTCGACGTATTCAGTTTCAACATCGATCGGCAGAACGCCGAGCGACTGGATAACGTCGACCACAAATAGGGCTCCATGTTCACGAGCGGCTTTTCCTACCTTTTCCAAGTCTGCCCGGAACCCAGACGCATACTGAACGTGGCTAAGCGCGACTACACGTGTTCTGTTGTCGATGAGATTACAGAGTTCAGCGAGATCTATTCGTCCGTTGTGTTCCTCGCAATAACGGAGTTCAACTCCGGTGGTTTGGTGAATGCGAAGCCACGGATAGATATTCGAAGGAAACTCGTTGCGAAAGGTAACGATATTGTCCCCGTCGCGCCATCTCAGTCCGTTTGCCACCGTGGAAAGTCCGTCTGAGGTGTTGCGGACGAAGGCGATCTGTTCAGCACGTGCGCCGATCATCGATGCCAAAAGGGCACGCGCGTCCTGTCTCACTTTCAGCCAACTTCGATAGTTGAGAGATCCGTTTTGCGCTACATCGTGCAGCTGCGATTCAACCGCCTGAATCGTTGGAAGTGGCGGAGGTGATACTGCGGCATGATTCAGATAGATCGCGCGCTGAGTGATGGGAAACAGAGCGCGCAATTCGCTGTTCATATTGGGAAAGCAAGAATTACGGAGCAAAAGGACGGCCGTAGAATTCCTGGTAAAGCCAACCCAGCACGCGAGCTTCGGCGGTACAGAGAGTCTCGATCCAGCAATTCATCAGGAACTCACGTTTTCCTCGCTGGAAAGGAATCTTTTGCGCTTCGGTAACCGTCGAAGTTGAGTTGCGGAGGTCAAGTCGATATTTCTCCGCAGTAGCCTCATTTGCCTTGGACGCGCCGTCGAGTGCGTTTATGAGCTGACCGATCCATGCGTGCAGATCACGTTCTGTCGGATGTTCCGCAAGAGCTTGGATGATGCCGATCGCGAGACGATCTTCAGCACGATTGAAGTGGAAAACCTTCTCACCTTCACTTTCAGTCTGTTGCTGCTTCCACTGGAAAATTTCATCGACCCGCGGATGCCGGATTACTGCGACTCGCGGATCATGATCGATGAACCACTGGATGACATCGGGTACAGAATCAACGTCTACCTGGCCATCCTCGAAACGAGCCAGCGGTGGCAACGAGGCGTCTCGCAATTCTTTAGCCTGAGATTCTTTCATGCGTTGCCTTTGACGAGCTCAAATCGTGCTCGAACTTCTCCTACCTGTTCCCCACGGCGATTCCGCAGTACAAATGAGCGGTAGGTTGCAAGAGCTTCAAGCGAACCATCTGACAGAACTCCGAGCTGTCGCAGTGCCTCGATAACGACAGTCGGTCGCGCGCGCAGATCATCGCCGTCCTCGATTTTGAGTGCCATTCCCAAGCCACCTGGCCACTTCTCACATGGAAAGACGGCCATCGTGTAAACACCTTCTGCGCCGACTTTGGATAACACACGACCGCCGCCCGCCCGCATCACTTCCGTATCAAGCCGATCTTTAGTTCCGCCGATTAATTCAGGGTGTTTCACCATGGCTTCCGCAATCCGACGGCTCGCCCATCGAGTCTTATCGTCAAAGCTTTTCGCCGGTGAGACTAGTCTCAGGTACATCAGTGCCATCGCCTTCAGACTGACTGCGAACACAGGAACACCACAGCCATCGATGCCGGTCGGAATCTTATTCGCCGGCACTCCGGAGAACTGCGATACGCAATCCCTAATGGCGACCTGCACGGGGTTCTCGGGATGGTCGTAAGTATCCGTTGGCGCACCAAGATGAAGTGCGAGTGCGAGCATCCCGGCATGCTTACCCGAGCAATTATTGTGAAGCACGTTCGGCTTCTCCCCACGCTCTCTCATACTGCGAGCTACATCCTGGCCATACGGTTCGTGTACACCGCACTTCAGAGCGTCGGGTTCAATCCCGATCTTGTTCAGCATTGAGGCGACCGTTTCGGTGTGAATGGGCTCACCGTTATGTGACGCACTGGCGAGTGCGATCTCACGTTCGTCAAAGCCGAACCGATCCGCTGCTCCTGACGCGACCAATGGGATTGCCTGATGCGGTTTCGCCGAGGACCGCATGTAGGTGACTGTCTCAGGTGAACCCAGCGAAGCCACCACAGAATCTTCGGGTTCGAGCACAACGACGTGCCCGCGGTGACGCGACTCGATAATCGGACCCCGCCTAACCTCGACAAGCGGAGCCGGAAACGCTGAGTCGTCCTTCGCTGAATATTCAGAGGTCATCGGAGGGGCCATCTTAACACTGACGGACCCGAGAACCGATGGGAGTAGGAAAAGCGGCCGCGGATTAACGCGGATGGCCACTAAAAAGGAAAAGGCAAGGTCTGTTGACCTTGCCCCGTTAACCGCTCAGTTTGTTTTACTCTGTTACAGCTTGGCTTTCTTTGTCTTCAGACGCCGCGGACCGTAGCTCAGCACAGTGAGTTTGATGGTTCGCTTGCCGAATCTGAATGCCTCGCGATTACTTGGAGTCCAGATATCGATACGTTTGCCGCGAATGACGCCGCCGGTATCGGCCACCAGGTATTCCCCACTAAAGGACCCGGCATCAATGCGAACTCTGGAACCCAACGGAAGAACTCGTGGATCGGCTGCAATCAAGCCTTTGGCTACTGGTCGTCCGCTTGCGGTGCGTCCACGCAGCGTGTACGCGGTAGCGATGTACGGGCTGGCTGGCTCAGCTATTTCTTCAATGGCCCTGGCAAGGGTCTCGCCTGCGATTGCGCTGGATGATGTGCCCATTACACCGATTGAAAGACCACTTTCAACGATATCGTCGAATCTTGCGTTTTGGACTTTTTGATTAAACTGGACTGAAAGGGTTTCGGCTTCTAAACGAGTGGGTGAAAATACTAACGAGCCTGCGAGAATCGCTGTGGCGACTACCGCACTACCACCGAAGAGGTGTCTCATGCTGTTCGGTTCTCCTGTCCGAAAGTTTTGTATTGCTGCTTTCAGCGCCCAGCGCGAGTCCGTTCTTTCCTATGACTCGACCCCCGGCTCAAAGGAGTGAGAAGCGTCAGCCGAGGTTGGGGGCTTGCATCCTTGATGCAGTGCGTTGAAAGCGACCCCTTGGAAATCCCACGGAAAGCAAAAAGGCGAGCTTATCAGGCTCGCTCTTTTCATGCTGGGAGGCTAGCACACGGTTCCAAGCGGTGTCCAGGTAACCGGGCGCCGCGCCAAGCCCTGTTTTACAGGTTTTAAAGCTAAGTGGTGAAATAACAGAATTTGTCCGAGCGAGAAAAAGTTGGCGGAAATCGTCGTTTTGGGGTTCCGAGCGGGCTAGAGACCGAGGAAGGCTTCCATGATTTGGCGGCCGTCCGGGTGGCTGTCATCAAACAGCTCGGGGTGGAACTGAACCCCGAAAACAGGCCGGCTCTCATGCTGCATCGCCTGGATTGAGCAGTTCGAGTTCCAAGCCGTGCGACGAAAGCCTTGGGGGAGTTCCTTGACTTCGTCGAAATGAGAATGCCAGACGGTGAGATCCTTTGGCAGACCGTTGAACAGCGCGCCGCCATCGGTCTCGATGGGTCCAAACCCGCGTTCGCGCTTGGCTCCTTCGTAACCTTTCCCCGGTTGGACACGGGCCATCAAATCCACTGGCGCGCCATAGGCCAACGCGATTTGTTGATGGCCACCACAAACTCCAAGGATCGGCTGCTGAGCCGTCTTTATGATTTCAAAGACTCCGCGTAGAGACTCTGGGCTGTATTGGTCCCACGGATGACTTTGGCCGCTGAGAATGATGTGAGACGGTGAAAGGGTGCGGATGCGTACGGGCGAGACTGAATGGAACGGCTCGACAAGGATTTCGAGACCCGCTTTTAGGCGGCCCAGAACTGAGCGCAATTCCCGCGGGCTCGCTCCCTTGCCATCGATTGTGTTGTCGATCAGGAATACCAGCAAGTTACTTCAAACAGTACAACTTCCCATTGAATGCGCCGATATAGATGCGACCATCGAGAATCGCAGGTGTGGCATTGATGTTATCACCAATCTTCACCTCTCCAATTCTCTTCCCATCCTCTGCCGAAAGGGTGTAGAGCCACCCGGCTTTATCTCCGAATACGACGCGCCCATCGACAACGGGCGCCGACCCCCAAATCGGAGCGCGGACTTCGTGCTGCCACACCACTTTCCCGGTGGCCGCTGACAGACAATACATGTACCCGTTGCTCGAGCCAATGTAGACGCGGCCGTTGGTGACAACAGGACTTGCCCAGAACCCCCGGCCGATCTTCTCAAAATTAAACCCGCCCTCCGCTTTGAACTTCCAAACGGCTTCGCCTGTTTTCTGATTAAAGGCGTAGACGTGTGCGTTCTCAGCGGCGGTAATCACCAGCCCGTTTGCCACTGCAGGTGTCGAGTCTGAATCCGAGCCGATCGTAGCCTTCCAAATTGTTGAGCCGTCGTTAAGTGAGAGACAATACAGGACGCCCTGTTCGGTACCGATGTAGACGCGACCCTCGACTGTCGCGAAACTGCCCTCCATCGAACCCAATCTCTCGGTCTTGTAAATCAGCGAGCCGTCTTCGAGGTTCAGGCAATAGAAAAAGCCGTCCTCGCCGCCGAAGTAAACCCGGCCGTCAATTACCGCAGCCGAACAATCGACCTCAAAACCGGTTTTGAATTTCCAAATAAGACTTCCATCTTTCGAGTTCAGGCAATAAATGTAGTGATCCAAACCGCTAGCGATGAGCCGATTCCCGGCGATGGTTGGCGTTGCCTTTAGACTGTCGCCGGTTTTGAAGCTCCATTCCAGCTCACCCGTTTCTCGATTCAGTGAATAGAGATAACCATCGGCGGAGCCGAAATAGACGTGCTTTGTATCGACCGAAGGTTGGCCCGGCCAGCTCGACCCACCCCATGGATCCTCGTGCAGCTGGCCCTTAATCCACTTCGTTTCGAATTGCCAGACAACCTCCAGTTTCTTGCCGGACCAGGGTCCAGTGCCATAAAAGTTCCTTGCCGGATTACCCAGCCACATTGGCAGAGTGTTCGGCTTTTCCGGAGCTCGAGGCGCCGACTTGGCTTCGGTTTCTTTTAGTAGTTTTGTACTGCAGCCGGATAGGCAGACGAGAACTGCCAAGAGCGTTAGCAGAATCAGCGAGTGTCGGGGCAGGAAACCTGCACTGGGAGAGGTCATTGGGGGCTCTGTCCACTCTCGGGCTTCATCCCGCATTTAAAGCAGCGGTAAAGAACTCATTCCTGGGGGGCGACCGGAAAATCAGGCCAACCAATCTGCGCTATAGACTACTTCAGCCGTGCCTGTAATCACAACCTGCCCATCGTCGCGCCACTGGATCTCGGCTTCGCCTCCTTCCATCAGCACCCGCACCTTCCGATTTGTCTTTTCCTTTTTCATTGAGGCAACTGCACCGGCGCACGAGCAAGTGCCTGAGGCGGTCGTTTCACCGACACCTCGTTCCCAGATGCGTAGCTCGATAGTGTCGCGATCGATCACGCGAACGAACACGACGTTGGTTCGCTCTGGAAACTGGCGGTGACTCTCAATCTCTTTGCCGATCGCTCGCCAATCAAGTGAGTTGAAATCGTCAACGAATATGCAGCAGTTTGGATTTCCCATCTGCAATGCAGTAACCGGCAGGGTCCTACCATCGACGACGATTGGATAGTCGATTACTGTCTCGACTTTTTGTGCAGTGATCATGGGGACAGATTCCGAATCGAATCTCGGCTCGCCGAGTTCAGAGTCAAAGAGGTACTTTCCTTTTGAGAGTTGTTCTCGAAGAAAATACCGCTTGATTCCTGACCTGGTGCTCAGCAGCAGTTTGTCAGCTGTCCACAGATTCGAGTAGTACAAATAAGCTGCAGCACAACGAGTCCCGTTTCCCGAAAGATTTGCTTCACTGCCATCAGGGTTGAATATTCTGACGTTAAAATCCGCAGTCTCATCCTGCACCCGAGCCACGATGGCGATGCCATCAGCTCCGGCTCCGACGTGGCGCTGACAAATAGTTTTGGCAAACTCGCCGAGATCCTTCACGTGAGCAAGCTCGGCAGATTCCATTACCAGATAATCATTTCCGAACCCGTGGAATTTTGTAAATCGAGGCGGCATTCAGCTCCGAATCTATTTAAGACCCAGCAGCCTGGGCAAAGAACTTCTTGAGACGCTGAGTCAGTTGCGGCTCAATTCCGATTAGCCGTTCATAAACGGTAAGCTGGCCGCGGTGATACATCTCGTGACTAATCACGAAGTTCAGGAAGTCGGATTTTATCCTTGGCTTTCCGTCAAAGCCCATGATCGAGTCGGCCACCCTATCACCGAGTGCGCGAAGACTCGTTTCAGTTTCTTCCATGCTGGCGCCTAGCAGATCCAGCAGTCCGTGTTTCCCGGTCACAGATCTTACATCGGGGGCATATTCCTTGAGGTGATCGGTGAAATGTTGCCTCATTAGATTTGATTCCGCACGGCACGTTTCGCCGACGAGAAACTTCTGCGCTTCAATCACGTGCTGAATTAGTTCTGAGATTGAGCGTGTCTCCGGGGAAGCTCGAAACGAAAACTGGTCCACCGGAATCTGTTCTACTTCGCTGATCAAGCCCGTTCTTACTTCTTTCCAAGAAGTTATTAGTGTATCGAGTGACATGTCATCTCCTTTCGACTCGTCCAGATTCTGCATGAGAATGACGAATGGCAGAGTCGAAAATGGACACCGAGAAGAGTCCTATTGCGAGCGACCCGAAAATGAGGCCAATAACAACCCGATAGCATCCGAGATCGAACGAGCCTCGACGTCTTCAGGATAGTTGTTGACGATGATTGAAAATACGAGATTCTCGCCTGCGGCTGACGTTACATATCCAGAGAGGCTCGAAGCCGAACTTAGCGAGCCTGTTTTTGCACGCAAGTTGTTTTCAGCTGACGTACCCTTCATTCGATTTCGCAATGTTCCATCCACACCTGCAATGGGAAGTGCCGCTCGAAAGGCCTGGGCGTAGCGATGCTTGTTCATATGCACCAGCAGTTGAACCGTTGCTTCTGCAGTAACCATATCATCGCGTGAGAGGCCTGAGCCGTCGTTCAGAATCAGCGTCTCAGTCGGGACTCCAACGTCTTTCAGAAATGATTTGACAACGCCGATGCCAGCCTCTTCGCTTGAGCGGATAGGTTTAGGGGGCGCAGGTTGCTGAGGAACGACTTTGCCGAGGGTTCGAAGAATGAGCTCGGTATAAAGGTTCTGGCTTGGCTTCAGTGTTTGTGCAGCAATCACGCTGAGTGGCGGTGACTGGCGGTTTGCAATCTCGATTCGCGGTCCATTCGTTGGTTTCGGCGAAGAGCCGTTGCCCGATAACGTAATGGTCGTACCTGCGGACAGGAGGGTCGCGTCAGATGCTCCCGTTGTTCGTGATTTGCCTGTGATCGTTACACCCTTCTGCGCCAGCGAGTCGCGAAGCAGGTAAACGAACAGGAGCGCGGGATGAGAGATCCCGATTCCGCCCGTGTAGCCCCGATCATCCAATGCAATCGTGCCGCTAATCGTCACGATATCTTTGCCGAGCTCGCGATAGATTGTCAGGTCGCGTCGCGAGCCCTTAGCGGCCGTGGTGACTCGATTGATGATCGTAAGCAGCGGATCCGGTGGACCAGTTGTGATTATTGCTCTGCTGCCGACTTCCGCACCCGGCTTCACGAACAGGTCGAGAGCGTTATCGTTCACAGTTAAGGAGCTGACTTCCGCGCCGTAATACCAGGTTAGATCCTCCCATGCCCAACCGGAACCGTACTGAGGGCCTTCGAAATAACTCTCATCGCCAACAAGGTCACCTTCAACGCGCTTGACTCCAGCAGCAACGATTCGTTCTGCCAGTTCGTTAATTCCTTTGAAGTAATCACCAGAGTTGAACCGCGCCGCTAGCGATGGATCGCCGCGGCCATAGACAGTCAGATCGCCGCGAATCACTCCCGCAGCATCCGGATTGGCGGAACCATAAACCGAAGTGACAAATCGATAGTCGGGAGTAAGTCGATCGAGCGCGGCAGCCACCGTGTAGAGCTTCATGTTCGAAGCAGGGCGGAGAAGCTTGAACGCATTCTCTTCAAACATCACGCGGCCCGTATCCAATGACGCGACCTTCACGCCGATCGTCGCCTGTGCGAATTCCGGTTTTCTGAGGACTTCGGCAATCCTCGCTTGTAGCTCACCAACAGTCTTTGTCCTCGCAGCAGCCTTTGACAAAACCGGTGTTGGTGCTGGAGACGGTGACGGTTGTAATGATGGAGATGGAGACGCAGATGGAGACGCAGATGGAGTTGCTACGGGTGATGTTGAAGGGGTCGGGCTTGGGACTTGGCGAGGCCTTGTTTGTTGCGCACCCCTCAGATCCGAGATCCAAGAGGCGCCTCCGCCCATTAAAACAAGGGCGAACAGCAGGGAAAGAAGCTTAATTGCCGGAGTGGAAAGGAAGCGTAGTTCAGTTTTGTGCTGCATCAGGTTTTTCTTGCTGACTCGGGTGCGACTGGCGAACTGTTTTCATCAACTCTATGAAGCCTGGATCATCTCTCAACGATGCCCAGTTCGGATCGCTTTCGAAGCAAGGTCGATTCTCGTTGCCTAAAGAGATAGCCCTGCTCAGCCACTGGAGTGCTTCGTCGCGGTTCCCCTCGAGCGCGTAAACGGATCCGATTGAATAAGCGATATCCGGATCAACCTCGCCATTGCGTCTCACATCCTCAGTTATCTGCGCGAGCGCAGCATCATGTTTTCCCTGCGCACTCAACGTCATTGCGAGGAACGGTCGTATCCCGTGCATGTTTGGATGTTTCTTTACCACCTGCTCCATCTGATCCGCTGCTTCATCAGTATGACCGCTGTAGTAAAGACATAGGGCGCGGAACGTGCGAACCAGCGGATTCTCCGGTTCGCCGGCATTGTCGAGCTGTTTCTTTGCTTCTTCAATGTGTCCCATGTAGAGATGGAGTAGCGCCCGATTGTAACTGGCGACAACATGAGCCGCAGGATCGAGTCGCACCAGACGATCGAAACTTCTCAATGAGCGCCCATACTCGCCATCCAACCGGTGCAACGTTGCCTTGACAAAGTGAACTACCGCCTCGTTTGGCGCTTCACGACGCATGCGTGAAACTTCATCACGAGCCTTCTGTTTCTCACCACGCCACAAGTAGACAAAGACCATCAGCATGCGCGCTTCGACGATGTTTGGATCGATAGAGAGCGCTTTGTTAAAAGCCGCCTCCGCCCGTTCGAAATCTTCGACGCCGCCGAAGCCTTTGAAAACTCGATTGACGTACGTGGCGCCGAGCCCGTCATAAGCAAGCGCGAAATTCGGATCGAGCTGAATCGCACTTTCAAAGTGGATGATTGCCTTGGCGCAGTCATCCGGGGAAATGGTCCTAAAGATGAAGCGCGCGAAGAGATCGCGACCGCGAAGATACTGTTCGTATGCTGCGGCATTCTGGGTGGCCGGTTTCGCAATTCCTACTTGCTCGGCCGGGCTTAGTTCAAGACTGAGACCTTCAACGATTCGTTGGGCAATCGTGTCCTGCACGGCGATGATGTCGGCTGCGGCAGTGTCGATGCGATCGCTCCAAAGTATGTCTCCAGACAAAACATCCAACAGCTGAGCTGTGACGCGGAACCGCTCGCCCGCATGAATAAAACCTGCGGCAAGCACCGCATTGACGTTTAGTTCGCGGCCAACCTCACGCGGATCAACCTGTTGGCCCTGGAACCTCGCGATAACTGACGACGGCCGAACGACGAGCGACCGGACTCTTGCGAGTTCGGTGATGACCGCGTCAGCAAGCGAGAACTCATAGAAGTTCGAAGCCTGGTCGTTGTTCAAATTACGAAACGGCAGAATTGCAAGCGTCCGTTTGTCCTGATCCGCGACAGTTGTTAAAGGAGTTTCATGCACTGCGTGTTTGCGAGAAGGTGTAAAGGTTGGAGAGGACGTTGGCGCTTCAGATTTGGTAATTGCCTTCAACCAACGCATCGCCCTCGACACCGGATTCGCACCAGTGACATGTCGAGGTGGCTCAGGTGTGACACCAGCGAGAGGCAAACCTGAATTCTCGGCGACAGCTACGTCCTGAAGAACCTTGCGTAGATCGTCGCGCAACTCTTCCATCTTCTGATACCGATCGCGTGGTTCTTTCGCCATTGCGCGATCCACAATCCGCTGCAGGTCGGGATGCAATTGGCCGCTGCGCATCTCCGCAAGAGGCTTCGGGGCCGAGTGCAGCACAGCGTGACGCACGTCGATTGTGGTTTTACCGCGAAAAGGCCACGTGCCGGTCAACATTTCATACAGCAACACGCCTGTAGAAAAAATGTCTGCTCGTTTGTCGACACGGTCTCCTCGGGCCTGTTCCGGTGCGGCGTACGTTGCAGTTCCGTAAGGTACGCCGACTTCAGTTAACTCGGTCCGGTGAATCCCGGTCATCGCCGCTTCGGTTTCATCGAGAAGTTTTGCAAGCCCAAAATCCAGGACCTTGACCTGTCCGGAAGGCGTCACCATGACGTTGCCCGATTTGATATCGCGATGAATGATGCCGCGTGAGTGGGCTGCAGCCAGGGCGTCTGCGACTTGAATCGCAATCAAAAGAGCGCTTCTCAATGCAAGTGGTCGACCTCCAACTAACTGTCGCACATTCCTGCCCTCAACATATTGCATGGCGATGAAGTGAACGCCATCAATCTCATCGAGATCGAAGATGGTGCAGATGTTCGGATGATCAAGCGAAGATGCGAGTCTTGCTTCGCGTTCAAATCGCTTCAGGTTAGCTTCCTTGGCTGTGAGTTCCGGTGGCAGGACCTTGATCACGACTGGCCGGCCAAGCTTCGAATCGACAGCTTTATACACTTCACCCTGGCCGCCCACGCCGAGCTTGTCAGTAATGCGATAGCTTCGCAGCGTCTTGCCGATCATGTGAAGGATGCAAGTAGTTCGTCCGAGTTTGCGGTGGCCGTGCCAATCTTTCCTACAACAATTCCGGCCGCATGATTTGCCAATGTGGCCGCCTCAAGCAACGTCGCGCCGGACGCAAGAGCGGCTCCGAGTGTGGCGATTACGGTATCACCGGCGCCCGTAACGTCATAGACTTCGCGCGCGGCAGTTTCGACATAAACAGGATCCTGATCCCTCTCGAGCAACAACATCCCGCGATCGCCTCGAGTGATCAGTACAGAGTCACATTCAAGTCTCTCACGAATGGCCTTCGCAGCCTGGAACAAACTCGAATCGGAATTCTCTTCCAGATTAGTCAGTCGCAATGCTTCGTGATGATTTGGCGTTACTAGTGTTGCCGGACGATACGAATCGAAGTTACGTATTTTTGGATCGATCAACACCGGCATTCGTTCGTAGGCCAGAGGCAAAACCTCACTTAAGATTCTGCGTGTCACAACACCTTTGTCGTAATCAGAAACGATCAGAGCGTCAGCTTTTGGAAGCGCCTCTTTCAGCTTCGTAATGATCTTTTCTTCTACTTCTCCATCGATAGGTGATCGCATTTCGCGATCGGCGCGAACGACAAGCTGACTATGAGCGATGATCCGCGTCTTGATGGTTGAAGGTCGCGACTTATCAACGACGAGGAACTCGTCGGTCTGACTTCGCTTGGATTCACGTAAGGCCGCTCGCAGGCGCTCGCCGCCTCCGTCAGCTCCTATGACGCCTATGACAGTTGCATCTGCGCCGAGCGCAACCAGGTTGGCGAGCACATTCGCCGCTCCGCCGAGATGAATTGACTCTCGACGGATGTCGACTACCGGGATCGGCGCTTCGGGAGAAATCCTTGTGACTTCACCCCAGACAAACTCGTCCAGCATCACGTCACCGAGCACAACGAGACTGCGCCCTGAGGCTCTCTGAAGAATCTCTTGAACACGATGTTGTGTTAGCATACCGCGCGTGGTCCAGGTAACGTCACTCGCCGTTTTTCAAGATGCGATCAATTGCAGCCGAGACTCTTTCTACAGGCACTCGGATGATGCACTCGGGTTGGTCGAACTTCTCACAAAAGTAGCCATGACAGGGCTGACACGGCATTTCTTCAAAAACAATCTCTGCGGGAGCTTTGGCCCATGGTTGCCAGTGTGATCGATTCGACGAGCCGAAAATCACAACCGACGGAACGCCAACCGCTGCAACGATGTGAGCAATACCGCTATCGTTGCCGACGAAGATCGATGCACGTGACGCCAGTGCCGTAACTTCGGGCAGCGACAAATCGTTGAAGAGCGTTATCGGAGCAGAACAATCATGTTGCAGCTCTTCTGCAAGTTTCGTCTCGGTCGGTGAAACGAGCACAACTGCGGGAACGTTGCGCGCTCGCAGCTCTTCGATGATTCGGGCGAACTTTTCGACGGCCCATTGTTTAGTTGCAAATGCGGCGGCCGGATGAATTAACGCGAATTCTCGATCTCCACCGATTGTACGTTGCAGCCGTAAGTGGATACTGGCCGACGCTTCGCGAGTGAGTCCCAGCTGTGTAGCCGGCCGGTCAGTGACAGGCACGCCCGTCCAACCCAGTAGCGCTAACTGCTGCTCGACTGAGTGCGTCTTCTCGCGACCCCACAGTTTTTGTGGCATTGGCGCAAGATGATTATGAAGTCGTGCGTATTGATAACTGGCGTAACCAACTCGATGCTTTGCTCCCGAGGCTCTCGAGAGGAACGTCGCTGTCGTGCCGCCGTGCAGGTTGTACGCGACGTCATATCGAGCCGCTCTCAACGCGCGCGCAACTCGTGCTCGAGACGTCATGCTATTGCGTTCGAGAGTAATTACGTTGTCTACCTGCGGGAAGTTGGAAAGCAGCGGAGCCACCCAATCTTCCAGGACGATATCAATCTGGGCAGCCGGGAGAAATCTTCGCAGCGCAACAATCGACGGAGTCGTGAGAACGGTGTCACCGATTGAGCGCAACCGCACCAGTACTACTTTGCGCACATCCTGCCAATTCCATCGCGCTGGACCAAGAGCCTGCGGAGCATCTTCTTCGCGCATTCCCTGCATTGCCAGCGTTCGCAGCCGGGGCGACTGCTCAACTATTTCTCGCAGGCTGTTCATCCTTGTTCTTGCTGTCGTCTTCAATCGTGGCTTCGTCGATCAGCATGACCGGAATGTCATCGCGGATGGGATAGACGCGTTTACATTCAACGCATTTCAGACCGCTGCCACCTGGTGTTAATTCGACCTTAGCTTTACAGGCAGGGCAGGCAAGTATTTCCAGTAAGTCTTGACTGATTGCCATGAGTAATGACCTTTCAAGTCTTCAGTTTAGGCTGGGCCCGGGAGAGCTGAAGAAACGATGTTGGGAATACCAGAGCTTACCACAGGAAGACAGGCGGTGTGCAGTCACTCGTCAGTGTCACCGGTCCAGGATCGTCAAGGTCAGTTCTTTGTGGCCGCCAATGAAGGTGGCGTTACCTTCACTGTCAGAGAGGACGACTTTAAGAGAGTAACTTCCGCGAGCGGCTCCGTTGTTGTCGATAGGAATCGAAATAGTCTTGGATGACTCGCCTGCACCAAAGCTGAGCGCTCCGGTAGCGCCTGGATACTCGTACTTTACTGTCGCTGTGTCGTTCAGGACGATATAGAAGCACGAGGCGGTATCAATCAGATTTCCTGTGCGTCTGATCGTAATCACAGCGGTTCCTGGTACAGATCAGTTTTTGTGCCCGCCAGGACCCCTATCTCTCTCAAGTCCTGCGATTGAGGATCATTTTCATCCCATATCTTGGTCGCAGAGTGATCAAAGGCTTCAAAGCAACCCGATGATTGGGCGCCAGCTTGAATCTCCATTTTTGAGCAATCGTCGCGATGAGTAGAATTCCTTCGAGCCATGCAAACCCTTCACCGATACAGCGTCGCGGGCCACCGCCAAATGGAAAATAAGAAAACTGTGGGCGAGCTTCTCGCTCAGCCGGCTGCCAACGCTCAGGATCAAAACGGAGTGGGTCTGCGAAGTAACGCGGATCATGATGCATGACGTGCTGGCTCATTATCACGAGAGCTTTTCGCGGAACCGTATAACCTCCGAGTTCTATAGTTTCATCGACGAGCCGGCCCAGCGACCATACTGGGGGATAAAGACGCATAGACTCTGCAAGAACCATCTCGGTGTACTTCAGCTGCGGAACGTCATTGAAGGAAGGAAGTCGCGAGCCCAGCACTTCATCAAGCTCCTTGTGAAGTGCGTTTTCAACGTCGGGGTGCTGCGAAAGCAGATACCACGTCCAGGTCAAAGCGTTTGCGGTCGTTTCATGCCCCGCAAGGAAAATCGTGATTGCTTCGTCACGAACCTGAGCGTCGGACATTCGACCACCATCACCCTCAACATCGTGGGCCAGCATCAGCATCGAAAGTAGATCGCCGTGGTCCTTTCCGCTGCGCCGCCGATCTTCTATCAACCTGTAGATGATCGCATCCAGCTTTGCTTTTGCGGTATCAAAGCGCCGTAGCTGAGGAAGCGGCAGCCTTTTTAAGATATCGAAGAATGGCAATCGCAGCGTGTTGAAAAGTTCCATCAGGACCGCCATAGCCTCGCCAACCTCGCCGGCATCAGATTCAACATCGGCGTCGAAAAGTGTCTTGCCGACGATGGCCAGCGTCAGACGCATCATTTCGTCCGAGACATCGCGAGTTTCGCCATCGCGCCATGTTTCGGTAGCGCGAAGGCCATAATCGATCATGGTCGCCGCGTAGTTGCCGATGCGTTGACGATGAAATGCGGGTTGAGATAGTCGTCTTTGACGACGGTGATGGTCTCCTTCACTCGTCAACAAGCCTTCACCCAGCAGCCGTTTCGCTCTCTGCAACACCACGCCTTTGACGAAGTGGTCATTGTTCGTGACCAGCACTTTCTTGATCAGATCCGGATGGTTTATGAAGAAAGCTTCCTGAGGGCCGAACTTGAAATACGAGACATCGCCGTAATGATCGGCAAGATCGTGAAAGAACTGTAGAGGTCCGCGACGGTAGGCGAGCATTCCCGTGAGAGGGATTATGCTTCGCGGGCCGGGCGGAATTCGTCGCGCGTCCTTTGCTTCTGCAACTGCCACTGTGTTAGTGATTTGAATCGAAATCCAGGTACGCGTCAATCAATCAGGGATGTCGCTCGAATTTGCAGTCAATTACGCTTGCGCACTTCGCGCCCGCTATTCAGAGAATCACCTACGGGCCTGGGGTCGCCTGAGTAGTCTGCACACGCGCCTCACCACTGGAGATTCCAGTGTTCCGTCTGACGAAAAACTTCAGTGGGTTGAGAGTGCCCGCCCCGAAATAGAGCTCCTGCAGACTGAAACAACCATCTGTGCCAGCTGTCCCGCGTGTTTGCCATTGGAAACTGCGGGAGAAGGTGAAGCGGTTGGGTGCCTTGGCCGGGTCAGCTACCCGATCGAGGCGGAGTTTGAAAAGTTTCTCGCTGATCGTGTTCAACTGGCGTTGGATACCATCGACAAAGAAGACCAACCACGATTACTTCGTATCCTGGTAGACACAGAATCACCGTTCGATGGTGAGGCTACAAAGGAGTTGAGGCGGGTGACAACTGACGAGGGTCTTCGGTTCTTCGAGTTGCGCCTGCCAATCGGGTTGGTTCGCGAAGGTGCGCGGCTGACAACCGACAATGTGTTCGACATGCTCGCGGGATTTCGCTCAGAAGATTCTGAGAGCACTACGTACACGCGGGAATTTCCACTGCAGGCTACGCCTGATTACTACGACTTCCTTGATCTCATCCTGCGCAACGAACTTTCGCAGTCTGAAGTCGCTCGATTGAAAGCGCGGAGCAGAAACTACCTTCAGTTCCTGAGGCTGTTGACGGCGATTGAGCGTGCAGAGGCGCTGAACACGCGCGTCCTCATCGACTAAAGAAGTTTATCTGATTTATTAAATAGCGACGTCGTTGCCAAGAGGCTGCGTTTGCTGGACGAATGCTGCTTTCCTTCGCCAGAAGAGATACACCGGAATACCGGTTAACACCAGCAGGTAGCCGATCCCCGACGTTGAAGGCACCAGATATGCGAGATCTATGATCACCAGCAGCGCAATTGCGATGTAGATGACGGGAACAATTGGATAACCGAAAGTTCGATATGGCCTTTCCACCTCCGGAGCCTTTTTCCTCATGACGATAACCGCTCCAACCATCAAGGCATAAAAAACCATATCGGCGGAAATAATGTACTCGAGGAGTTGGGTATAGACGTTGCCGTACGTTAGCGCTCCGGTGCGCGGATCAGTAGTAACCGTTCGCGGTAGTGTCAGAAAGGCTGCCCAAAGACCCTGTGCAACAAGCGCGACCGCGGGAACATGACGCGGGTTCAAGGATCCCACACGTTTAAAGAACAGGTTGTCTCGTGCCATCGCGTAGTAAACACGAGCTCCTGCCAGAATGAGACCGTTGTTGCAGCCAAAGGTTGAGATCATGATGGCAATCGCCATCAGAACAGTGCCGACTGGTCCAAGAATCGCCTGCATAGTCGCGGTAGCCACACGGTTCTGCGGAGCGGTCTGAATTGCGGATAAAGGTAATGTCACGACATACGCTAGATTCGCCAGAAGATATAGTCCGACGACTACACCACAACCGATGAGCAGAGCGCGTGGAAGATTTCGGCCGGGATCGCGAATCTCACCACCTGTGAAGGTGACATTGTTCCATGCCGATTGAGCAAACAACGGCCCAACCATCGCGCGGCCAACCAGCATGATCAGTGCTAATACAAGACTACTTTGAGTGAGTGCCTCGAATCCGACCTGACTTGAGAGTGGTTGCCAGCCGTTGTTCCATGGTATCCACCACGATGATGTGTATGCCGCACTCGAGTGGTTCCACCCCAGAACCAAACCAACAACAATTAGACCCAACAGCGCAACCGTCTTGGTAAACGTAAAAGTGTTCTGAATGAATTTTCCAGTTTTTAGTCCGCGCGTGTTTGTGAAAGTCAACAACAGGATGAGCAGTACTGCAACCAATTGCTGTGTTGAAAGGCTGATGGCGTAACTCCCGAGCCTCATGGGTGCTACGATGTATTTGTCTGCAGCAACACCGGTCGTGAGCACACCCATGAAATTGGCGAATGCTACGGCCACTGCGGCAATCGTGCCTGTCTGAATGACGAGAAACAACGACCAGCCAAAGAGGAATCCGAGCGATGGCCCATATGCTTCTCGAAGGAAGACGTATTGACCTCCCGCTCGCGGCCACATTGCAGCAAGCTCAGCGCAGCACAGCGAGCCGGTGATGGTAAGTATGCCAGCGATTGCCCAGGCAGCGATTAGCCATCCTGGAGATCCCGCGAGTCGTGCCGATTCTGCCGACGTAATGAAGATTCCCGACCCGATCATCGATCCCACGACGATCATCGTCGCATCAACCGGTCCCAGGCTACGGACGAGTTTTTCCTGAGAACTTGGGGTTTCTTTGCTCATTCGTCGTTTCCCTATAGTTGGGCATTGTCTGGCTGTCAAGTAAAACACTGGGAGCGCGGGCGTCTCGCCCGACCGGACAGCTAAACAATGGAGG
>JBKPAC010000049.1:0-18922 GCA_046726175.1 Acidobacteriota bacterium
CGAGAGGGGTAGTCGCTCAATGAGCGGGAGTTCGTGTGAATTCGTGGATCTTTCTTCTCGAGCGTCAACGGATCCCCTCCTGCCCCTTCTACTGGATCTTTAAAAACTGCGGTAGTGATTGCGCGGCGCGACCGATTGCGCGCGCCAGACTGAGCTTTGCCAGATTATGAGCGAACACACTGTTGATGTAATCAAAATGTGCCGTCACCAGAGCCTCTTGTGATTGCACGACTTCAACGTTGTCGCTGACGCCCGCGTCGAACCGTTGCCGCGACAACTCGAGATTCTGCGTAGTCACCGTGATGTTTGTGCCCGCGACATCTACCTGGCTTGCCGACGCCTGCAGATCTAAATATGCATTCCGAACCTCACTCTCGATTCGACCCTTGATGTCTTCGAGTTCTGCTCGCCTTTGAGCTAATGCCGCTTCGGCTACTTCTGTTTGGCCTTTCGTTCTGCCTCCCTGCCAGATTGGGACGCGAACGGTTCCCATGACAGTAAATGTCCCATGTGACTGGGCAGGATTCGTACCGATAACTCCGTAATCGGCCCTGACCGCAAACGATGGTAGCCGTTCAGCTCTCGCAGCCGATCGAGCGCGCTCGGCTGCATCGACTTGCGCTTGAGCCGCTTTGAGATCCGAGCGCTGCTCGAAAGCTTGTCTAAGCGCGTCTTCAAACGTAATAGGCGGTGCCGGCGCGAAGGGAATTGAATCCGAGGTCTCAAACTGATCGTTAGTCGGCAACCCCGTAAGGCGCGCGAGATTTATTTTCAACTTTGCATAATCATTCCGCAGCGATACAAGCCTCTGCTGTTGCGTGAGCATTTGAATCTGGCTGCGATTCAAATCTGTTTGCGCAATTACACCGGCTGATCGTTGCTCTGTGGTTTGTTTATACAACGCGTTGGCCGTATCTAGTTGCGCGACCGCCGCATCAATCTTTGCTTGCGCCGCGATCACCTGAAGATAGGTTGCACCAACCGCCAGCACAACCAGATCTCGGGCATCTTCAGCCGACAAATCGTTAGCGCGAGAAATCTCCTTAGCCGCCCGGTAGTTATTCCTCGCCGTGAGATCCACCACCGTCTGCGAAAGCGTCGCCCGAACGTCGAAGTAGTTAAAGGGGCCGACGATAGTAGGAACGGAAAAGCCCGGAACAGGCGAGCTGAAGCGCACGCCGAGTGCCTGCAGATTAATCTGCTGAACAGTCTCGCTAAGGCTCGCTGATAAATTCGGCAATAAATAGCTGCGCGCGATCTTTTCCTGCCCGCGCGCCTGCTTCACAGCTTCTGTCAATCCCACCGCGCCGAGATTGAATTCAACTGCGCGTTCCACGGCTTCGCGCAGAGAAAGCCTGCCGGAGAATGGAAGTTTGCCGACGCTGGGTGCGCTGCCCGTGTAAGGTCCCGTGACTTGAACTGTGGGATTAATTGTGTTGATGCTGGTGGTGGTACCGGGTACGGCAGTTTGTGTAGCCGTCACTGAACCACCCTGTTGATTGCGACCCGAGAGTGGCAACTGATTGGCCTGTGAGCCTTGAGGCTGACTTGTGCTCGAAGGTACAACTTGAGCACGGATGAGGGGGGTTGCGATTAATGCGATAGCAATGCTTGCAAGAAGCTCAATGCGTTTTCGTGTCTTCATTTTTGTTTTATTTGGTGGATGGTTAGCTTAATTGTTTGCGGAAGCGCCAGACGCTTAATGAGACGAGCACGAGGGTAATAATCGACAATGCAAGAAAGTTGGGCCACAAAGTCTCAAGTCCGCTTCCCTTGAGCATGGCTCCTCGTGCAATTGTCGCGAAGTGATGTATTGGGTTGACGATAGTCAGCGGTTGCAACCAGCCAGGCATCGCTTCAACCGGACTGAGGGCGCCAGAAAGGGATACCAGCGGCGGATTGATAAAGAAGCTTATCAACAAAGCTTGCTGTGCCGATTTGCTAAACGTCGAAATCACCGTCCCGATACCGATGCCTGCAAGCACACATAACGCTCCTCCACCCAACACCAGGAGGTAGCCGCCGTGAAAGGGAACGGCAAAGACCAACCTTATTATTACAATCGCCAGCAGCATCATCAGCGACAAGAGAAAGAACAACGGAGCGATCTTTGCAACAATGATCTCGGAGGTTCCTGCCGGTGACATAAGCAGCTGCTCAATTGTTCCTGCCTCTCGCTCTTTCACCATCGCTCCGGACGCAACGATCGAGCTGTTGAGGATGAGCAATAAACCCAGCACACCTGTCGTGATGAACCACGAATCTTTCAGGCCGGGGTTGTAGAGGAATGCTGGATGTAGCTCGACCTGACCGCGATCATTCCTCAGAGCACAAAAACTGGCCTGTATACCGTTCCTTTGTAGCGACGCGTTGTAGTTCTGAATCACAGCTTCCGCATAACCCTGGCTGATTGCGGCTGTGTTTGCGTTCATGGCGTTCAGCAAAAACTGCACCGTCGTCGTGCGACCGCGCTGCAGGTCGCGAGCAAAATCGTAAGGAATGACGACACCTGCATTCAGCGATCCATTACTGATGGCGCGGCTGAGATCTTCATCGGAGAGATAGAAGCCTGCTGATTGAAAACTTCGGCTCTCGGTCAAGACGGCGATTAGTTCGCGACTCTCGTGCGTCTTGCTCTCATCCACAATTCCGAGCGGCACGTTTTCGACTGTGGCGCTCAGCGCAAATCCAAAGAGGAGTAACTGGAGCACGGGCGGAATGACGAGCGACATCGCCAATCGCCGGTCACGGCGAATCTGACCGAGTTCTTTCCGCAGGAGTGCCCGAATGCGTTGGCCCAAGAGTCAGCTCCTATTAACTACTCACCTGCATACGACGTCGACCTAGCCAGGCTAGCGCGAAAAAGATCGTGCCAATGAATCCGATAACAATTACCTTGAACCAAACAGCAGGCCATCCACTACCCTGCAGGAAAGCGTCACGGACCACCTCAATGTAATAACGTCCCCAGATGAAGTGAGAGATCCATCGCAGCGACGGCGGAATGTTCTCGATCGGATAGATCAACCCTGAAAGCAGAAACACCAGGAGGAAGCCGCCGAGAGCGACTGCCTGCATTGCCGCTGCCTGATTCGGAATATTCGCGCCCACCATCGTCCCGAAAGATGCGACGCAGAACGCGTAGAGAATCGTCGCGACGATAAAGGGTGTCGGATCGCCAGCAAAAGTTAATCCGAAGTACGTCAACAAAAAGATCAACATCACAAGGGTTTCGGCGAGTGCCACGACGACGAAAGCCAATACTTTCCCCAGCAGGAAATCCGCGGCGCTGATGCTTGAGACGTAGACCTGCAGGATCGTCTTTTGATCTTCCTCCTTGGACATAGACAGCGCTGCGAGTAGCGGCGGAAAGATCGATAGAGCCAGTACAAAAATACCGGGACCATAGAACTTCTTTGACGAACGGCCGGGGTTGTACCAAAGCCGAATAGCTGCTTGTACAGGTTGTCTGAACGAGTTTTCCGAGCTACTTCGGTTGTGCGCTCGTGCGATCTGGCCGGCATACCCTACGACAAGTCTTGCTGTGTTGGCGTCGGAAGCATCGACAAGCACTTGCACGGGGGAACTGACTCCTCTGGCAATGTCGCGTCCAAAGTGTGTGGGAATGATCAGTGCGGCTCTGGCAGCTCCCGTCGTGAGCGCTTCACTCGGCTGTTCGTCCGTGGGCCACGCAACGACTCGAAGACTCAAAGAATTACGAAATGCATCGATCAACTCGTGTGACGCCTGTGAGTCATCAAGATCCTGAACCACAATCGGAAGATTGCTAACTGAAAGCGAGATTGCGTTTCCCAGTAGGACCAGAAGCACAAGCGGAAGAGCGAGGGCCAACAGCAGCGTACGCCAGTCGCGCACGATCTGGGTCAATTCTTTTCGAGCTTGCGCCAGAATTCGTCGCATACAATCTTGACGTCAGGCAGTCACTATCATGCCGCGCTGTTGTGCCTGGGTAACGACGCTAATGAACACATCTTCCATCGAGAAGCGCTCTTCATGCGCGCTGACGACATGAATACCGTTCGCTTCGAGAATCTGTTTGATTTCGCGCACTGCCTTGTCACCGGTGTCGTCCGTGATGATGTGCAGTCGGTCTCCAAAGAGCGAGACCCGCCAGCTCTCCCATCGTTGCTTCAGAACATCCGCGGCGTGTTGTGGCTGGTCCAGGATGAATTCCAGTAGATGCCCTTTCTGCATACCCTTCACTTCATTGGGGCTTCCTTCGGCTACTAACTCTCCTGCCACCATCATGCCGAGACGGTTGCACTGCTCAGATTCTTCGAGATAGTGAGTCGTAACAAGGATGGCAGAGCCTGCATCCGCGAGCTGATTGATCATGGACCAGAAGGCACGACGAGCCAGCGGGTCGACACCTGACGTCGGTTCATCGAGGAAGAGCACACTCGGCTCATGCATAATCGCAGCTCCGAAAGCCAGACGTTGTTTCCACCCGCCAGGCAAGCTTCCAGTGATCTCGTTCTCTCTACCTTCAAGCCCGGAAAATGACAGCACCCACTGCAACTTTTCTTCACGCTCCGTCTTCGACACGCCGTACACGCCGGCAAAGAAGTCGAGATTCTCTTTTATGGAAAGATCGTTATAGAGCGAGAATTTCTGCGACATGTAACCGATGCGCTGCCGCACCTCTTCAGATCTGAAACTCCCACGTTCGCCTGCCAACTGCATTTTGCCGCTGCTTGGCTCAAGCAATCCGCACAGCATCTTGATAGTCGTTGTTTTGCCGGCGCCGTTTGCGCCCAACAAGCCGTAGACTTCGCCGTACTTGATCTCGAGAGTCACGCCATTTACAGCTCGGAACGAGCCGAACGTCTTCACGAGGTCCGTTGCTCCGATCGCGACTTGCCCGCGTAATTGTTTGTAATCGTGTCGTCGTGGAAAAGGAGTGGACTCTGTTTCCTGGCTTTTCGCTCGCAATATAGCAACGAACGTGTTTTCTAATGTAGGTTCGTCGATGTGAATGTCATCGTACGAGATTCCCTCCGCGTTAAGTTTCTCTTCAACGATTTGCTTGGCTTTATCCGGATTTCGCGCGAGAAGATCGAGCCTGTCGCCAAATCGTTGTACATCGAGAATCTCTTTTTCAGTTCCAATGATGTTCGTGAAAAGTTTTTCGGTTTCACTTATTTTCGAAGTAGTGAGCTCCAGACGTTTTGCTTTGAGATTTTGTCTTAGTTCATGTGGCGTGCCCGTCTGGTCGATCTTTCCCTCGTGAGTGAGCGCGACTCGGTGACATCGTTCCGCTTCATCGAGATACGGTGTGGCCACCAGAATGGTAAGCCCATCCGCCGACAGATGTGCGAGCGCGTCCCAGAATTCACGCCGTGACACTGGATCAACTCCGGTTGTCGGCTCATCCAGCAACAGTACCCTTGGCTGAGGCACTAGTGCGCAGACGAGCGCGAGCTTTTGCTTCATGCCGCCACTCAGCTGGCCTGCTAATCGATCCGAGAATCGATCCAGGTCAAACATTTCCAGGTATCGCTGAGCGCGTTCTAAAATCTCTTTTGGCGGCACACCTCTCAAGTCTCCGACGTACCGAATGTTCTCGTTAACACTGAGATCCGGATACAGACTAAAGGTCTGCGTGAGATAGCCGGTCTGAGATCGCATCTCGCGCGCTGGACGATTGAAGATCTCTGCCAAGCCGCTGGTTGGTTCCATGACGCCAGCGAGGATCTGAAAAGTCGTTGTCTTGCCCGCTCCGTCTGGCCCAATCATCCCGAAGATCTCACCTTCGTTCACAGTGAAGCTGATCCCTCGAACTGCCTCGGTCGAGCCGTAGTTCTTGTACAGCTCTTTTACGCGAATGGCTGTGCGAGTCGCTTGTGCCGACGATGGTTGGAGATCGTTCATATCGCAGAGCGGTTTACTTTTGTCGTTTGCCGGATGTCCAATTGCCGCTGATCAGTATCTCGCCGTCGGCCGGCATACCCGGTTTGGCGAATCCAGTCCCGCTCTTTAGTTGTAACTTCACGCCTACCACCTGCTTTACTCGCTCATCGCGAAAATAAGTATTTTCCGG
This sequence comes from Acidobacteriota bacterium, assembly GCA_046726175.1. Taxonomy (GTDB): domain Bacteria; phylum Acidobacteriota; class Blastocatellia; order Pyrinomonadales; family Pyrinomonadaceae; genus PSRF01. The sequence continues at coordinate 6,062 of JBKPAC010000049.1, forward strand.
TGTAAACGTAGCCTCGGGATCGATTCGTGAAACGTACGCATCTAGTGGTTGGTCCGGGTTTGAGTCGAGATATACGCGTGCAGGCTGATCGACTTTGACTTTGCCGATCTCGCCTTCGGGAACGAAACCGCGAAGGTAGACTTTGCTCAAATCGAGCAGAGTGATAATCGACGTACCGGAATTAACAACTTCACCCGGCTCCGCGGCGCGCGTTGTTACTGTGCCGCTGAATGGCGCAGTAACAATCAGATCCTTGCGATTGGCCTGAGCTTCGGCCAATTGAGCTTTAGCTTGTTCCGTTTTTGCTGCAGCACTCGCAACCTCCTGTTGTTGCTGCGCGATCTGTTTGCGCGTCGCGCTCGTCTGAGTAGCACGAATGCCTGGGTTTTCCAAACTGGCGCGAGCGATCGCCAATGCACCTCGAGCTGAGTCGACGCGGCGTCTAGCAGCTGCAACCGCTGCAGCCTGTTGGTCCGCCGTTGAGCTCGCTTCTTTGCCCCTCCGTTCAGACACTGCTCCGGTCTCAGCGAGACGTGTGTAGGCTTCCCTGTCAAAGGAAGCCAACCGGTACGCAGCTTCCTGTTTCGCAAGCTCTGCCTCGGCCGCCGTCACTTCACCTTCGGCCTGTCGGACTCTTCCAGCTGCGTCCTGTTTTGCTTGTTCTGTGAGTAACTGATTTTGTCGCACCTGCTCCTGTAGTACGGCGATCTGAGCTCGTGCGGCCTCCATTCTCGCTTCGGCATCTGATAGAACTGCGCGCGCCTGTTCCTCACGGGCGCGAATCTGTTCGTCTTCAAGCACCGCGATTGTGTCACCCGCGTTGACCGAATCGCCCTCGCGCACTCGTACTTCGAGAATTCGTCCGCCAAGTTTGGGCGCGACGTCTGACGCATCACCTTCAATGCGGCCGCTCAGAACGACCACATTGTCTGGGCCACGACGACTCGCGACGAAGAAGCGCCAGATGAGGAAAGTGGCTCCTCCAAGAACCAGTAAGAATAGAAGGCCGGGAATCCACCGACGGAACCTGCGTTTCCGAGATTTGGATGGTGGTCTATTCGCTGGTTGGTTTTTGACTTCGGCAGTCGCTGAATCCTTCACATCGTCAGTCATGGTCTTTATCTCGCCTCAAAACAGTTGCGGAGGTTTTCTGTCCTCGAGCTAAGGAAAGCGAAGACACGAAACTACACGAAGTAAACGGTTTTCGTGTAATTCCGTGTCTTCGATTTCGTGCTTATTCGCGGATGGGCCTTATTGTGCCTCGGCAGTAGCACTCACGTCGAGTGCGCCATCGAGCGCTGACGAGCGCCGCCGTTCTCTGAAGACAAGCCAGGTATGCAGTAACAGCATTAATGCCGAGGCTACGATCACTGACAATAGACCAAAACGGATGTTGCCACCCGCAGCGTCAGAAAGGTAGCCCACGGCAGGAGGGATTGCGAGCAGTCCGCAGAAGCCGATACCCATCACCAGGCTCATTGCCGTACCAGCGATCCTGGGCATCATCACTGATGCTAGACCAACTGAAGTGGGAAAGATCGGTCCCATGCCCAGACCGGCTGCGATCAAACCGAGTCGTACCGTCGCCGATGTATTTGCCGTGAAAGCGATGATGAGCGAGATCGTTGTCAGGAGCGAACCAGCTGTTATCAAAAGCAAGCTGTTTACGCGCAAAACGCCGAGCGCAAAACTTGAGATGAGCCGGCCAACGAGAAGGGCCATCGCGAACAGCGTCAGAGTTCTCAAAGCGTAACCCGCGATCGCGAAACCTACCGGGTCGCTCTCGAAGAAACGGTTCAGCAATTCAGGTGACATACGCATAAGGGCGTCGAGCTGCCCGGTTTGTAGCCCCTGGCTTGCCAGGATACGCGCGTCTCGCTCCATGAAAGTCACTACCCATTTGCCTACAGAAACTTCGGCGCCAACGTACATGAAAAGCGCGACTGCCAGGAGCAGGAATGAAGGATTACGAAAGAGGCTGCCGGCTTCACGAAGCGTAGATGACGCAGAATGCGTAGGCGCAGGAAATCTGGATGTCAGAACGAGTAATAAGAGAACCAGTGCGGCTGCACCGAGCGACCAGAAGATTATGCCCAGTCCGCCACGTTGTTGCAGACTCTGCACTACCAATGGAAGTGATGCCAGACCAAGCCCGAAACAGATATCAAGCAGGTTCAATGCAGAGTTCCGCCAACTCGATGCTACATCGGCAACCAAGGCATGACCTGCAGCTACGATAGCGTTCGCTCCGAGGCCGAGCACGAAAGCGCATACGAAGATCAAAACCAATGCTGCCGCAGGCTGAACTCTGGTCACCGTCAGGGCAAAGCCGACCATTGAAAGGATGACGAGCGAGGTTCCAAACAACAGCGCGAGCTTCTTTCCCATGTGATCGATGATCGGTCCGCTGATCAAATACGCCAATACGGCTCCGATGGCGTTAATCAGGAGGAACGTGGCTATCGAACTGTCAGTAGGTAGGAACTGATTACGCTCGAGGGTTGGTAGGACCGAACCGGGCAATGCGGCGAGCAATCCATAAACAAATATGCCCAAGAAGGCAATGATCATGAGCAGCAGCTCGCGCCCTGTGGCTGCTCTCGTATGTTGTTGGCTCAAGGATTTCCCCTCGCTTTATGCTGGTTTTAGTTGCTGAGCGGGACTCGATCGCAGTGACAGTACCCAAACGAGCAGGCACCCGAACAGGAAATTGGAAGTAGCCGTCTCGAGAAGGTGGACCATCCGAACCTCTTCGGGCATGTACGGGTTAGGAATAAGCAATTGTGAGTTCATCACAACAGAGAACAGCAGAGCTACCATTAATCCCGCTTCCCACCAGGAGCGCTTAAGCGTACGAATCACAACGATCCCGAGAATGGTCCAAAGCCCTGCACGCGCTACCTGAAGCGCAAGAAGCGATGGAGTATCTCGCACGGTACTCATCATCTGTACGAAGAATCCATGCGGGTCGGTGCCGCCATAGTAGGCTCGAACTGCGGCATTCTGCCAGGCGATGAAATAGCCAAAGCTGAAATAAAGGATTAAGTAGATCGCGATGATCAGCGAAGCCTTCCATGCCCATCCAACGATTGGTGCAGCTTCTATAGACTTATCGAACTCAGTGGCGCTGTCCTTACGTCTTTTAAGAATGAGCACGGCTAAAACTGAGAAAGCAGCCGCCACTATTGCGCCACTTAAGAAGATTCGCGGAAGGATGCCCGGAGGCAGACGAGTCACAAAGAAGGCCGTCTCGATCTGCGGCATGACTGTGACGACGCCGAACATGACTACGAATACCGAGGCGATCAGTTTCCAGCCTGACGTGCGTGAGCGGCGGATGAGATAAGTAAGTACAACAGTGTTAAGGAAACTGACAATCAGCAGCGCCAGCGCTCCATTCGTCTGGTCCGAGGCTGGTGCGTTCGTTCCGGCAAACAGCGCCGCCGATACTACTGCGAAACAGATGAAGTAGAGCACAGTCAGCGCTATGACGCTTATGACAAGCATTACTGCTGATTTCATAATTCTGGTGCAGTCAGCGTGCTTTCCACATGCCCCGCGCGACAAGTGGAACGTAAGTTTCCAGACCTTCAGGCTTGAACTCGATCGTGCGTTCCTGCTCGGCACTCATATACGCAGTCATCAACAGTTCTGTTATTTCAAGCCCATCGTAAAAACTCTCTTCAGGTTGCTTGCCGTCGAGAAAGCATTGCACAAAATAACGGTTCTGCGACTCGTAGCCATACTCAGCCGCTTCGTTACCCAGTACGGGCATGAGTCCCTGTTCGGCATTCTGTTTCTCAACGAGATCTTCGCCAGCATCACCTTTGACTTCGCGACTCATGAACAACTTGAGCCCACTATCGAGCGAGTTCATCGACAGCGAGTATTCGGGTCCCAACACTTCCAAACTCAGCCGCAAGCCCGCGCCGACATAACTCCACGATGTGGTCACTTCCACAATCAGCGGATTGTTGTCTTCATCGACGTAATTGATCGTAGCCCGCGCAAAATCTTCGGCCGGTCTCTGTTTGTAGTCCACCTCGAGTCCCATGTTTCGCTTAAGGTCGTCAGCATACTTGGGGCGTGACCATTTCAAACTGGCGATTTGCGCCGACACTTTCTCCGCACGAATGCTCGAACGTGGCGAGCCAGGCTTCGTCAACATGAAGCGCGCTACTTCAATGCTGTGACACATCATGTCATTCAGAACACCGCCACCTTGAAGCTCGCCTTGCCAGAACCAGGGTGAATGTGGACCACTGTGTTCTTCAGCTGCGCGTGCAAGGTATGGACGTCCGGTAAGTGCCGCAGCACGACTCCACATGATCTGTTTCCCGCGCGTCACGCTTGGCGCGAACATTTGGTCTTCCAGATATCCGTGTAGCAGCCCCGATTCTTCGACCAGTTTGACCATGCGTCTCGCTTCGGCCACATTTCTCGCCAGTGGTTTTTCGCAGGCAATTCCGATCAACTTGCCCTTTCCGTTTCGGATCGCGTTGCAGATCGCTTCCATGTTCTGCAGTCTCAAATAGTTCGGACCGCACAGCCATATACAGTCGATTTCCGGCGCCGCGATCATGTCTTCAATCGAGCTGAATGCCCGAGCATTACCCACGCGTAGCTCACTGGCCAAAGCGGCAGTGGTCCCAGCGTGTTCAGCGTTGGGACTGTACACGCCAAGCACGTCAGCATCGCGAACACCTCTCCATGCCTGAAGGTGAAACTTTGCTACGAATCCACTACCGATGAATCCTACACCCAGTTTGTCTCGCGCCATTGAAGAAGAGTCCTCACTTTTGATATTACGTGACACTACGCTTCAAGAATCTTAGAGGTTCGCTGCCAAATGAAAAATTCAATCGCGGTTCGTTTTTTTCCACAATCGAATCTATGGAGTGCGATGGCAAGCGAAGCGCGACACCGCTTTGGATTTTATCGGTTAATTTCACCGAAAAAGCGGTGTCGCGCTTCGCTTGCCACCGCACTCCATGGATCGACTGTGATAACCCTCTGGTTGTGCGTAACGGTTATGCCAGCTTTTTCCCAGATAAAGAGTATCGGTGTCTTTACGGACCAGGCCGACGTTGGTAACCCGCTGCGGCCAGGCGCCGCCAGCTACGATGACGTCGAGCAGGAATACACCATCGAGGGATCGGGTGCGAATATGTGGGCCAACCGCGATGAATTTCATTTCGTGTGGCAGCGCCTCAAAGGTAACTTCATCCTTACCTCCCGAGTTGAATTTGCCGGCAAGGGTGTCGAACCGCACAGGAAGATAGGATGGATTGTGCGTTCGACGCTGGACCCGAACTCGCCTCATGCAGCCGTGGTGCTTCACGGTGATGGTCTGACCTCTCTTCAGTTTCGTAGAACCACCTCCGGCGAAACCGAGGAAGTGAAGTTTTCCGTTAAAGGGGCTGACGTCTTGCAACTTGAGCGAAAGGGCACGAACTACATCATGTCTGTCGCCCGTTTTGGCGACACGTTTGCGACTGAACAAATCTCTCTGGAATTAGGTGACAACGTCTACGTCGGCCTTTTCGTTTGTTCACACAACAAACAGGTTTCTGAAAAAGCAATGTTCCGCAACGTGCGAATCACGGTGCCTGCTCGCGACAACTTTGTGCCCTACCGCGACTACATCGGCAGCAACCTCGAAGTAATGGAGGTTGGGACCGGGCATCGAAAAATCGTGTATACGGCTCGGGATTCCTTCCAGGCTCCAAATTGGACCACCGATGGTCGAGCGCTGATTTATAACCGCAACGGTCGTTTATACAGCTTCGATCTCAACAGCCGAACTCCGACAGTCATTGACACCGGATTTGCGATCGCCAACAACAACGACCACGTTCTTTCATTCGACGGGACGATGCTCGCGATAAGTCATCACAGCAAGGATGACGGAAACAACTCGATCATCTACACATTGCCCGTCAAAGGTGGTACACCGCGGAGAATTACCGCGAAAGGGCCGTCTTACCTACATGGCTGGTCCCCTGACGGCAAATTCCTGATCTATACAGGTGGCCGAAACAATGAATTCGATATTTATAAAATATCATCTACCGGGGGCGACGAGACCAATCTCACAAACAGCAAGGGATTGGACGATGGCCCCGAGTTCACTCCCGATGGGAAATATATCTACTTCAACTCCACCCGCTCAGGTACGATGCAAATTTGGCGTATGAAGCCCGATGGGAGCCGTCAGGAGCAAGTTACGAACGACGAATTCAATAACTGGTTCCCGCACATTTCTCCCGACGGAAATTGGATCGTCTTTCTTTCCTTCTTAAAAAATGTGGCCCCAGACGATCATCCATTCTATAAACACGTATACATTCGGTTAATGCCGATGAATGAAGTGAAGCCACGAGTCGTTGCTTACGTTTATGGTGGCCAGGGCACAATCAACGTTCCTTCGTGGTCTCCCGATAGCAAAAGAATCGCGTTTGTCAGTAACACGGATATGTCTGCAGAGAGATAATCAACTTTAGAATTTAACTGTCTCGAGGTACTTCAAACTCTGTGGAATCTGCGTTACTGCTGTCGGCGATTCATCCTCGATGAAGTACCACTTAACACCGGCTTTCTTCGCGGCGCGAAGAATTGAAGGCCAATCCATTACACCCGAGCCCAGTACTACGTTGTTCGTTACATCAGAATGACCGTCGAATCCGTGCGGCGTACCCTTCTTCATGTCTTTTACGTGCATGAGTTCAAAGCGGTTGCCATACTTCTCCAAAAGTTTCACCGGATCCTGTCCGGGGTGAACAACCCAGTAAACGTCCATTTGATAACGGACGTATTCGGGTTTTGTCTCCGTCATCAGTAAGTCGAACAAAGTGCCATTGCCGTGGGGAAGGAACTCGTAGCCATGGGTGTGATAAAAGAATTTGATTCCATGCCCCGCAAGCGCTTCTCCGGCCCGATTGAAAACTGCCGCAGCTTCTCGAGCGGTCTTCTCATCAAATGGATCTTTATGAGGAATCCAGGCGCACCCGGCATACTGAATACCGAATACCTTCGCTTCCCGCACCACGTCTTCTATGTGGTCGCGACATTGCTCGTAAGAAAAGTGAGCGCTGATAGCTTTTAGTCCTCGCGCGTCGAGCATGTCTTTGAATTTTTCAGGTGCGATGCCGTAAGTACCTGCGAGCTCGACGTATTTGATGTTGAATGAGCGCACCAGATCGAGCGTGCCCGGAACGTCTTTCTTGAACTCATCTCGCAAACTGTAGAGCTGGAGACCCACAGACTCTCTGATGCCTGGACCAACGAGAACCGAACGTTGGCTGTTTGTAGTTTCGTGGCACATTGAATTGCTGAAAACAGCTGCGAAGAGAAGCAGAACACTTGTAAGTTTCATCTAGTTCTCACCCTGATATTTCGATACCAGACGTCGTCGCCGTGATATTGCAGCGCGATATGTCCTTCAGAGATGCGCGCGAACTGTGAATAGTTTTTGAACTTACTCTGTGAAATCAGCGTACGCAGCATCTCGCTGCCAAGATCGTACTCGAGCACCTTGTTGCCGTTCAGCCAATGCTCGACGTGTCCATTGTTAACAACAACTCTCGCCCTGTTGAAATCTCCGACAGGCCGTAAGGTCTTTTTCGACGGTGCAATCAGAGCGAATAACGAGCCCGCGGAGGTTGTCGGGTTCTTTCCATCAGGATGCTTTGTATCATCCAGTACCTGCATCTCAGGTCCAGTCTCCCAGGTTTGATCCTGGTCCTCTGAGACTAAGTAGATGATCCCGCTATTGGCCCCCGAAGCGACACGCCATTCAACTTCAAATTCAAAGTTCCGATATGTACTGTTTGTAATGATGTCGACTTGATCAGATTTGTCGCAGCCGGCGACAGTCTTCAACAAACCGTTTTCCACAACCCAGCACTTCGAGGGAAAAGAGTTTCGACGAAAACCACGCCAGGCGCTTGTCGACTTGCCGTCAAACAATACCAGCCATTTCGACTTTGCTTCGGAGGACCCTGAGCTAAGGCCGGCGAGAAGTAGTGTCAATGTGAAGGTGAAAATGCGAAACATAATCAGAGCTCAAACTCACGACCCGAAGGAATAAACCGGCGAAACCATGACCGCCGGCTTGGATCCGCCGGAGCTAGCACTACAGTGGAAAAGCAGTCACGTGCGATTCGGTTGAGATCGTCGAACCATTCCTTATCGATTAAGTAAGAACCGCCGTTGGCAGCGATCAGCTTTCTCTCAGGATGCTGATGCTCCCATTCAACGATCACTGCGTCGCGCCAGAACGCGTCACGTCCGATAATCTCAACTCTAATCATCGAATTCGTCACAAATCACACGCGAAGCACTTAGTTACTCTCTTTGAAAATGCGATTGATACCTTCGACCGAGCTGTCTGCCAACTTGTTATCGCGTTCCTCGCCATGGATGGCCAAAACTAGATCGGAGTACAACGACTGCAAATCTCTGGCGGTGTTATCCGTGGCCGCGAGTCGCGCGTTCAATTGCACTTTACTTGCGTCAACAGATGCGAGATCCAAACCATCGAGCGGCGACAGTTGAAAATAAAGAACACCGACAAAACCCGACGCACCTGTGGACTCGACAATCGGACGGCCGAATTCGTCTCGCCGCGGCGGCTCGAAAGGATGCAGTCCTGGTTGCAGGTCAGTCTCAGGTTCTCTTTCCTGCTCGAGCTTTTGTTCTGACGTTGCGGTTTGAGCAGTTTGGGCAGTGCCGGTTAGCAGCTGTCGCCGCACAGGAGAAACTCCGATGCCTCCCTGAGTCCCCAGCAGCCTTGCTTGAACAGGCTGGATGAACCGTTCGAAACTGCCGGAAACTCTCAGACCCATAACACCGTTCAAGACGAGCCTATTGTCCACAAGCGACGCTTGCGTCGGAGTGAATTCGAAGTCGCAATAAGAGCCTCGCAATTCAATGCGTCCCACAAATGAGTGGTGGCGCAACAATCCATGAATGCTATGTAATTTTCTTTTTGCGCTTGGCGTTCGTCCGCCTTTGGTTTTTCGCTGCGGTAACATGTTCTTAGACCAATTTCAGGCTAAGCCGCAAAGCAGGCAAAGGCGCAAAGAGGCCGCACTGCTTTGCTTCCTTTGTCTTGGCGTGAAAAAGTAATTCATTCGCTCCTTACAAATTCCCACGCTTGTACTCATCGGCCAGATAGTCACAAGCTCGCACCGTAAGGGCGAGGATCGTCAATGTCGGATTGTGATTTGCCGAGCCTACAAACGCGGCGCCGTCTGTTACGAATACGTTCTTCACTTCGTGCATCTGGTTAAATCTGTTGAGCACCGATGTTTTGGGGTCGTTGCCCATGCGTGCAGTACCTAATTCATGGATGATTCGACCGGGAGCTGTAATCTCACCTCCCGTTGAAACGACTTCAGCACCAGCGGCGCGAAGGATCTCCTCGCTCGTCTCCGCCGCATGCTTCGCCATCTCGCGTTCGTTATCTGAGTACTCAACGTGCATCTTCAGCACAGGGACGCCCCACGCATCGACCACGCCGTTCGGATCAATCTCAACATGATTCTCAAAGCGTGAAAGCATGGCCGCACGCACCGTCATACCCACGGGCGCTGTGTAGAAACGTCGAACCTGTTTCTTGTATTCAGGTCCAAAGCCGCTGATCAAACGCCTTGCCATTCCTGGAAACATGGAAGTCGCCGAGCCACATTCGAAGCCATAACCACGAATGAACTTTGCATGTTTCGATTTAGCGTCGAGATTTTGAAAACGTGGGATGAAGATCCCCGTCGCTTTGCCGTCCTCGTTGATTGGATCGCGACCCGCGAGGATCGGAAAGAAACCCGAAGCACCAATGCCACCGAAGTGATCCACGAGGTAGTGGCCCAGGACACCCGAACCATTTCCCAGGCCGCGTGGATGATGTCGCGATTTGGAATTTAAAAGGATACGTGTCGATTCGAGCGTCGACGCTGCAACAATGATGACTTTGGCGTAAGCCTCCATCTCCTGGCGCGTCACGCGATCGACGAAGGCTACTCCCTTGGCCTTGCCTGTATTCTTGTCCGTGATGATATACCGCACGATCGAATTGGGCCGAAGCGTCAGTCGACCTGTAGCAGCTGCGATTGGCAGCGTCGAAGCCACCGAGCTGAACATCGCGTTTACGTCACAGCCATCGCCGCAGTGACCACAGTAGTGACACTTGCGACGACCTTTCATAAACGGCTTAGGTTGGCTGGTAAGCATTGCGACTCGCATTGAGATCGCGGCACGCCCGCTCTTCTGTGCTCCTTTGCGCAACAGTTGTTCGCCGCAGGTCAGCGGCATTGCAGGCATGTACTTTCCGTCTGGAACATGAGGCAATCCATCGTTGTTGCCACTTACACCGATAAACTCTTCCACTCGGTCGTAGTACGGCGCCAGCTCTGCATAACTTATGGGCCAGTCGTCACCGAACCCATCGTGTGTTGCTGCTTTGAAATCCAGATCCGACAGCCGCCAACTCAAACGACCCCAATGCAGCGTCTTACCGCCGACGATTCTTGCACGCACCCACATGAATGGTTTGCCGGGATCGGTGGTGTACGGGTGCTCCGAATCTTTGACGTAGAAATGGCGGCTGTAAAACGATGCAGTGTCCTGCATCCATTGTTCTTGCTGCTTCCAACCCGGAGGGCCAAAGCCGCGATACATCATTTGGTACGGCCACGTGTGAGTCGTGAAATCTCGAGCAGGGTTAACAGGAGGTCCAGCTTCAAGTACGAGCACTTCAAAGCCGTGCGCAGTCAACTCCTTTGCCGCCATGCCTCCCGAAGCGCCCGAGCCGATGATCAGTGCGTCGTAGCTTTTAGCTGATGTCAACGCAGTCTCCGCGGAATCAATTTGTAGATCTGGATGTGTTCTTCTGAGTTTGTGCGCACCATAACACAAATCGATTGACTTTTGTTAGCCTGATTTGAATAATCGCGTCGCTGTTCCGCTCTGAGACGACACCCAAAAACTTACGTTCGCGAGTTGATGCGAGCCGTTCTGTACTTATGCCAAACAAGAAAGGAATCAGCCGCAGAACTGCACTGAAAGTAATAGCAGTCGGAGTCGGCAGTGCAACCACCGCTCTCGGTCAGCACGGTCATCACGATAGCGTGATTGCGCAAAAGGAAGCGGCTGCTCGTTCAGCGCGCTATTTCAATCCTGAACAACTGACGCTGATTGCGACTATCTCTGATCTGATTATCCCAGCTGATGAGCATTCTCCAGGCGCAGCGGCCGCGGGCGTCTCAGACTTTATAGATCAAATGGTGAGCCAATCTTCTGAAGAAACCAAGACTCTTTGGCGTGACGGTCTCGCCGGGATCGACAGGATGAGTCAGGAGAAGTTTTCGCTCCCTTTCAGTCAAGCTCGCGCCGAGCAGCAAGTGTCTCTGCTCAAAGCAATCAGCAGGGATGAGTACAGACCCAGGACAGTTGAAGAGCGCTTCTTTGTTGCCATCAAGAGTTTGACTGTTGACGGGTACTACACGTCTCAAGTCGGCATCCATCAGGAACTTCGCTATAAGGGAAACGCATATTTGAAAGAGTTTGTCGGCTGCACGCACCCCGAACACACGAGTTAAGTGCGATTCGATCGTCGAGCGGCGCCGGGAAGGCATTTATCATTGTTCATTTGACATTTCTCATTTCACATTTTTCGTGTCATTTCGTGGATCCATTTCAATCGCCTCGATTGTCCTACTCATTTCAATCGTTGGCGTAGCCTCCGGATCGCAGAGCGTCAATAAAACAAAAGTCATTCTGTCCACCGATGTCGGTAACGAGATCGACGATCAATGGGCGGTTACCTATCTTCTGCTTCAACCGCGTTTCGAAGTACTGGGAGTCATGTCTGCTCATGCTCCTACCATTGCGGCTCCGGCGGGTCAGACTTCGTACCGAATTCTTATGGACGTGGTTGAGAATCGGCTGGGAATGAAATCGCATCCACCGCTGATCGAAGGCGGCAGCACACCTTTGGATAACGATAAGACTCCACGACCCAGTCCAGCGGTCACCTTTATGATCAAAACTTCAAGACAGTTCTCACGTGACAATCGCTTAACAGTCCTGATGATCGGCGCCGCAACTGACGTCGCATCAGCAATCCTGACCGATCCCACGATCGTTAATCGCATTCGTGTAATTCAGATGGGGTTTCACGACGAGAACGGTGGGGACGAGTTCAACGTGGCCAATGATCCGCACGCCGTGCGGGCCATACTTAACTCAAACGTGCCACTCGTCGTCGGACCCGGCAACGTGTGTCGTGCAAACCTTTCGTTGACGTTCGCGCAGGCGCGAGAAATGTTAGCTACTCGAGGCGTGATCGGTGCATGGCTGTGGGAAGAGTATCAAGCTTGGTACTTCCGCTACGTGAAGCCGCTCAGGGTCAACGACTTTTCCAAGCCCTGGGTGATCTGGGACGACATTGCGCTGGCTTATGTTCTCGGCATGACAAAACAGCACGATCTGCCTCGACCCAGACTTCGCGAAAACATGACATTTGAGCACATGCAAACTGGTCAGGTGGTGACCTGGATCACTGATGTAGACGAGCAGCAAATGTGGAGCGATTTCCTTCGGCTCGTCGACCAGTATCAGCGAACGCATACGATCGGGAATCGATCAACAAGCCGTCGATTGACATTCATGTTGCCGTAACGGTTCGCGCTTTTTGTAGACGTTCAAACCGACTACTGGAGACTTATAATGACCAGGAAAATATCGAGACGCAACTTCGCAAAGATCGCAGGTTCGGCTGCGCTTTCCACTACTGCCACAAGCACACTCAGTTCACTCTCAGAGCGTCAGGCGATGGCCCAGGATTCCGCTCAGTTGACTCCG
>JBKPAC010000050.1:0-20394 GCA_046726175.1 Acidobacteriota bacterium
TTCCAGACCTGCAAATTGTCCAAAGTTGAGCAGTACCTCCCAAAGTTAGGCATCTGAATCCCATGCAACTAAGCCCCATCGACATTGCTGTCTTGATCTTCTACTTCGTTGCCATGATCGGCGTCGGGGTTTATGTCACGCGCAGAGCTTCGCGAAATCTCGACTCCTACTTTCTTGGCGGCAAATCGATGCCGTGGTGGCTGCTCGGCATCTCGAACGCTTCTGCGATGTGGGACATCACCGGAACGATGTGGTTTGTCTACATCCTGTACGCGTACGGAATGAAGGCAGTTTTCCTGCCGTGGGTCTGGCCCATCTTCAACCAGGTCTTCGACGCGGTTTACTTGTCGAAATGGATACGTCGATCCAACGCTCGAACCGGAGCTGAATGGATCACAACGAGATTCGGTCGCGGGCGAAGTGGCGAGCTCTCTCGCGGAATCATCGTGCTGTTTGCACTCATCAGCGTCGTCAGCTTCATCGGTTACGAATTTCAGGGAATCGGCAAGTTCTGCAAAGTATTTCTGCCGTGGGATCTCTCGCCGAATACCTACGCAATTCTTTTGATGACGATTACCGCCACCTACGTCGTGTTAGGTGGCATGTTGAGCGTTGTGATTACCGATTTTGCTCAGTTCTGTCTGATGGCGTTGTCGGCGCTGGTAATTGGCGGCATCGCTATCGCCAAAGTTGATCCGGCTGTGATCAGTCAAGTGACGCCTGAGGGCTGGCGAAATCTGTTCTTCGGCTTTGACATCACGCTCAACTGGTCAGGACTGTTGCCGGCGATGAACGGGCATATTGCCCGGGAAGGCATTGCGTCGATGTTCGGGCTGTTCTTTATCGTGATGGTGTTCAAAGGGGTGCTCGTTAGCATGGCCGGTGCAGCGCCGAACTACGATATGCAGCGAATACTTGCGGCGAAAAGCCCACGCGAGGCCAGCTTGATGAGCGCCATTGTTTCCATCTGTCTCGTTCCGCGATGGATTCTGATTGGTGGTATCACTCTTCTTGGGTTGGTGTTCGTCACTCCTGAGTTTCGCAAGATGGGCGACAACATCGACTTCGAAACGGTGCTTCCGTACGTAATCAACCGCTTCCTTCCGGCAGGATTGATCGGTGTGTTGCTGGCGGGATTGTTATCGTCTTTCATGGCGAACTTCAGCGCCACGGTAAACGCCGGCGCCGCTTACCTCGTCAACGATCTCTACAAGCAACACATCAACCCGGAAGCCGACAATCGCACTCTGGTCAAATTCAGTTATCTCGGATCCGTACTAATCCTCGTGCTCGGTATCGCGATCGGAATGTTTCTTTCATCGATTACGCAGATCACGCAGTGGATAGTTGGAGGGCTTTACGGTGGCTACACTGCGGCAAACATTCTCAAATGGTACTGGTGGCGGTTCAACGGCTACGGATATTTCTGGGGGATGTTGGTGGGGATTGTGTCCGCGCTTACTGTGCCCGCAGTGCTGCCGACGATTGTGCCGAGTTTTCACGACCCCACGTATTCGTTTCCTTTCATCCTGCTTTTCTCATTCATTGGCTGTATTGCAGGCGCATTATTGACCAAACCAGTCGAAGATGAAGTGCTGAAGAATTTCTATCGGAACGTCCGGCCGTGGGGGTTTTGGAAACCGGTGCACGAGATGATTGCGAGAGAAGATCCGTCAATCGAACGCAACACAAACGCTGCGCGAGATCTGCTTAATTGCGCTGTAGGCATTCCCTGGCAATTGACGCTCGTGACGATTCCGCTCTATGTCGTATTTCGCGATCTTCGCGGCACGTTGATCTCACTAGCTGTGTTGATATCGGCCTCGGTGTTTCTCAAGAAGTTCTGGTACGACCGGCTCGAGTCGGAGCAGGCAGAGGTGACCTCTGAAAGAATGCCGCTTGCGCCCACCGCGGAAGTTGCGGGTGATTGAAGCTCCATACCGAGATTGCCTTTGGAAGCAGATCGAAACAGGTCAGCATCTTGCCACGACAGAAACTCTCCAAAAAGCTTGTCTCTGTGCAACCTCTGTGTCTCTGTGTCCCCGTGGTGAACTTTACCGACGGAATACTTAAACACAGAGAGACAGAGACACAGAGGTTGCACAGAGATAAGCTCTTTGGAGTTACTCGCATCGCAAGGCGAGTATCGGCAGCACTCTTCATCATCATCTGCATAGCCACCTCATCTTTTGGGCAGAACGATTTGCGACACTTCATCACCCGCGCCGGCGACAAGTTGATGGAAGGTAACAAGGAATATCGCTTCATCTCGTTCAACATCCCTAACCTGCATCTTGTTGAAGACAATATGGCGTTCACTGCAATTAACGAGTGGCGCTTCCCGGATGAATTCGAAATCACAGATGCGCTGACAACGATCGAGCATATGGGCGGTCGCGTTGCGCGCAGCTATGTCATTTCGATCTGCCGCAAATCAGGACCAAATGCGATTCCGTGTCATGTAAAGAGACCCGGCGAGTTCAACGAAGAAGCATTTCGCGCGCTCGACAAAGTTTTGGAAGTTGCAAATCGCGTCGGTGTGCGAATCGTCGTCCCGTTGGTAGACAACTGGAAATGGTGGGGCGGGATAGAACAATACGCAGGCTACCGAGACAAGTCCGCTGTCGAATTCTGGACCGATCCGGAGATTATCGATGATTTCAAAAAGACCGTGACCTTTGTTATCAACCGTCGAAACACCTACACGGGAGTTCTTTACAAAGATGACAAAGCGATACTCGCGTGGGAAACGGGCAACGAGCTTTACAGTCCCTACTCATGGACGCGCGAAATTGCCTCGCATATCAAGTCACTTGACTCGAACCATCTCGTTTGGGATGGCCTCTACATCGGACACAAGGAAGTTCAATCTGAAGCACTCGAGGACGAAAACATCGATATCGTTTCCAGTCATCACTATCCAGAAAACAAAGGCGCCGATCAGATCGTCGCGGACATCATCCGCTACCGTCAGCAGATTGACGGAAAGAAGGTTTACATCGTCGGCGAATTTGGATTCATACCGCCCGATGGTGTTGCCAAAATCTTGAATACCATCATTGCCAATGACGTATCAGGGGCGATGCTCTGGAGCCTTCGTTATCACAATCGAGATGGAGGCTTCTACTGGCATTCCGAGCCCGCCAGCGCGAGTCTCTATAACCCCTATCACTATCCGGGCTTTCCGAGTGGCGAAGGATGGAATGAAACTGCGACGTTGAAGATAATGCGAGCTAAAGCATTTGCGATTCAGGGAATGCCCGTGCCTTCCATCGAACCTCCATCGCCACCGACACTACTTCCAATTGACTCGCCTGCTGAGATCTCGTGGCAAGGGTCTGTGGGCGCTTCAAGTTATGACGTTGAGCGAGCAAACAAAAAGAATGGATCCTGGAGAGTTGTCGCAAGAGTCGATGACACGTGGGTAAGATATCGGCCGCTGTTCACAGACACCCAGGTTAAAACAGCCGTGCATTATTACTACCGTTTGCGAGCCAGGAATGTAGCGGGAGTATCTGATCCTTCAAATATTGTTGGTCCCGTAATCACGGAAGAACGTTACACGATCGACGAGCTGGTGGACTTCTCTCATATCTTTGCTCGCCAAGGGAATCTGTCGATTGAATCCGCAAACGCTCGGCCGTACAAGGAGGATCCACATCGACTCAAGGGAGCTGATGGCGATTGGATTGTCTATCGCAGTGCCGGGCCTCTACGGTCAGCGAAAGTTCTTAGCTTCATGGAGGGTGAGAAGGGCGAGTTGGAATTCTATTTGTCAGCTGATGGGCGCAACTTCAATCGAATGGCGCCGCCGAGGGTCAGCCGCTTCTTAGCTGACGCGAATCCTTATGGGTACAACGTCCCGGTAATGTACGAGCTCGCAAATACTGGCCGCGATCGGTACTTGAAGATCGTATTCAGGAGAGGTGCGCAGATTAGCCGCATCGAGCTCCGCGATGGGAATTAAGTGAATTCAGTGGAGGAGGGCGATGGATCGTAATGAGTTTGAGCTGCGCTTGGAAGAGTTGATGACTCGCCACGAAGAGTTAATTGCTCGTCCCAATGTCAGGGCCGCAAGTTCAGGAAGAATTGTCTATCGTTATGTAGATCCCGTCGTAACGGCAGCCCATACGCCGATCTTCTGGCGTTACGATCTCAACTACGAAACTAACCCGCTGCTGCTTGAACGACTGGGAATTAATTCCACCTTCAACTGCGGCGCGATGGAGTTCGACGACAAAACCGTTCTGGCGGTGCGCGTTGAAGGCAACGACCGGAAATCATTTTTCGCGATCGCCGAAAGCTGGAACGGCATCGACGGTTTCAGGTTTTGGGACTATCCGATTCTGATGCCGGAAACAGACAAGCCGGACACCAACGTCTATGACATGCGACTCGTGAGGCATGAAGACGGCTGGATCTACGGACTGTTTTGTACGGAACGCAAAGATCCGAATGCGGCGCCCGGTGATCTTTCATCAGCAGTCGCCCAGTGTGGCGTAGCTCGCACGAAGGACTTGCAAGACTGGGAGCGGCTCGCTGATCTACAGACTCGATCGCCACAACAGCGTAATGTCGTGCTTCATCCTGAGTTTGTTGATGGAAAGTATGCGTTCTACACCCGACCGCAAGATGATTTCATCGAAGCCGGAACGGGAGGAGGAATCTGCTGGGGCTTATCCGATTCGATAGACGGTGCGCTGATCGAAACAGAGAAGATCATTGATAGTCGCGCATACCACACCATCAAAGAAGTAAAGAACGGACTTGGTCCAGCTCCAATCAAGACTCAGCACGGCTGGTTGCACCTCGCTCATGGCGTGCGTGGAACGGCTGCCGGATTGCGATATGTGCTCTATCTGTTCATGTGTGATCTAAGAGAACCTTGGCGGGTCACCTATCAACCTGGCGGCTATTTCCTGGCTCCCGAAGGAGAAGAGCGCGTCGGCGACGTTTCAAATGTTCTCTTCAGCAGCGGTTGGGTGGCGCGCGCAAACGGCGAGGTGTTTATCTATTACGGATCATCCGATACGCGCATTCATGTTGCTACCACTACGATCGCGAAGCTCGTTGATTACGTCATGAATACGCCACCAGATCCACTGCGCTCTTATGCGTGTGTGCAACAGAGGTATGAATTGATACGAAGAAATCTGGAGCTGCTGAAAGGGGAGTAGAGTGAACCGTTAACGCAGAGACACAAAACCATTTACCATTTGTCATTGTAGATTTGCCATTTTCCATTTCGCTTAATTCTTAGTCACTATTTGCAGAGCGCAGAAGAAAATGAGAACTCCGCAGGTGGCGAGAATGGAAAATGGCAAATCTACAATGACAAATGGCAAATGGTTTTGCGGCTGTTCTAAGACGATGTTGCGATCCTTGCTGATTATTGTGTGCTACGTCGCGGTCGCGGTCGGTGCGCCGACGACCGAGATCAAGATCGATCAAGTTGGCTACTTGCCGGACGCTCCGAAAGTGGCGTTCGTCGTATCTGATCGGTCTGCGACTGAATTCATCGTGCGCCGGAAACGAGACAACTCGATCGCGTTCCGCGGAAAACTTTTCGGGTCAGTAACTGACGCCGATTCGAACGATCAAGTACAAACGGCTGACTTCTCGAGTCTGAAAGAACACGGCAGCTACTACCTCGAGGTTCCCGGCGTCGGCAGGAGTTGGTCCTTTGAAATCAAGCCCGACATCTACACCCGAGCGTTCTATCTCACCTTGCGAGCTTTTTATGGCCAACGATGCGGGACTGCTGTTGATCTAGCTCCAGATTTTCCACGCTACAAACATGCTGCGTGCCACTTGACCGGTGCGTTCCATCCTACTTCAGGCAAGAGTGGTACTCATGTGTCGGCCAAAGGATGGCATGACGCAGGAGATTACGGGCGTTATGTCGTTAACTCCGGTATCTCGACGGCAGAGCTTCTTTGGACATGGGAGCTCTTCGGACCGCGGATCAAACAAATAAAACTCAACATTCCCGAATCAGGAAACAACACGCCCGACATCCTCGACGAGATACGTTGGAACCTCGAGTGGATGCTCACGATGCAGGATACGGATGGCGGTGTGTGGCATAAGCAAACGAGCGAGAACTTTGCTGACTTCGTAATGCCTGAGAACGACAAGCTAATCAGCTACGTGATCGGAACGGGCAAAGATCCTTACAAGAGTTCGTGTGCGACCGCAGACTTCGCAGCTGTCATGGCGATTGCGGCGCGCAGTTACAAAATATTTGACCCGGTGTTTGCGAAGGCGTGCCTCGAAGCTGCAGAGAAAGCGTGGGGGTGGTTGCAGAAATACCCGACAGTAACATTTCGCAACTCAAACAATGTACTGACGGGTGAGTATGGAGATCTTGACTGCCGGGATGAGATGCTCTGGGCCGCGGCTGAACTCTGGCGTACGACCCGGAAGGATCCGTTTGAGCAGTATTTCCTGAGCCATTTTTCTGAACAATTAGCAACAATCCGAGCGGTTGGTCCACCTTCATGGCCGCGAGTCGCGCCCCTCGGACTTTGGACCTATGTCCTGGGAGGAGGAAACAATAAAGAATCTGTCGATGCGATCCGTCAGGCGTCAATAAAAGCCGCCGATGAAATTGTTCAACGCACTAACGGGAACGCGTACCGCACGAGTATGACGAAGACTGATTTCGTGTGGGGATCGAATGGGGTTGCAGCGAACTATGGTGTGCAGTTGTTGGTGGCCAAAGAGATGAAGCCGGATATTCGTTACAGGGAAGCTGCCGCGGAAAACATTCACTACTTGCTGGGCCGTAACACGTTTTCGTTGTCGTGGGTGACGCAACTCGGCGAGCATCCGTTTCGACATCCACATCACCAACCAAGTCAGTCTGACGATAATCCCGAACCGTGGCCGGGAATGTTGTCCGGTGGTCCAAATCAGAATCCGCAGGATCCGGCAATGGAGAAACTCGCCAATCTGCCGCCGGCAAAGATGTATCTGGACGATTGGGAGAGTTACGCAACGAACGAGATCGCGATTAACTGGAACGCTCCGCTGGTATTCGTGCTGGCTGGGTTACTGCCTGAGAACTAAACCGCACGTCGGAAACACCACGAACAGGTCCCACATTCCTGCGAACCAGGAAGGAAAAGCCGATCCACGAAATTACAAGAAGCTTCAGTTCGTGTGGTTTCGTGTTCCTTTCGTGCACTTTCGTGGATCGGCGTTTGTCCAAACCTGTTGCGTCTAAGCCAAAAACTCACTTACCTGCAGATCGTATAACCTGCCATCTCACCTTTCCGCCGAGTGGATCGGTTTTCAACTTGTAGCCTTGTTGCGTGTTATTCAATTGAAGTGAAACTACATCACTTCCCGGCGTTGTAAACAATCCCGAAACGGGCGCGCTGTCGGAGCTGAAGACCCTCAACTCAACATTGTTCCAATCCATCTCAGCGGTGCTCTGCGCCACTTTGATAATTGGCAGCACCGAATGGTCCTTCACCAATAGCACGACGGGAATCGGTCCTGCCGCGATTTCATGCCACTTCGCACCGTCGTATGTCCTGCCGGTTTGATAATCGATCCACATCCCCGGCGGAAGATAGACCGGCCGTCCGTTCCCCGGTTCAAAAAGCGGCGCCACCAGGAGATCTGATCCGAACATGTACTCGTCATCGATCAGCCAAGACGTCGGATCGTTTGGATATTCAAAAAACAACGTGCGCACCATCGGAAAGCCGCGTGCGGATGAGTCCTTTGCCTGAGCATAGATGTACGGCATGAGCGAATATTTCAATCCCAACGCTCGGCGAAAGTCTTCAGTCAACGCTTCGTCGTATTCCCAGGGTTCGCGTGGAGGTGCTCCGTGAGCTCGCGTATGCGACGTCAGGACACCCCAACCCAACCACCGCCTGTAAAGATCGCGGGGAGCTTTCTGTACGAAGCCGCCAACATCGTGACTCCAGTACGTGAAACCGGACAGTCCAAACGATAAACCGCCACGAAGTTCGGCTGCCATGGCCGAGTCGGTGTTCTCTGCATCGCCCCCCCAATGCAGTGGATATCGTTGGCTGCCGGCCCACGCGCTGCGCGCCCAGATAATGTTGTCGCCAGTGATCTCTTTGGTGATTTCAGCTACGGCTTTGTTGTAACGGAGCGGGTAGAGATTGTGTTCATACCAGCCTGTGCGGCCCGAAGCGTAGACTCCAGTCAATGGCGCGCCTTCACCGAAGTCAGCTTTGATTGCTCCTACACCCATTTTCAGGAGGTTAGCTAACTTACCCTGGTACCACTTCACGGCTTCAGGATTGCTCACGTCGAGAGTCGCATCTTCGAACGGCATCTCGCCACCTTCGTTCCGCACCTGATACCCCTTTGAGACCATTTCCTTCCATAGATCGTTCTTGCTCGTGAAGTAGGTGTACTGCCAAAGGCTGATGTGGAAACCCAGTTGCTTTAGATCGGTCAACATCTTTGCCGGATCTTGAAACCGGGACGCTGAGAATTTGAAATCGCTGCGCCAGTCAGTTTCGAACCAACCCGTGTCGAGATGAATAACGTCTGCGGGTACGCGGTGAGCACGCAGCTGAGTTGCCACGTCGCGCGTCTGAGCTTCGGAATTGTAGGTAATGCGACTCATCCAAAATCCGAACGACCACAGCGGCGGCACGGGACTGCGTCCAGTCAGCGCTGTGTACTCAGAAAGGATGTCCTTCGGTTGGCCGAGAAAAATAAACAGATCCAGGTTCTCGTCGCCTGAATAAATCACATTGTGCGCGTCGAAGAATTTACCAAAATCGAAAGTCACCGGCGCGCTGGTATGAACGAACATGCCGTAGCCATTGCTGCTGAGGAAAAAAGGAATCGGCTTGTACATGTACTCGTTTTGTGTGCCCATGCCGTCGCGTGTGTAGAGGACTACATGCTGACCTCGCTTATTGAGGCGAGTGAATGACTCACCGCAGCCAAAAAGCTTTTCGTCGTGCTGAAGCTGAAAAGTTGCAGCAAAGCGGCGGGTCAAATCACTCGTGCGTCTGACGAACGAAAAAGGAATAGGAGTGATGAAAGTAGCGGGGTCACCGATGTTTTGAGTGCGCGTAAGAAGGTGACCGGACTTGTCATAGATCTCGACGTGCCACGGTTGCTTGATGATGCGCACTTCGCCATAGGCGCTCTTATAGATAATTGCCTGATTGTTGTGCTCTACTTTCCATGAGTTGTCGGTTCCGACGGGTCCGGCGAGCATCAGTGATGAGCCATCGTTGAGAGGCACGGCGCGTGATGACATTCGCAGTCGCACGGTGCGTGGACTGACGAATGTGAGTGAAAAGGGAAGTACAGGATCCTGATCGTATTCAGATCCAGGAAATTCCGTCGCCTGACCGCGAGTTAAGCCGATGTCGATCTTGTTGAACGAGAGGGTTGTGTTTCGCAGGTAGCGATTCCATTGAAGCGTGCCCTGACCGGTAGCGGGATCAAAGCTCTTGACGCTGCTCCCAACGAAGTAAACGTTCTCCATCTTCTGGAAGTCCTGGCTAACGTCAACCGGATCGCCGAGCGCCTGAGCTTTGAGGGAGGTGCTGCAGCATGCCAGGCATACCAGAGTGAGAAGGAACAATACTGATCGCGTGGAGCATTCTGATGTCCAGATCATATCGGTGATTCCTTCTCTTATTGGTTTTAGAACTGTAGAGCGCAGAACGAACGAGCTAGATCTTTTGGGCACTCATACAACAAAGCGCGTCGGCTTGGCAACACTTTTATCCCTTCAAACGAGAAATCCCACCAACAGTTGGTGGATCGTTCAACCCCAACCTACATCGCACAGCCACGGCTCTCTCTTATGAATCCCACCAACGCAGTTGGTGGATCGTTCAAGTCCAGCCTACCCAGCCGTCAGTCAGTAGGTAGGATCTGAACGAACCACCAACTGGCAGTTGGTGGTATTTTCCGAATTTCATTTGGATTGTGTGGTGTAGGCTAGGGTTGAACAATCCACCAACTACGGTTGGTGGTGTTATGATTTTGTGGAACAAGCATTGTTTACTTTTCTGTCGTCGCTTCACCGACGTTGAAGGCGTCCTTCAGAGATCGCACTTTCAAGCCACTGCGAAACTCGTTCAATGGAACATTCAGTCGCGTGCGAAACTGTACCTCAGCAGACTTTCCTGGCAGTAGATCAAAGAAGTTGTCGTTGAAAAAACCGCTCGTGCTCGTTGAAAGATAAACAGCCTTCGCTAGCTTGTCAGATGTCAGCACGATCTTGTAGCCGCTTGTAAGGCGTGCCACGTCGATATTGATGTTGGCATCAGGCAGAGACAATCGCTTGTAGGGCGCGAAAAAGTATTCATTACTGGAAATCACTTTCCCATTCACAAGCAGCTCGCAATAGACCATCACGCGAGCTGGACTTCCACCGGCAAGCAGCTCCTTAACCGGAATTGAAAAGTACGATCTGCTCAGCAAAGGTGCGACTGTTACTTCCTTGTTGAAAGTCCGCAGCTTATTGCCGTCGAAATCGCGCAGCTCAACATTGAGCATAGCCTTTTCCGGCTGAACTCGGTCTGAAACGATGTAGAACTGCATCGTGTCTGATTCTACATGCGGACTGAGTAACACGGGCGCGTAGAATCGCCGCGCGTAGTACTGCAGCGCTTTCCACCGACCGAAGTAATCGATGCTTGACCACGAAGCGACGGGCCAACAATCGTCTAATTGCCAGTACAGTGAACCCATGTTGCGAGGCATTATCCGCCGCAGATGCTCGGCGCCAATCTTGATACCTTCCGCCTGCAAGACCTGACTGACGTACAAGAACGAGTCGAAGTCCTTTGGCTCAGGATACTCCCGAAGCATGTATTCCTTTATTAGCTGATTACCACGTGGATGCCGCTGATGGGCCAGCATCACCGGCGATTGAATCTCCTGCTCAGACGGAAGCGCGTAAGATTGGACGGTCTCAATTTGCGGGAACGACTGGAAGCCGTACTCGCTCATGAAACGTGGCAGCTCTTTCTGATAGTCGGTAAACGGCGCCGCGAAATGCCATACGCGCCATGAATGCGTGTCACCACTCTTCAATGAATTTGGATCATCGGCGAGACCACCGTGAGGAGAGCTGGGCCAGTACAGCCTTTCCGGATCCAACCTGGCGCAAACTTCTTTTAGTACTCCGTCAAAGATCTTTTGATAGTCGTCCCAAAGCGACGCCGGCAATGTCTGACGCCAGCCCCAATTGAACCAAGCAGTTTCGACTTCGTTGTTACCGGCCCAGATTGCAATGCTCGGATGGTTTCTTAATCGCCTGACATTCTCTTCTGCCTCAGCGCGCACGTTTTCCAAAAACTCTGGCGTCGCCGGATACATGCTGCAGGCGAACATAAAATCCTGCCAGACGAGAATGCCCAGCTCGTCACAAATGTCGTAAAACTCATCGTCTTCGTAAATGCCGCCGCCCCAGACTCGAAGCATGTTCATGTTCGCATCCGCAGCCGACTTTAGGAGCCAACGATATCGCTCGCTTGTCATGCGAGAAGGAAAGCTATCGGCAGGTATCCAGTTAGCACCTTTTCCAAATACGGGAACACCGTTAACGAAAAAGGCGAAGCTCTGGCCGGATTCGTCGCTATCTTTCCGCACTTCTACCGTTCGCAATCCTGTGCGAACGGATCTCTGATCAGCGACCTGTCCGCCCTGCATGAGTAACCTTGCTCGGAATTCGTAAATGGGATGCTCTCCGAGACCGTTGGGCCACCACAATGAAGGCTTCGCAATTAGAAAATCGAGGCTGAAATGATTTGGTCCTGAAGCTAACTTGATTTGTTGTTTGGCAACAATACTCCGACTCTTAACATTTTCAACCACAAGCTGAGCAGAAGCAGGCGCGGTGGAGATGACATCAATATTCGCAGTCAAACGCGCTTCTTCTTTGCTGATCTGTTTCTGTTCAATATGTAGATCGGTCAAGCGAGCTGCATCCCATGCTTCCAGATAGACGGGCCGCCAGATGCCGCTCGTGACGAAACGTGGTCCCCAATCCCAACCATAGTGATAGGGCGCTTTGCGCGTGAATGGGGATGTCTTTTCACCCTGGTCGTTGCTGGCAGGGAGCTGGTATGAGAGCTTTGCCATCAACGGCAACACTTCATTAATCGGCGAGCGAAATCGAAGACGTAGAGTGTTATCACCGAGTTTTAGAACACCGGCGCAGTCAACCCGCCAGGTCCGGAACATGTTATCGGCTTTGAGCAGTTGCTTGTTGTTCAGGAAGACGTCGGTGTAAGTGTCGAGTCCTTCGAAGACCAGCTCAAGCTGTTTATGTTCGAGAACCTGCTGCGTTACTTTGAAGGTCGTCTGATACTCCCAGTCAGTTTTACCAATCCATTGTTGCTTCTGCTCGTTAGCGCGATAAAAGGGATCGTCGATCAGCTTGTTATGAAGCAAGTCCGTATGCACGCAGCCCGGAACTGTAGCTGGGTACCATGAAGTTTTGTTTGCCTCACGAAACTGCCAACCCTTATCGAGCGGAATCTTGATCATAGACGTGCGCTGCGTGGCGGGTTTGGATTGTGGTCTTGCTTGATTAAAGATCCCGAGGAGAAGAGGAATAAGAAGCAACAGGGGATATCTTGTCATCGTAAAATCCTGAGCCGTTATTTCTGGAATACAAGGTTGTCCACGACGACTGTGCCTTGCTGAGGCGTGCATTGATTGCAAAACGCACTGATGCTCACCGCAGTCAATTTCTTGAGTACGAGTTTGGTGTCGACCCTAGTCTCGACCCATGAGGGCTGGCTCAGGCTTTTCAATGGGATCAGGTAAGTGTTGAGACCGGGTTTAAGCTTAAAGGTCATTTGAGGAAAGCCAAAATCGAGTTTGATTCCCTGGCCGTGGCTAATGAATTCGATACGCAAAGAGTCGACTCCAGGTGAACCAGCTGCGAACACTTGGAGTGATAAGTTTTTATATGCGCTCACATCGTCTGGGACAGTCTGTCCGTCCTTCGATGGATGTCCTTGAATTTCGAGGGTAACGTTAGCCCATTGATTTGGACCGGTCATCTGGTACTCGAATGCCGCGAGATGATTCTGATCGTTGTCTTTCGATCTAACGAGTTCCGGCGCTCCTGGTGAAGCATTGGCGAGCCCTTTAAAGCTAACCTTGGTCGACTCTTGAGCAGCGTAGATTTGTATCATGCCGCCCCCATTGCTGACTGGCCTGCCATTCTCGACCTTCTCAAAGTCAGCGTAGAGGAGCTTATCAGGAACTGATGCCTCGCCCTGGAGCGAACGATTGCCGGCAGAGCCAATCAGCGCAGACAGTGACCAGAATATGAGAGCCAACAAAAACGCCGAGAGTTTCATGGTCGTATTCTCCTTTAAGCCTCAGAATACTCTGAATACTCGATAATCATTGCTTGCGTTAGCAGGGATCGCCTGTTAAAAGAAGCGCATGCTGAAGCGGACGAGCATGCTCGCGGTCGCGGCGATAATAAACGCTATGTTGGCACACGAGTCAACGGCATTGGAGTAATTGCGCCTTCGCCAGCATAATATCCACCAGCTAGCCCTATTCCTTTCAGACTGGACCAACAGCGTGCGACGCATAAATCTCAAGAAGGCAAATGTTGCTCGCGCCGATACTATCCGTTACATCAACCGTCAAATCGTTCTCAACTACGTTCGCGAGCGTGAACCAATTTCGCGCGCTGAGATCTCGCATGAAACTGCATTACAACGATCAACGGTTTCGCTCATCGTCGAAGAATTGAAGACGCAGGGGTTGATTGACGAAATCGAAGGCGAGTCCACAGGTGGGCGACCACCACTGCTGCTTCGGTTACGCGCCGCTGGTTCCATGGTCATTGGCATTGATGTTGGCACCACACAGACTACAGTCGGAACAGGCGATCTTGTCGGCAGGATCCTCGAGAGGGAAACGTTCGCTACGGATCCAAGTTTAGAAGTCACCGCGGGAAGAATCGCCACTAGCGTTCAGAAGTTTATGAGTAAGGTGCCGGAGATAGAGGGCATCGGGATCAGTCTGCCAGGCCTTGTTGACCCTGAAACGGGTACGGCGCTTTTCATTCCACACTTCAAGTGGCGCGATTGGCCCATCGCTGACAATCTGCGAGAACTTACAGGCCTTCCTGTAATCGCCGATAACGACGCGAATGCTGCAGCCCTGGCTGAGCTGTGGCTCGGACGTCCGGAGATTCGTGATGTACGAGACTTTATTCTGGTCCTGGTCGAGGAAGGATTAGGAACGGGCATCATTTTCGACGGGCAGGTGTATCACGGTTTTGCAGGAGCGGCTGGAGAGTTTGGCCACATGACAATCGGTAAGGGAGCTCCAGTGGCATGCTCTGCCGGCAGCAACGAATGCTGGGAAGCATTTGCTTCCGAGCGCGCCGCAATAGCACGTTACAATCAAAGTCACCGCCGGTCGGATGGAAAAGAGATTAGCTTTAACGATCTAATCGATGAGGCATTCAAAGGCGATACAGATGCTAAGGAATCGCTTTTGCAGACCGCGTATTACCTCGGGCTGGGAATTTCAAATCTCACCAAAGGCTTGAGTCCTGAAGCAGTCATCGTTGGCGGAGACATAGCACGAGCCTGGCCGCTGATAGCCGACGAGTTGAAAACGGCAATGGCCCAAAGCAGCATTTGTAGCGGTCTGCCATCTGCCGCGGTAATCGCATCGACTCTGGGTAAAGGCACGCGATTGATGGGCGCGCTGAGTCTCGCACTCGCAGGAAAATTCGCATCCATAGTTCCTGCGTAAACGTTCAAAAATTCGGATGGTGTCCGAAAACGCAAATTCGTCTATCCACAGCTTTGGATCACCGAAATACTCCTTCAGTGTGTTTCTTAACCGTTACCGCTAACAAGGGGTATCGGTTAATCGCGGCACTCGCTTTGCTAAGAAAAAAACCGGACTGCAACGGTTCTAAGCTCCTACCATCAAGTAACGAGGATATTTTGACAGCTTTTGAAAAAAACTCTTGACAAAGAGTTAGGGTGGTAGTACTAAGACTTTTGTCTGGGTCTGCAACAAACTTTTTAGGTTCAAATTTAACTTGGCTGTGAGCGGGGACGTCGGAACGGTAATGCCGAGGTCCCTTACTGGTAGTTCAGAAACCCTCTCGTCTTTAACGCACAGTCGGTAGCAAAAAACTTATCTGAACACGGCCGTGCCGCAGGGACCAAGGTTTCGGAAACTCCTGCGAGTTGATTAGCATCTTTCCGCGCCAAAGCTAATCCTCGCATTCCATGTCCAAGCTCAACATGGCTCTAAGGCGTAGATTCCGAAAGTTCCGCTCTAGATGGAGAAGGATAGGGAGGTAATGCATAGCATGTACCAACTAAACAGTCGCACGAATCACTCCAGCATACTCCGGACGTTGATTTTTGTATGCATAGCGGTCGTGGCATCCGCGGTAACGGCATTCGGGCAGGTCACCAGCGGTGCAACAGTCCGCGGACATGTGAAAGACCCGAATGGTGCCATCGTCCGCGACGCTAACGTAACGCTCATCAACGAGCGGACCAAAGATGAACGCAAAACAACGAGCAATGACGACGGCATTTACGTCTTCACTGCAGTGACTCCTGGCTCTTACACAATGAAGGTGGAGTCCGGAGGTTTTAAGACGGTGACCCACTCAGCCTTTGATGCGGCAGCCAGCAGCACGCAGGTGTTGGACGTCGTTATGGAGTTGGGTCAGCCAACAGAGACTGTTACCGTCGTGAGCGGCATTGTCGATCAAGTCAATACAGAGACGGGAGCGAGAGAGAACACGATTACTGCTTCACAGATCGACAACCTGTCGATCGTCAGCCGAAGCGCTGTTGAGTTGCTGCGCATCCTGCCCGGTGTCGTGGCGCCTGACAATACAGCGCTTGAGCAGGTTGGATTTGTCAACGGCGCGAATTCCACGAACCAGTACCACGTTAACGGCCTCCGCGGTGAGCAGAACAATGTGACCATTGACGGCGCGCGCATGATGGACTTCGGCGCCAACAACGGAAGCGTGATCACCGCGAACCCCGACATGGTTCAGGAAGTAAGAGTTCAGACCAGTAACTACGCTGCCGAGCACGGAACCAGCGCCGTTCAGATAAATGCGACCACCAAAGGCGGAAGTAGTGGGTTTCATGGAACAATCTACGACTACATTCGCCACAACAAATTCCAGGCTAGTGATCGCTCGAACAACATCGCTAACCCGATCGTTGCAAGGCCGAAGAGTCAGTACAACTATCCAGGCTTCAATATCGGCGGCCCGATCATCATTCCCGGAACGGGTTTGAATAAGAATCGAGACAAGCTGTTCTTCTTCTTCGGTTACGAGTACTACTACCAACGAGTCGATGAAGGCTCTTTCCCCGGGGTAGTTCCGACAGTGGCGCAACGCGCCGGTGATTTCACCGGATTCGGGGTCCACGTTCCGGCTGGCTGCACTGTTGGCGGCGTTGGTGAAGGCGGTGCGACCAACAACTTGGCTCCTTGCAAGGATCCGTTAGGCGCGGCGCTGCTCAACCTGTACCCGCTGCCGAACTACAGCGATGCTGCGGGACATAACTACATCTACAGCGTCCTGCGGCCCAACGACAGAAATCAGGAAACACTACGCGTTGACTACTCGATAAGTGATAAGACGAAACTCTGGGTGAAGCTGGCCCGAGAATACGAAACACAGGGATTCCCGCGCGGCCTGTGGTGGGATTCTTCTACTTACGAGGTGCCCGGAAAACTGACCAGCCAGAACCTCGGACGCTCCATAGTCGTGAACCTGACGAACGTCATTAACCCGACGATGACCAATGAGGTTCTGTTTGCCGGCAGCAAGTTGAAGTTAT
Organism: Acidobacteriota bacterium; assembly: GCA_046726175.1. GTDB lineage: Bacteria > Acidobacteriota > Blastocatellia > Pyrinomonadales > Pyrinomonadaceae > PSRF01. The sequence goes on from JBKPAC010000050.1 coordinate 16,842, forward strand.
ATTACGACTTTGCCGATCCCGATAAGGTGTCCTACAAAGGCTTAGGGATAGCTGACAAGGTCGGCTACTTCCCAGGCAATAACCCGTACGTGCCGGTGAGCATAATCGATAACTGGTCAGCCGAACTGTTTACGGCTTACGGGTACCCAATCTATTCGCCATACAGCAGTTTCTCCATCGCCGACAACTTGTCCAAGGTTTACAACACGCACACCCTGAAGTTCGGAGGCGTGATCGAGCAGGGTAATAAGGAGCAGCAGTCCAATCACGACACGAACATCGTGTTGGCACAGTGGGGTCAGCCACACGGAACCGGCAATAACTTTGGCGACTTGTACGTAGGGCGGCCAATCGAGTTCACCCAGGCTACAGATCGTCCGAAGGATTACTTCCGTTTCTATAACTATGAGGTGTACGCGCAGGACAGTTGGAAGGTGAAGCCGAACGTTACCCTTGAGTACGGATTGCGACTCGCCTATCTCCCACAGAATGCTGAACAGAGCGGACTTGGCGTATTGTTTGATCCGCGAGCTTACGACCCGCGTCAGGGAATCTTCCTTGGGGGAGATAAGACCAAGCCGAACGGATTTAAGCTCGCAGCTCGAAACGAGATCCCGAAAGGTGTACTTTCGAATCCCAGCCTTGCATGGATGCCACGCGTCAACGTTGCCTGGGATATTGGAGGCAAGGGAGATTTGGTAATTCGCGCAGGCGCTGGAATTTTTTATAACCGCGTACAGGGCAACTATGACTACTACTCGAGCGGTCAGATGCCCAACACGTACAGCGCAACTGTTGATACACCGTGGGCGACCACGAACGGCCTTTCTTTTGCTGACCTGAAAAACTTTGATCCGTTCTCAGCTATTTCGAACGTCAATGTGAGTTCGCGTGACGTCTTTTCAAACGATCTTCCGCGAACCGCGAACTTTAGTTTGACAGTCGAAAAGCGGTTACCTGGAAGCAACATTCTGTCAGTAGCCTATGTCGGCACTCAGGGTAGGCACCTGCCGCAACAACGAAACATTAACATTATTCCCTTAGGAGGAATGTCGAGTGGGATTCTAGCTGCTGGGTCGGCGAATCCTTCGAACCTCGCCGTTCCGATTAACCGCGCGGCTGCAGCTCTTGACAGTGCAATACTGAAGAGCTTCAGACCCTTCCAGGTTTACAACACCATCGGCGTGTATCAGTTTACTGGAACCTCGACCTATCACTCGATGCAGGTGACATTGAGTCATCAGTCAGGTAAGAACCTCCAGTACTTTGCTACCTATACGTTCTCCAAGGCACTGGGAACAGTTGCGACTAATGAGACCGATGGATCGGCCTGGGCGGATCCAATCGATACGCGCGGCAGAAGCTGGGGTATCCTGCCTTTCGACCGCACGCATGTCTTCAATTTGTCGTACAACTACACTCTGCCTAAGCTCGCGCGCGGATCTATGGAAAACTGGTTAACGCGAGGAGTGCTGAACGGTTGGCAAATGTCAGGCATCACTACCTGGCAAAGTGGTATACCGATTCGGTTGAGATTCAGTGGAGACATTGCCGGGGCGAGCGCCGCGGTCGCCTGGTATGGTTCTGACGCCTTCAATGTTCAGGGTCAGAGCGTAGGTGCTGTCACGCCTGTCTACCTTGGCAATCCTCAAACCAACAGCGGTAGCGGTCCCGTAGGTTCCAAAGTGTTCGATTTAAGCAAATTGCAGATTCCAGCCTTTGGTCAGAGTGGGCCTAGTCAGCCTCCCTTCTACCTAAGGACCGCGGCGAGAAGCAACTTCGACGTGTCGTTCTTTAAGAATTTCAACTTCACAGAGTCGAAGAAGCTTCAGTTCCGAGCTGGATTCTTCAACATCTTCAACCAGGCGTATCCGACCAGGTACGACGTAGCAAATCCCGCAAACAGCGATATCTTTTTGACGCTGAACACAGTCTCTCTTGACAAGGACGCCGCGGGAAACTGCCACAACACTGTTCCAAACGGAAGTGGTGGTACACGAGACGGCGTGTGTGATCCGACGAAGGGATATGCGTATACGCAAGACACCATTAATAACTTCGGAAAGATCACGAACAAGCATGGCCGCCGTATAGTGGAATTCGCGTTGAAGTTCTACTTCTAGCAACTTAGTAGTAAGGTTCATCGACGGCGCGAGCGGCACATCACCGCTCGCGCCGTTTTCACTTTGCGCCGCTTGCGCTGGAGCTTTGCCTGCGGTGTTTGCGAGCACGAAGCTTTTAGAGGCATAGTATTCCTCACGGAGGCTTTCATGAGAGAGAAGATTTCCAGGTGCTCGGGTCTGGTTCTTTGGCTTCTTCTCTTGGCACCCATATGTGCTGCGCAGGCCGAGATCGATGCCCGTTATAAAATTGCCGACTCGAACAATGCAGTCATTGAAGGCCGCGTCGCTTTGCCGTCCGGGTTCTCTGCTGAACGACACATAAAAATAATCCTGCGCAACGCGCAGATGATTCTCTTCACTCGCTATACCGACACGCATGGTGAATTCAGATTCGATAACCTGAGCGAGGGCGTCTATTACGTGCAAGCTCAAGCTGACAAGCAGGATCTTGATGTCGTCGAGAGGAAGGTCATGCTGGGACGCGGCATTGTCTTCCAGGTAACTCTTCAGTTGCTGGAAAGAAAAATACCGGTCGGGTTTAACTACTCGAGAGTGGTTTCTGTTGCCGAGCTCAGACAACAAGTGCCGGCCGCAGCAAGAAAAAAGTATGAGCTTGGATTGAAGTCCGTCGCGAAAAGCGACTTCAGTACTGCTGCCAAGTATTTCCAGGACGCCATCTCAATCTATCCGGAGTATCTTGCAGCGCGGAATGACCTGGGCGCTCAATACCTCAAGCTCAAGCGTATCGATGAAGCAGAGAAAAACTTCCGGATGGTTCTCGATCAGGACCCAAAGAACTTCAATGCACAATTTAATCTCGGACTCGTTCGCATCGAACGAAAGGACTATGTGAACGCGATATCTGAGTTGAATACGGCGATAGCCATTGATAGCACGCGCCCGGTGGCGCGACTTTGGCTCGGTGTCGCATTTCTGGAAAACGGCGACCTCGGCACGGCTGAAAGCGAATTGACAAAGGCTTTGGTAATGGGTGGCGCTGAATGCGTCGCTGCCCATTATCATCTCGCACGAATCTACCTCGCACGCCGAGACAAAACAGAAGCTTTACGCTCGGTTCAGGCTTATCTTGAAGAAGCGCCTAAGGGTGAGTACGTCAACGAGGCGAAAGAGCTGGAAAAGCAGATCAAAGCGCAGCCCTGAGGTAATCACAATCAGAAATTCACAGTCAGGAAATTCCCAGTCAGGAAACTCCCAGTCAGGAAATTCCCAGTCAAAAATTCACAGTCAAGAAATTCCCAGTCAGAAATTCACAGTCAGGAAGGAAATTCACAGTCAGACATCTGAGTTGGTCTGTCAACGCTTTTTTGTTTCGTAGTAAGTCTGCTGTTGTTCGGGCAGTAGCTTGGCAAGACGCGACCCTCGACGACGCAAAGATTGTTGATAGATTTCTTCGCTGTAGGGCATTCGCA
>JBKPAC010000051.1:0-5397 GCA_046726175.1 Acidobacteriota bacterium
TTCTTTTTGTGCTTTTAGCTCGGCAAGTTTTTGCTCCGCGCGAGTCACATCAGATTTTTGCGCGCTACCGAGACGCAGAAGTTTTTGTTGTCGACGCAAGTTTGCTTCGGCGAAATCGAGCTCGGCTCGCTCGCGTTTTGCGGCGGCGACTTGCGCGGCTTCGGTTAGCTGCGCCAGCGCGATTTTCGCTACTTCCAATTCGTCTTTGGCATTTTCGCCGGCTCCAACCTGAGACTCTTGCGCAGCCACTTGTTCTTTCGCGTCGGCGAGACGCGCATTTGCGAGATCAGATTCACATCGAATTACTCTTAAGAAGCGTTGCTCCACTTCCATTTTCGAGAGCACCCCAATTTTGCAAAGACGTTCCGCTCTCGCAGTATTTTTCTTTGCGCTCTCCAGTTGTTTTTCCAGGCGCGCTACCTCGCCATCTGGCGTTGGTGTTTCCGGCGATGACTCATCCGAGAGGTTTCCTTTCAATAATGGGGGTTCGATGTCGAACGAATCGGGTTCTTCGGATTCGTTTTGGGGTGATTGACCCGCCGCCAATGCCACCATGGCCGCTGCGATCACGGTGACCAGCAGAGCAAAAATGCGGGTCATGTCGCAAGGTTAACACAAAATTTCCAGGATCGACACGATATGCTGAGACGAACCCTGCGAATCCGCTGAGGACAGCGGACACTACAGCGCCTTAGGATTGAAACGGCAGTCGACGCGACCGATACCCGGACACTTCACACAAGCCAAGCCACAAAGATTTCTGAAAGTTTGTTCTTTTCATCACCTCCCTTCTCGTATATGAGGCGGCCCCGGAGGAATGTATATATTCGGTTAACCGTAAAATTCTGCTGGGCGCGTCTGTTTTTGCGCTGATTGTTCCATCGGCAATCGCCGACGTTTTTCCTGCCTCGGGACCAGTTATCGTAGGTAAAAGGGCGCGCATTTACTCGGCTGGTCAGGCAGCTGCGCCGAAAAAAGCGCCCGTAGCGGTAAAGCGAGCAATCTGGGCTGCAAATCAACTTAGCTCGAAGTCGTATTGCTATGGTGGCGGTCATCGGTCGTTCGATGACAGCGGCTATGATTGTTCCGGCACTATCTCTTATGTGCTCGGCGCAGCAGGGTTAATCAGTTCGCCGATGAGCTCGACCGAGTTCCGGAAATACGGTCGCCGCGGCCGGGGGAAATGGATCACCATTTATGCCCGTAAGGGACATACTTTTGCCGTCATTGCCGGGCTGCGACTCGATACAACGCCCTACGATAATTACACCGGTCGCTGGGCACCACGATCGACCGCCGCGCGGTTTTGTGGCAAGACATCCCGTTGACCTCTAGTCCCGGAAACCTTTGGGATCAAATGACGAAACGAGAATGACGCATGACGAAACCCCAATTAATGACTAGCCCTGCAGGCTTTTGCGGTTGCGCCAGGATTCGTTGGGCTGTTCTCCCTCAAATGTTATTGCTGAGTCTGCTGACGCCGTTGGGCGTGCCCGCGCAGGAAAGACCGCGGATCACCTCCGAACAAGTCGCTAAAGCAATTCGGGAAATTGAAAAACTTGCGCAAAAGAAGATTCAAGAAAATGCGCTGCCGGGGCTAGCCATCGCTGTGGTTTTTCAAGACGAGGTCGTGTACGCGAAAGGATTTGGCGTTCGCGATACGAGCGCAAAAGTGCCCGTGGATTCGGACACGGTGTTTCAACTCGCGTCTCTGTCCAAACCGATCGGCTCGACGGTAGTTGCGGAGCTGGTCGGTGAAGGAAAAATCACCTGGGACTCAAAACTGAGCGTCCTCGATCCCGCATTCGCGATGTTCGACTCGTGGGTCACGCGTGAAATCACGATCCGCGACATGTACGCGCATCGGAGCGGCATGCCCGAGCATGCAGGCGATCTTCTCGAAGATCTGGGTTTTACGCGCGCGGAAATTCTACATCGCCTGCGCTATCAACATCCCGGGAGCAGTTTTCGTTCGCGTTACGCGTACACGAATTTTGGGATGACCGAGGGCAGCATCGCGGCAGCGAAAGCGTACGGCTTGGAATGGGAAGAAGCGTCCAAGCAAAAATTGTACAACCCGCTGGGCATGACGTCGACCAGCTCGCGTTACACGGATTTCATGGGACGCAGGAACAAGGCGTTGGGACATGTGCTGGTAGATGGCAAATGGGTGCAAAAATTCAAACGCGATCCAGATGCGCAATCGCCCACCGGTGGGGTGAGCTCTTCTGTAAACGACGTGGCGAAATGGCTGCGGTTGCAACTTGGAAATGGAAAATTTGATGGCAAACAAGTCGTGGATAAGGACGCACTGGTCGAAACGCACCACCCGCACATGCTCACCGGCTTTAATCCCTTCACGCAACTGCCGACTTTCTACGGCTTGGGATGGAACGTTGGCTATGATCCAGAGGGTCGCTTACGCTTAAATCACTCTGGCGCGTTTGGCCTGGGCGCGGCGACTTATGTAAATCTGGTGCCAGGTGAACAACTGGGCGTCGTTGTTCTCACTAATGCGTATCCTCTCGGCATAGCGGAAGCACTGGGAACGACGTTTTTGGATATCGCTTTGTACGGCAAGCCCACGCAAGATTGGTTTGCGCTTTTCAAACAGGTGTATTCAAAGCCGGCAGCGGTTGGCACGGTGCTTGGCTTCGATCATTCCAAACCACCCGCATTGCACGCACCCGCGCTGAAAAATAGCGCATACGTTGGGCCGTACACGAACGATTTCTTTGGCGACATCTCCATCGTCGAAAAGGACGGGGGATTAGCAATCGTGCAGGGTCCGAAAAACAAGACGTTCCCGATGAAGCACTATGACCGGGATACGTTTACTTATGAGACGGAGGGCGAAAACGCTGTTGGCAGAAGCGGCGTCACCTTTACTGTCGGCCCGGATGGCAAGGCCGCACAGGTGCTCGTGGAAAATCTCAATGTGCGCGGCGAAGGAACTTTCAAGCGGGTCCGTGATCAACACTAGCGATCTTCCTTATGCGCAGCATGGAGAACTTTGGTTTCACGCCGTCGGAGGTGCGGAGCGTTCGCGCCCTCAAGACACCAGCTGGGATCCAACGTTTTCTCGATGAACTGCCGTACAATCTGAGCTTCACCGCGCGATCACCGAAGAAAGTCCTATCCGATCACACAGCGTCTTGTCTCGAGGGTGGCATTTTCGCGGCAGCCGCACTTCGCGTCATCGGATTTCCACCTTTGATCTTCGATTTGGAAGCGGAGCAGGACACCGATCATGTCGTGGCCATTTTCAAAGTTCGCGGACATTGGGGCGCAGTGGCGAAATCCAATTTCACCGGCTGCCGTTATCGCGAGCCGGTGTATCGCAGCCTGCGCGAGCTGGCCATGAGTTACTTTAACATTTACTTCAATCTCCGCGGCGAACGCACCCTGCGCCGGTACTCGCCTCCGGTAAATCTTATCCGATTCGATCATCTCCACTGGATGACGACCGACAAGCCGATCTGGTTCATTGCCGAACATCTGTGTGAAATTCCGCACATTTCTTTGCTCACATCGGCAATGGAAAAGAACCTCACCCGCGTCGATCAACGCACGCTCCGAGGCGAAATGGTCGGCCACAGGAAAAGATAATTCCCGACTATTGGTGGCAGGCGTGCCGCCTGCAGAATCAGGGACCTGGTTCAAGGAATTTCGGTTTGTTTTGCCTCGGTGGACTGCCTACAATTGCGCGCATGCCCCTGATTTGGGCGCCCGGGAACCCGAGCTCAAGCCGGATTAGCCCAGAATCTGCGTCTTAAAAGGCGCAAAAATTGGACCGAATTCTAGTTAAATAATACATGACGTTATCGAACGGTTTCGCTATCGATTCCAGCTTTGGCGTCGCGAGCGGCGCGAGGACTTGTTTGGCGTGCCGCGCAGTGGGCCGCCTGAAGAACGCGATTACATATCGCATTTTTCCGATCCGAAGCGCGCCGCGCTGATGACTGAGTCTACTTTCGTGTCTATTGGTCGTGCCGGCGCTGCTTATTTCGGCACTATTGCCCTATTCGCATACGTTTGCTTCCTCATCGCCAGCTTCGTTCCCTTCCTGCGCTTCGCTCTTGGCGTTGTCTTTGTCGCGTTCGTCGGCCTATGGACTCTCCTGGCCGTCCTGTTTGAGATAGATCTGCGCAAGGCGAGGAGGCAGTATCGTCAGCGCGAGGCGAGCAAATCATCTAACCAATCGCTGCAGCTAACCGCTGACCGGCCAGATGACCAGCCTTCCATTCATGAAACAGCGCTTACTACTAAGATGTCTCGGTTTCGTCAGCGGTAGCTGAGCTCCCTCTCGTTAGATGACTTTCCGCGCATGAGCGAGTTCGACCTGTTCAAGACACTTGACGGGCTGATCGACGCCTGGTGCGAGCGCCGTGCGCTAAAGCCGCTCCACTACCTGTTACGTGCATACCCAGCGGTGATTGCGCACACGGATCAGAAATTCGAGCTTCTCGACGCGCTGAAGAACGTTAAGGGTCTCTGCCGCGACGACCTCACAGAAGAAGAACGGCGACTGGTCACGCAGGCCCATGATTTCATGGAGGAGAAGCTTCGCACCCGTGTCATCTAACCAGCCGATGAAGCCAAGGGCCCCATTGCGAAATAACTTCAGGTGTTTGCGACAACACCCTGCCGTGACTTATCTCTTTCTCGTTAGGCTAAGGTCGCGTGTGAGATGACTATCGATGAGTTTTGAAGGATAGCGCTGGAGATTCCGAACGTCATCGAGCGATCACACATGAATCACCCTGATTTCCGTGTCGGCGGCAAAGTTTTCGCGTCACTTGGTGTCCCTGACGAAAGCTGGGGGATGGTGAAGCTCACGCCAGAGCAGCAGCGCCCGTTTATCAAGAAAGCCCCAAAGGTCTTCAAACCGTGCAGCGGCGCCTGGGGTCGGCAGGGCTACACGAATGTTTATCTCACTGCCGCGAAGGCGACAATTGTGCGCGCGGCTCTCGACGCTGCGGCAAAGAATGTCGCTTCACAGAAGAAGAAAACGCTAAACGTCCAACATCCAGCGTCCAACGCCGAATGACTCGCACAATAGGCCATTGAACGTTGAGCGTTGAGCGTTGAGTGTTGAGCGTTGATATGAGTGTTCAAGTTTACGGATGCAATCACGTCGCGATCGAGGTGGACGATATCAAAAAGGCGGTCGCGTTTTACCAGGACGTTTTCAATCTCGAAAAATTGAATAGCGGCGAGGGTGACGCGTTTTTCAAACTCGGCGAGCATCAATTTCTCGCGATTTTCGAGGTTGAAAAAGTTCAACCCGCCAACATGCGCCATTTTGGAATCATGGTGCGCGACGAGCAGCAATTGGCCGAAGTCCGCAAGAAACTCACCGGCAAATACAAATTAAAACTCGAACCGCCGTTCCGC
>JBKPAC010000052.1:0-49848 GCA_046726175.1 Acidobacteriota bacterium
AAACTCTCGCGGTCCCGAAAGCTCCTTAATGATCTCGACTAATTGGTCTAAGGCGCCCATCTGCCTCAACGCCGTCTCCCGCGCATCCGCGGTTTTCATAACGTTGAGTACTCGATCCACAGAAGGAAACTGACCGAGATAGGGTGGATTGATCGCTTGGGAACTTGGATACCAGGGATTAATTGAATGAGAACGTGTATATGAGGGATTAGGAGAGTGAAAAGAAGCAATTGGTACGAGCTGTTCACGGGCAAGGCGAGAAGGAAAGATAACAGCATTATGGGAGTAACTGATCGGGGGTCCATCTCTTCGATCCTTTCCTTAGTTGGTAGTGGTTAGTGGTAACTTTGAATTCAGTGGTCCTCAAGTTAGTGTAATTTCGTATCTTCCCTGTTATTCGTGGATTACTGCGGGATTGAATTCAGCAAGTCGGCCGCGACTCGCGGGCTGAGATTCTACAGGATGTAGTACTGCTGCATCGCGCCGTTCTTATCACCAGTCTGCGCGTACGCCAAACCCAGCGAATGATTCGCCATAACATTCTCAGGTTCGACGGTCAGGAGTTTCCTCTGCGGCGGCAACTTCTTTTACCACGGTCCTTGAAAAAGAGTCGAGGAGCAGTGATTAGGTCCGACTCAAACTGCACAAACCAAACGTCTGGCTCGCTGGTAGGTCTTATCCGCGTCAATCCGCGGCTAGTATTTCTTTCCACCGATTCGCTCAGCGCTGCTTTCGTTGTCGTCCGAAGAACTGAACGCAATGCCTTGTACGGAATAATCATCTCTGCATGAAGTCAGTACCGTAACGCGGAGCGGGTTACGATCGTGATGAAGGCCCCTGATATGGATTGTTGGAGACAGAACTTGGTTGTGGGATTGGTCCTACCATCAACAAGGGGCGGCCAATGGAGGGCCGCCCCTACGAATGACGAACTCAATAGCGCTTAGCGGCAGTCGTGTTTGCATTCGTCCTTGGCGTGCTTTGCTGCGTTTTCGCAGCGCTTGCGCTCGTGCTTATAAGGGATCGACTTGCACAAGTCTTTCCGAAGGTTGTACCGATCGCTGCAACGGTCTTTACAGCGGTTGCGCGCCGCGACTGCCGGCGGGCCAATCGCCGCAAAGGTTCCCAGAGATAAAATGATTGCCAAACTCCATCGTAGAACCCTCGCTCGACACCCGAAACGTATGACCTCTGAATTATGACGTCCCATAGTAATGCTCCTTTGACGAGACTACTTTCACTCGCCATGTATGAATGTGTCCTGTCTGGGAGAGCCGACAAGTTTTTCCGTGGGGGTATGGTGTAAGCATACTCTCGGGACGCACTGAATTGAAGTGGACCACTCTGAGTTGAATGAGGTCAGCGAAGCGTGGCGAACATTTCCTCAGGACGAGCAGTCAACCGCAAAACGGTGGTAGACCCGAGGTCGCTTATTGGACGGGCGCAACAGTACCGGCCGAAGAGAAAATCACCACGGAGACATTGAGACACGGAGGACGCACAGAGATTTTCAAATTGGCTGGCCGCGCTATTTCGTTATATAGCTGCGGTGGATCAAGTTGCCGGCAGGACGAGTTCGTGTGAGTTCGTGTCCTCGGGTTTGTGTTTTTTGGTGGATCGTCAGTCATGTCATTATTCCGTTGAACATTAAAGGGTGGCGGGAACAGGTATTGTAATTTCCATAAAAGTTGTTCACAAAAGTAGGGCTTTTTGCGAGCCAGAATTATCGACTAAATTCGACGACCCATCATAAGGTCACCAAGGGGTTCGAAGCCGCTCGTATCGTTCAAATTCGGTCAACCTGAAGCTTGACACTCGGCTCCCTCAGGCCTAGACTGAACCCACGTTGAAAACAGTGTGTGGAAGGCTGTACTCGCGCTACTAACAACACTAGAGTAGGCGCGGGAGAAGAGTCTAAACACTAGGACTCTCAACAGTATTTACGGTGTCGTACGCACCGCTTCCCGAATCCAAATAGCTGGAGCTTTCCAGCGCGGAATTCTCGCCCCTCCGGGCAGTTAGCAGGGCAGCCCGGGCGGGGCGATTTCGTTTCTACCTAACACTCAAGCAAAGTCAGTTAACTACCGCACATAGATGGGGTTTGAGATTATCCACGGTTGCCCAGCAGCCCGGTGGGACAGCTGCGGCAGGTACACCTCAACGCGGTAAACTCCCCTCTCCCGTACCACGAATTCTTGTCTCGTAAAACCATCTCCTTCCTGAAAATTCACCCCGTTCTTTATCAGAATAATACGAGAGGGAACGGGGCTCGTGACCGTGAACTTGACCTCCTCCAAAAGTCCGATTTCGTCCCCCTGAACTCGCCGTTCTTTGGAATTGCTTGCAACGAAGCTGAAACCGGTAGTGTCGCCCAGCAGATCGAACCCGATGAAACAATGCCCCGATCGCAACGCGTTACCGAGTGAACTCGGGTCCAGTGCTGCCTCTCCCGGAAGCAGCGCATGAACACGGACTAATCGAAAGCTGATGTCGTAGGGATCCATGTTCAAGCCGAGCAGCGTTTTTCCAGAAGAATCGCTGAGTCGCATGCCCACATTGGCGTGTGAGTCGTTGCCGGCAAGCGCAACAACCTTTCGGTCTCTGGTAATCGCGTCAAACTTTGCCAGGCTAGTTGCGGGTCTGTTGTAGAACGAAGCAAACAGGAGCTCACGATAGGTCCGAAACGACCAGAGGCTGTCGAAGAATGCGACGACCGGATTGATAGCCCGGGCGTCCGTATAGACGTTGTAGACCTCAACACCTTCAAATGCGTTGCTACTCCAGGTCTTGAACTCGTCAGGGTAGGCGATTACAGAAACATACTGGTGAGCTTTGGCATGCTCAAGCAGCGGCACTGTCGATATTTGATCAGCAGTACCAGTCACCGAGTCGCCGGGAATAATCAGCAATCGGTCACCTTCGCGAGTACGTACCTCGTTGCCGTTTAGGAACAAAACACCTGCGTGCACTCCCTTTAGAGTCTTCTCTGCCGTATTGAATTCTTTTGCCGGGTGTTCAGTCATCACTACGAATTTCAGGTTGTTGGCTCGTGCAGCGTCGATGATCTCGTCGAAGCTACCTGAACTGTGGCCACCGAGGAACGAATGTACGTGAATGACTCCAGCGTAATCGTGGTACTCCTCTCCCTGCTGAGGTGAATGGCGCTGGAGATTTAGTTGTTCGATTGTCGCTCTGAGGCGACGAAGTTTATAGCGGCGATAGGCGAAAGGTGTTTGTGTGAGTAGTGCAACGAACAGCAGAGCGAGCAATAGCTTCATCCATCGTTTCATTTTGAGCTATGGCCTTCTGTCGTTCTTGCTAAAGTCTATTCTTCGAAATCAACCGAGGCTACGTGTTCGCTGATACTGCGCCCGAATTCAGCAACCTTCACGTGGTCAGGATGGATGGTATAAGCATCCAGTGCTTCTCGATCGCGGAAAAAAGCGACCAGCCCTGTGTCGTAGGAACGTGGTAAACCGAGGATATCGAATCCGACCGAAAGGCTCTCGACTTCTTTCACTTGTGATGCGAGAGCCTTGAGCAAGCTGACGTGCTCTTCCCTCACTTCCAATTCGACATCAGCTCGGTATCGCCAGATAACAATGTGTGTAAGCATGGGTGTAAATTGCGGATTGCGGATCTATCCTTTCTCGCATGAGAGTCGCGTGATGTTATGTCGATAATCAAAGAGCTTGCTCAGTCTTTTCTGAACCAACATCGGAGCAAGCAAACGACCAATGAAGCCCAGTGGCGGCTCGTAATCAATTTCGTCGCGTAGCACAGCTCCGTTTGCGTGAGGCGTGATGATGTGGCGATGTCGCCAGCGACGGAAGGGTCCCTTGAGCTGAATATCTTCAAACAGACGAGGCGGTTCGTAGATCGTATGCTGTGAAATCCAGGTAGTCTTAAACGGTCCAAACACCTGCGCCTCTACAATTGTTCGCGCCCCGAGCTCGGAAATGTCGGCCTGTTGTATCACCGTCGCGGGCTCCCACGGCGGCATCAACTTCTTTAACGCCTCAGGCTGCTCATGAAAAGAGAATACGCACTCAGGACTCGCCCGAATTAAAGTTTCACGCACAAATCGCATGACAAGGCTATCTTTGCGCTCTTTGCTTCCTTTGCTTTCTTTGCGTGTCCTGTTGCTTTCACTTGTTTCACGCCAAGATAGCAAAGTAGCAAAGACCGACGATCTTTGCGTCTTTGCCTGCGTTGCGCCTTTGCGTGAACCTACCTCAGCAGATCAACTACTCCGGACTCGAACTCGGACTCGGACCTGGCTTAGCCTCGCCAGTAGTCAGAGTCTTCGTCACCAATTCCCACGCACTCGCAGTCTGTTTGAGCGCCTTATCTGGTCCGAAATGAGTCAACACCACCAGCCGATCGCCAACCAGAGTCCAGTAGATCAGCGCCGCCCCAGGTTCACCTTCTAACGTTGCGCCGATCTTTACGCCCTCGGCCGAGACCGAAGAGATTGTTGTATTTGCAGCTGAACGCTGTGGTTTCGCTCCCATTTGCTGGAATGTCTTGAACGTTGATTCGATATACGGATCGACCAGCTTCGTGCGAGCTTCTGCTACTTTGTCCTGCGTAATTTTGTTTCGATAGACAAACACTCTTATCTGAGCATCACTATCGCTGCGAGCCAGAGTCAACTGCTGCGCATCTTCCTTGCTCGCGTCGACTACCGTCCATGCTGACGGATACTCGAATGACAGCCCGTCTTTCGAGAACGTTTTATTTGCCTGAGCGAACGTGGCGAGATTACAGGTAACGAAGAGAGCAGCGATTTGTAGAGCGCGAATTGGTCTCATAGTAAGTGTATACCTCAACTAAGAACCTTAAGTTGCTCGTTCAGTAATTCCCAAACCTTTCTGACGTGGGCTTCGCTCGTGCGAATGTTCCCAATCGAAAGTCTGAGCGTAATTTTGTCGTTAAGTTTCGTGTGCGAGAGCAAAGCTGCGCCAGTGGCATTCACGCCATGCATGATTGCCTCGTTCAAAACGTCGAGCCGAGCATTTCGCTCCTTTTCATCAGCGGCATCAACGCTCGGACACGCTCGGAAACAAACGAGTGCTAAAGGAGCCGGCGCCATCATCTCCCATTCCGGAGAAGCTTCAACCCATGACGTGAACAACCTCGCGAGTCGGCAGTGTTCGCGGATACGCGATGCCAGCCCCTCATGACCGAAATAACGTATGACCATCCACAGTTTCAACGCGCGGAAGCGCCGTCCCAGCTGAACTCCGTAGTCCGATCCGCTACGCACCTTTTCCTGCTCCGGTGTGCGCAAGTACTCTGGAACTAGTGAGAACGCTCGTCGCAGCAGGTCCATATGACGACAGTAAAGGACTGACAGATCGAACGGCGTGAACAACCATTTATGAGGATTCACTGCTAAGGAATCGGCGCGTTCGCAACCGTCCAAGATGGAACGCAGCTCCGGCACGACCGCAGCTGACCCGGCGTAAGCAGCATCGACGTGCAACCACAGAGCGTGCTTTTCACAAATCTCGACGATTGGACGCACCGGATCGATGCTCGACGTAGAGGTTGTGCCGACCGTGGCGACGACGCAGAACGGAATAATCCCATTTTTCTTATCTTCGTCGATTGCAACCGCCAGCTTGTGCGTGTCCATGCGAAATTGAGCATCAGTTGGAATCTTGCGTAAGCTGCGTTGCCCAAGACCGAGCGTGATAATCCCTTTGTCAATCGACGAGTGAGCCTGCTCGGACGCGTATACTCGCAGCAGTGGCAAATCTTTCCGGCCGCTCATTCCCTCTTCGCGAATACGTTGTTCCGTGCCCTCGCGAGCCGCGGCAATTGCATGCATGCTCGAGACCGAGGCCGTGTCATAAATGATGCCACTCAAACCTGCATCGAGTCCCATCATCTGCCTCAGCCAATCCAAGGTCACCTCCTCGAGTTCCGTCGAAGCAGGAGACGTCCGCCACAACATTGCTTTCACATCAAATGCAGCGGTCAAGAGCTCTCCGAGGATTCCAGGACCCGACGTGGAGGTTGCGAAGTAGGCAAAGAACGCGGGATGGCTCCAGTGCGTCAGAGCTGGAACAATCAGGCGATCGAGGTCTGCGATGATGGCCGACATCGGTTCGCCGGTCTCTGGAGGTGAAGTGGGAAGTTGAGCCTTTAAGTCTCCCGGTTCAATTTGGGCCAGAACGGGTTTTTCCTCAATCGTCTCAAAGTAATTACTGATCCAGTCGATCAGCTCGTGGCCAAAACGACGGAACTCGTCTCTTGGCATATCCCCAAGGAGCGGGGCAATTTGTTCGGGTTTGTTTTGTGCCATAGCTTCAGGCGGCGAGGTCGTCCAGCCCGGCAAAGCCGTGTTGCTTTCGTCCTGGTGGACCATCATACGCTTTGGAAGTTTTGTAAAGCTCGAACCGTCCGTCGGCCGAAACTGCGCTACAACGGTCGCGCAACTTTTGCATCTCGATCGAATTGAGTGGCTTGAAACCACTCGCGATTCTTAGATTTTGCCGCAGGACTTTCAACGAATCTACGCCACTGACGGTAGACGCAACAGGCAGGCTCATCGAATAACTGAGTAGTTCAGCGGGCGTCAAGATTCGTTTCTTCACTGGAACTCCGTCGCCGCTCATGCTCTTCATGCCGAGCGCAGCTATGCCCCGGCGGTTTACTTCGGGCAACACTTGCTGCTCAAAGCTGCGGAAGGAACCGTCAAACACATTGAGCGGCATCTGACATGTATCGAAAGGATAATCATACGAGAGCATCTTCAGGTGTATCGCCGGATCTTTGTGGCCCGTAAATCCTACAAATCGAACTTTACCCTCGCGTCTGGCTTGATCGAGCGCTTCGATTGCGCCGCCTTTAGCAAAGTGCAGGTCAGGATCGTTATCGTAGACTACTTCATGGATCTGCCACAGATCGAGATAGTCCGTCTTGAGGCGCTTTAACGACTCGTGAAGCTGTCGCATGGCGACTTTCTTGTCTCGACCATGCGTGCATAGCTTGCTCATCAGAAATACTTCATGCCTTCTATGTTCGAGCGCCTCGCCCATGATCTGCTCGCTCCGACCATCGTGATACTCCCAGGCGTTATCCATGAAAGTGACGCCCGCGTCCAGAGCCTCACGAACGATTCTGACGGCTTCACTCCTGGTTTTTACCAATCCAAGGTGATAGCCACCAATGGCGATGATTGACACCTCTACGCCCGTTCTACCCAATGGGCGACGCGGAATATCTCCAGACATGCGACTTGACCTTCCCATGCCTATCTCCAGTTTTTTCCGAGAACTCTATAGTATTTTCCTAATGATGTCTCGACTCTTGATGCGAAATCGCTATAATTCTCGTCCCGTTCTGAAAGCCAAGGTACTTTGCGTAAGGCCAGCGTCAAAGTTATTATGCACGTTCGAATACCGAACGAGGGCCCTTCAACCTCTGAGTAGAGCTGAGTCAAGCAGCCAGGTTCCGTAGATCCGTTTGTCAAAATCCAATCGTTCCTGTGAGGTACCAAATGAAACGCACTTTGATCGCGCTCTTGTTGATTACCACCCTCTTCGCCTCTTTTGCTTGCGAACGGCGAGGCACCGTCGGTGGCGGCGGTGATTCTGGTCCAATTGTGGTGGGATACTACGGAGACCTGTCTGGACGCACTTCGAGCTTTGGCCAGTCCACTAAGAACGGTGTCGAAATGGCGGCGGACGAAATAAACAAGGCCGGAGGAGTTAATGGTCGTCAGATTCAGATTCTGGTTGAGGACGATCAGGGTGAGCCGAACAAGGCTGCCACAGTCGTAACCAAACAAATCAACCAGGACAAAGTGCACGCGTTGATTGGTGAAGTAGCATCGTCAAACAGTTTGGCTGCCGCGCCGAAAGCGCAGGAGGCGAAAGTCCCGATGATCTCGCCCTCTTCAACTAATCCCGCCGTCACACAAGTTGGTGACTACATTTTCCGCGTGTGTTTCATCGATCCCTTCCAGGGTGAGGTTATGGCGAAATTCGCTTCCGCTAACCTCAAAGCCAAACGAGCCGCCATACTCTACGACTTCAATTCGGATTACAGCCGCGGGTTGCAGCAGTTTTTCAAACGCAGCTTTACGCAGCTCGGCGGTCAGATCGTATCCGAGCAATCCTATACACAGGGAGATCGGGATTTCAGCGGGCAGCTTACTGCTATCCGTTCAGCAAACCCTGATGTCGTTTACGTGCCTGGCTATTACGGCGAGGTCGGAGTAATTGCGAACCAAACGAAACAGCTCGGAATCAAAGCACCATTGCTGGGCGGCGATGGTTGGGATGCGCCACAACTATGGCAGCTGGGTGGAGACGCTTTAAATGGCGACTACATCTCGAACCACTATTCGGTTGATGACCCATCGCCTGCCATTCAGAAATTTGTTGCCGCTTACAAGCAGCGATACAACATTGCTCCAGATGCACTTGCTGCGCTGGGTTACGACGCGATGAAGGTGCTTGCCGATTCAATTAAGCGCGCCGGAACCACTGAAAGTGCAAAGCTTCGCGACGCGATCGCTCAAACGCAGAATTTTCCAGGCGTCACCGGTTTGATCACCCTCGACAAAGATAGGAACGCTGTGAAACCTGCGGTAGTCTTAAAGCTCGACAAAGCGAAGTTCGTTTATGAGACCACAATCTATCCGGAAGGAATGACACCACCCGCAACCAGCTCCGCTGCAACGTCTTCAACCTCTGCTTCGGCTGCACCGGTTTCGGCAGCGAAGCCACCACCGCCGCCTGCGCCAGAGAAGGCTAGCTCAACAGCAAAATAGCCGCGCGCCTATGGATACTTTCGTTCAGCAGCTTATCAACGGGCTCAACATTGGCGCCATTTATGCTCTGATTGCCCTGGGTTACACCATGGTGTATGGCATTCTGCGTCTGATCAACTTTGCTCACGGCGATGTCTACATGGTTGGCGCATTTGCAGGGTACTTTATTGCGCTTAGCCTTGGACTTGCCGCAGGGCCCTCTGTAATGGCGCTCGGTTTCGTGCTTCTGGGTTCAATGATCATCGCGGCCATCGTGGGAATGGCGATCGAGCGATTCGCTTACCGTCCAGTTCGCAAGTACTCGCGCATGACAACCTTGATCATGGCTATCGGAGTTTCGCTCCTGATCGAGAATCTGTTCGTAGCGCAAATCGGAGCCGCGCCACGCGCTTTCCCCGACTTTCTCGGCTCTCAAAGTCAGATGCCTTATCACCTGTTCGGCAAAGCGGCCATTTCAAAAGCACAGATCGTGATCTTTCTGGTTTCCATCGCATTGATGCTGCTCCTGCAATGGATCGTGTTTAAGACGAAGGTTGGAACAGCTATGCGAGCAGTCTCATTTAATTTGAACTCTGCAAAGCTGATGGGAATCAATACCGACGCAATTATTAGTCTGACCTTTGCGCTTGGATCGAGCCTGGCAGCAGCAGCGGGTGTTTTGACGGCACAGTACAACCCGAACATTGATCCGTTGATGGGTATCCTCACCGGACTGAAAGCGTTTGTGGCAGCCGTCCTTGGTGGCATCGGCAATATTCCGGGTGCAGTTCTGGGCGGCTTACTGATTGGCGCCGCTGAAACGTTCGTCGTGGGATACGGCCACCACATTGGAATCGCATCCACATATCGCGATGCGGTAGCCTTTGCAATTCTGATCCTGGTTCTTCTGCTCCGGCCGTCAGGCTTACTCGGTTCGACTGTGCAGGAGAAGGTCTAACGAATTGCGAATTGCGAATTGTGAATTGCAAATTTGTCTAGCGAAGACAACAATCCGCAATTCGCAATTCGTCGCGGCAGTCGCGAGCCGACAATCCACTGAATGCCAACCTACATAAAACGGATTCTGGGACTCGTAATTACTGTTGTAGTACTCGTCGCTGCAAACGCTACGATGGGTCGCGTAGGTCTCTTCGGTTTCGGACTTCCTTATTACTACGCCGAGATACTTAACCTGACGGGGATAAGTGTGATCCTCGCTGTGTCGTTGAATCTGATCACGGGTTTCACCGGACAGTTCTCAATCGGACATGCGGGTTTCATGGCAGTAGGAGCTTATTCATCGGTCTATCTAACTGTGTATTACACGCAGGGTGTCGAGCAGTGGCTTACGTCACTCGTTGGAGCCTCAGTCGCGCAAGCCGTAGTTTTTCTGGCAGTGATTCTTTTCGGCGCGCTTGTTGCAGCTATCGCTGGACTGGTCGTTGGCATTCCCAGCCTTCGTCTAAAAGGCGACTACCTCGCAATCGTCACTCTTGGTTTTGCAGAGATCATTCGCATCATCATCCTCAACATCGATCGAGTCGGCGGCGCAACGGGATTTCGTGGCAGAGTTCCTCCGTGGGATGGCCGGCTGATAATCCCTCAGTATGTAAACTTCATCTGGATAGGCGCGTTCGCCATCATCACGATTGTAGTTGTCTACAACATCGTGCACTCAGACGTGGGTCGCGCTCTGATATCCATTCGTGAGGACGAGCTCGCTGCGGAGGCGATGGGTATAAACACAACTCGTTATAAAGTCCTCGCCTTCGTTATCAGTTCTGCATTTGCAGGAGTGGCTGGTTCGCTCTTCGGACACTTCCGGCAGTTTCTACACACGAACGATTTTCAATTCATCCGCTCGATTGAAATCATCATAATGATTGTTCTCGGTGGTATGGGTTCGATTACTGGTTCTGTGCTCGGTGCCATTGTCATCACCATACTTCCGGAGCTTTTGCGCAAGCTTCCTGGTGATC
The DNA here is from genome assembly GCA_046726175.1 of Acidobacteriota bacterium. Taxonomy (GTDB): domain Bacteria; phylum Acidobacteriota; class Blastocatellia; order Pyrinomonadales; family Pyrinomonadaceae; genus PSRF01. The sequence goes on from JBKPAC010000052.1 coordinate 10,747, forward strand.
TGTACAGCTACCGGCTGGTGATCTATTCAGCACTCCTTATTTTGATCATGCTGACGCGACCACAGGGAGTCATGGGCGCGCGCGAGTTTGGCATTCCGTGGATGAAGCGTCCGCAGAGACGTCCTGAAGGTGACAAGCCAGCTGGCGAAAAAGGAGTTCCTATTGCTCAACAAGGTACAGGCACAACGCCTAGTCCAAGTGAAAGAGATTAATTACGGATGAGCACCAGGAAAGACAGTGTTCAGCAAAACAACGGAAACAGCGACTATCCGCTGCGTACCTGCAAGTGTACGATTCGGTTCGGAGGCCTGGTTGCCGTCAACGAATTGGACATGAATGTACGTGAAGGGGAGATCTACGGATTGATCGGGCCTAACGGCGCAGGCAAGACGACGATCTTTAATCTTCTGACGGGCGTCTACGAACCAACATCCGGCGAACTGTACTTCCAGGGGCAAAGAATCGACGGGCTCAAGCCGTATGAAATCTCGCGTCGAGGTATCTCACGCACCTTCCAGAACATCCGATTGTTTCCCAGTATGTCGGTCCTCGAAAACGTGATGACGGCGTGTCATCGACATGCGAAGCAAAACCTGCTGGACGCTGTGCTGAGATTGCCGCGCTTTGAGCGTGACGAACGCGAGCATCGCGAATTCGCAATGGAGCTGCTCGAGATATTTGATTTGGCTCGATACAAAGATGAAGGTGGGACGAGTTTGCCTTACGGAAGTCAGCGGCGGCTGGAGATTGTTCGGGCGCTTGCGACTAGACCGACGTTGCTATTACTGGATGAGCCAGCGGCCGGGATGAATCCTTCCGAACAGGAAGATCTGATGCACCTGATCAAGCAGATCAGAGATCGTTTCGGTCTAACGATACTGCTGGTTGAACACAACATGAAGGTGGTGATGGGCGTCTGCGAACGTATCCAAGTCGTCGACTATGGAAAATCGATCGCGCTTGGACTCCCGGACGAAATTAAGAATGATCCGAAGGTGATCGAGGCTTATCTTGGTGACTAGTCTCGAGTCTGGAGTCTTGTAGTCCGGACTCAGACTCCAGACTCCAGACTTATTAAGAAATGCTGACTCTAGAAAACGTTTCCGTTAACTACGGCGCCATTGAAGCTCTGACCGGCGTCTCGATGCATGTTGAGAAGGGAGAAGTCGTCACTCTCATTGGAGCTAACGGAGCCGGCAAGACTACCACTCTCCGCACCATCACAGGACTGCTGCAGCCCACCAACGGTCGCATCACATTCGAAGGTGAAAACATAGGAGGAAAGCCGACACACAAACTGGTCGCTCGGGGCATTTCGATGTCACCTGAGGGTCGAGGCGTCTTTGCAAATCTCTCGGTGCGCGAGAACCTCCAGATGGGAGGCTACCTAAATAAAGATAAGCGAGCCGTAGCAGCTGACATGGAGCGTGCGTTTCAGCTGTTTCCTCGTTTGAAAGAGCGTGAAGCACAAAAGGCAGGCACACTGTCCGGTGGCGAACAACAGATGTTGGCCATTGGACGCGCTTTAATGTCAAAACCTCGATTGCTTCTTTTAGATGAGCCGTCGCTCGGTCTTGCGCCGCTCGTGGTGCATACAATTTTTGAAGCGATTGATGAAATTCGAAGTAAAGGGACTACGATTCTTCTGGTGGAACAGAACGCACACGCTGCACTCGGTCACTCCGATCGCGCTTACGTTTTGGAAACCGGACGAATCGTAATGGAGGGTCCATCCAAAGAACTCGCCGCTGATCCAAAAATCAAAGAAGCCTATCTCGGGGAATAGTCAGCCCCTTACTCAGCACTAATGTCAACGCGGAACATTGTCAGATTACCCCGCTTAAAAGGCGGAGTTGTAGGTCTGTTTGTCATGCTCGCGGTCCTGTCGCTGTTCACCGCTTGCAATCGTCCGCAAACCACACTCAGGCCTGATAGAAGCACAATCAGGATCGGCTACTACGGCGACATGTCCGGGCCGACCTTCAATTTCGGCCAGTCTGCCAAGAACGGAGTTTTAATGGCGGCTGACGAAATCAATCGCTCGGGTGGAATCAATGGTCGCAAGATTGACGTGGTCATTGAAGACGATCAGGGCAGTCCTGAGCGTGCTGCCACGATCACCAGCAAGCTTATCAACCAGGACAAAGTTGTTGCTGTAATTGCCGGCGGCGCTTCCGGCAACAGCCTGGCTGCGGCTCCGCGAGCACAGAGCCTGAAAATCCCGTTCATTTCTCCATCATCAACCGACCCGGCGGTCACGCGAACAGGCGATTACATTTTTCGAGTATGTTTTATCGACGCGTTTCAGGGTGAAGTTATGGCGAGATTTGCCGCCGATGCTTTAAAGGCGAAGAAGACTGCGATAATGGTCGACTTCAACAATCCTTACAGTCGCGGTCTCAGCGAGTTCTTCGAACTGAGCTTCACTAAACTCGGCGGGCAAGTCGTCAGTAAGCAGTCATACGCACAAGGAGATCCAGACTATCGTGGCCAGCTGAGCACGATTCGCTCAGCTAATCCAGACGTCATTTATCTTCCAGGTTACTACGGTGACGTCGCCATTATTGCGAAACAGGCACGGCAACTCGGACTAACTCAGCCACTATTAGGCGGGGATGGGTGGGACGCTCCGGAACTCTGGCAGCTCGGCGGCGACGCGCTGAACAACTCGTACATCAGCAGCCACTACTCGGCAGATGATCCCGCAGCCGTGATTCAGAGGTTTGTGCACGATTATAAACTCCTGTACGGCAATCTTGAGCCTGATGCTCATGCCGCATTAGCTTACGACGCGATGCGTGTAGTTGCGGACGCGATTCAGCGCGCCGGATCGACCGAAGGACCGAGTCTTCGTGACGCACTGGCACACACGACCAACTTTCAAGGTGTTACCGGCGTGATTAATATCAATCCAGATCGCGACGCGGTGAAACCTGCTGTAGTTCTCAAGCTCATGGACGGCAGAGACATTTACCAGGAGACAATCCAACCTGCAGCTGCAACGACACCTGCTGTCACCACGCCGTCTCCCGCTCGAACCGGACGCTGAAAGCCCGTGCCATCAAACTTTTAATATTGGCGAAGGCTCAGGCTTGCCAAATTGATTCACCTCGTAGCCGTATGCCTCCTTCATGTTTTCCTGCCCACTGTTAGTGTAGATGAGCAGCCGTTTGCCGTCGGTTCGCACCATCACCAGTCCAAACGCAGTCCGACTGAAAGCGAAGAATCGTTTTTTCGCCTTCGGATTAAGCAGTGCTTCATTGTTTTCAATGACTGCCTTGCCCTTCGCGAACTTGTGAAATTCCGGATCGACGAAACCTTCGACGTTGAAGAACGCGACCAACTCGGTAACAAAAATCAAAGGTTCTTCCACTCTCGAGAGTTTTCCCAACGCCCCAACAAGAGTAGCTCGCGGATGAATGAATTCCTTCCGCGCGCTTTCGTCGCCCGACGAGATTATCGACGCGACGGGAGCTACCGCCTGGATGAAAGCACCGCTGAAATCGGCTGAACCGTGATGAGGTACTTTGAATACTTCCGATTGTAAGTTGATCTTTCCCTTGCTGTGGGCCGAAGCAAGAGCTCGACCAGCTTCATCGTTAAGGTCTCCGGTGAACAGAAAGTTGAATCGTCCGTAGTTCAGCCGGAAGATTACGGAATGTCCGTTGATTGTGTGCGAAGCAGAAGCACCCGAGAACCCAACTATGTTCTGGTTGAGTGACTCCTGACCGATTCGCGGCCCTTCCGGTGGACTTCCAAGGAACTTTAAGCCTTCGACGTTGCCGATCTTCGTGGGGATAGGGCCAAGAACCTGGATGGTAATGTTTTCATCATTGACAAAACTGAAAGCATCATCGTCGCCTATCTCCAGATTCCGAAAAGTGATAGGACCACGCTTCTTGTAATCTTTTAAAGCAGCCTTCCACGCTTTGAACGGCTCGTTCATCTCCTCGTCCGGAACGTTCAACAGATTGCTCTCCAACCCTGTAATGATTGTCACTTCTTTTCCAGTATCAGGATTAGTCACCTTCTTGGTTGCGCCCAACAACTCTGTCTCTTTTAACTTCTTACCATTTTTCGTTTTTGGCCGTTTGACAAGGCCGTTGTGATAGACGCGCTGAGGGTGGATGAATAATCTCTTCCACTTCTGAGTTTCAAGCTTTTTGTCTGTCTCCGACTCATGAATTTTTGTCAGACCCACGAAGTGATCGGCATCACCGTGAGTAACAAGAATGCAGTCGATCTCTTTCGGCTTATTCAGACTGGTGCCTCGAAAGCGGTTGGCAAGGTAGCGAGCGAACAGTTGATTGTCTCCACCATCGATCGTTATGACCTTTCCCTTGGGAGTCTCAATCACTGAGCCGTCTCCCTGCTGCACATCCACAAAGTCCAGTTTCAAGATTTTGCTATCTTTCTTCTGAACAACGATGTCCGCCGGTTTAATTGTGTTCTTTTTGGGTGTGATGAATCCTGATACACGCTCAGGTTGGATGCTGCCATCATCAAGTTGTCGAAAGATCGTCACCTTGACTTCAACGTGTTCGGTAGTGACGTTCTCAACCTCAACTTCGTCGCCCCAACCAAGGAGCCGGGTTATTGCTTTTTCGCCGTTTGTTGCTGGAACTTTAATTTGCGCAAGATCGACATTGATAAGGTGTTGAGCGGCCATGAGGAACTCCTTTCGTGGTGAGTTAAATACGTAACAAAGGGTACGGGCACTCAGTGAAAGCGAGTGCTTTGAACCTTCGCGCGAGGACAGCCTAGTTCGACATAAATGAGTTGTTTTCCCGTTCTAAACAGCTTCAGACTGCGAGGAAAAGTGAAACTCCTTGACTTTGAGCGCCGGCAGCAACGCAGCGTTACCACCCTGCCCTTCTGAGTTGCCGACTCGTTCGGCTTTGCCGATCATGTCGACGTTGCCAGGTGCAAGCAGTTGTATGACGCTCTGATTAAATCGGAAGTTCTTAACGGGGTACTGGATTTTCCCCTTCTCGATGTACCAAATGCCATCGCGGGTCAAGCCAGTCTGCAACGCCGTTCTGGGATCAACGGAACGGATGTACCAGAAGCGACCGAGAAGTAGGCCACGGTCCATTGATTTGATCATGTCGTCGACGCTTGCCGGAGCCTGAGAACTTTCGATGATGCTATTCACTGGACCAGGCGTAGGCTCCTTACCTCTTTGTTTAGCCCAGAAGCGCGAGTAAGTCAGATTCTCGAGCACTCCATTGCGCACGAGATAAATCTTCTGAGCGGGAAGCCCTCCCTGAGCGGATTTCGAGCCCGGAAGTTCGGGGTGCCAGGGATCGCTGTAGATGTTGATTCGTTCGTCGAAGATTTTCTCACCTACTTTAGTTTTTCCACCGGGCGCCGAGAACGGACTGCGCCCTTCTTCAGCACTGCGGGCATCAAAACCAAAGCCGAAGAAACCTAGTAGATCAGCAACTGCTTGAGGCTCGAGGATCGCTGGGTACACACCCGGTTCAAGCACGCGTGGGTTTCGAGAGTCGAGAGCTTTGCGAATGGCCTCGCTGGCGATACGACCTGTATCAAGTTTCCCAACATCGAAATGATTTCGCAGAAAGTATCCTGAGCTGGTTCCGTCAGGAGTTCGAGCCGTTGTCGATAAACTTACAAGACTGGATTGCTCGTAAATAAAGTTCCCGTTCTTTGTTGTCGAAGCTCCGGCAGAGCCGCGAGCCTGATGAAATCCTGCTCCGATCACGTTCGCCTTCTCACAGGCAGCGATCACATCATTAATCGTGCTTGCTCGACTTGTGACGGAGATGTTTGAGGTGGCTTCGGCGTACCCGTTTACAGGCTTGTATGTCTGCGGGCTCAGCGTGGGCATGTATTCGCGATCGACTGGTGATATCCGGGCCAGTTGTTCAGCTAACGCGACGGTAGCTTTGAGAGACTCGTCGTCGATCTCATTTGTCGAAGCAGCTCCTCGCTTCTTGTCGATCCATACCGTGACGCCGACGCTGACGTTCTCGCGGGCGCCGCTAGTCGTGAAAGCATTGGCGGCAAAGCGAAGATGTCCATAGTTTTCGCTGGTCACTCCCACGACTGCATCATCTGCTTTCACGTAACCCATGACCTTGTCACAGATGCTGCGCGCCTCTTTTTCAGTGAGTAGCATTGAGAATCACCTCAATTGAGAGTTTTATATGACCTATAGGACCTATGATGTTCTCGCTGTATTGAGCACATTAACTCCCCTGAACCGCGCCACTGGACAACCGTGACTAACTGCATTCGATTGACCGGGTTCACCTTTACCATCATTGAAGCTTCCGCCGAGTTCGTAGCTTGCCTTCCCGCCTAAACCGTCGCAGGAATTCCAGAAGTCAGTCGTGCGTGATTGATAAGCAACATCGCGCAGCATTTCACCACGTTTGCCATTCTTGATTTCCCAAAACACCTGGCCGCCGAATTGAAAGTTGTACCTTTGCTGATCGATAGAGTAGCTGCCGTCGCCGAAGATCAAGATGCCCTTCTCGACACCTGCAATGAGATCATCGAGCGACGTGTTATCCGGCCCGGGTTGTAACGAAACGTTGGGCATGCGCGGAAACGAGATGCTTCCCCAGCTGTCACCGTGATTACACCCGTATGACCTCTTCTGCCCGGTCATCGCCGCAAGATCGCGTGTAGTCTGCCAATCAACAAACACTCCATCTTTGATCAAATGCCAGCGCTGTGCGGGTACGCCTTCATCATCGTAGCCGACGGTAGCTAGTCCAGCCGGCTGCGTTCGGTCGGCAACAAAGTTCATTATCTTTGACGCGAATTGCAGCTTTCCGATCTTATCCGGCGTGAGAAAACTTGTTCCGGCGTAGTCTGCCTCCCACCAAAGCGAGCGATCGAGCTCGGTGGGATGGCCCACCGATTCATGAATCGTCAACCAGAGGTGGGAAGGATGAAGTACAAGGTCATACTTTCCGGAATCGACCACCTTGGCCTTCAGCTTCATGACGGCTTCTTCGCCGGCCTGTTGTGCTTCTCGTTTCCAATTGTGCTTCTCCAAGTACTCGTAACCCATTCCCTGTGGACCACCGAGAGCACTGCGTGTTTGAAAGTCTCCGTTCGCGCGGTTGACTGCGGTTACATTGAAGTTCGGATTTGCGCGAATGATGTACTGTTCGATTCTCGAGCCATCGGTTGAGGCGTAGAACTTCTGCTCGTTTACAAATCCCATTGACGAGTTTACAAAGGTCACTCCCTGCGTCTTCATTGCCGCATCATTCAGGGACAGCAGGAACTGGATCTTGTCGTCAATCGCGACTTCAAACGGATCCTTTTCGAAAGCACTTTTCCATTTGGTGCCAACCTTGGCGACCGGTACAAGCGAGAAACGCTTTCGCTGGTATACCGAGTTTGCGCGAGCGATATCGACTGCTTGCTGGGTTATTCGTCGTACATCTCCCGGAGTAACGCTGCGACTCGAGGCAAACCCCCAGGTACCTTTGAACAGTACGCGAACGCCGAAGCCAAAATTCTGACCGCGCGAGACGTTCTGCACCTGCTGCTCCCGCGTAGCAATTGATTCGTTGCGATAGCGGTTGATGCGAATGTCAGCGTAGGTCACTCCAAGCTTGCGGGCCGTATTCAACGCAATGTCGGCCAAAGCGTTCTTGTCGACTCCGTTCGCAGCAGCTTCTTCAGCCGCAGCGACACTGCTGATCCACGACGGCAAAGCTGGCAACGAAACTGCGCCGGCCGCTACCCCGGCCGTTTTGAGAAAATCACGACGAGAGGTGGTCATTTTCAGGAGCCTCGTTGGATGGGAATGAGAACGGCGGGATGATCTAACGCAGAGCAGTCTGAAATGTCAACGTTTCAATCAGACTGGAGATAATTCACAGTAAGGAATAATTCCTTAATGTGAATTGCCCAGGTTCAACTTTGCCAGGTTTAGATATTTTCTAAAGTAAAGCTCGAGCGCGTTCGAGGGCGGCGTCAACTTGAGCAGGCGCGGTTCCTCCAGATTGTGCTTTAGTTCCCAGTGTCTGCTCCAAGGTCAAAGCGGTGAAGACATCCTCCTCTACGACATCGGAAAATTTCTGCAATTCACTTAATGACAATTCATGAAGCTCCGCTCCCTTGGCGACTGCATGAAGGACAATTTTCCCTACCGTTTCGTGAGCTTCTCGAAAGGGCACTCCTTTACGCACCAGGTAATCAGCCAGTTCCGTAGCATTGAGGTAACCACCCGTAGCTGCTGCTCGAGCCCGCTCAGCGTTCACGCGAATGTTCTTCAGCACCGTGCCGGTAACCTGTAAGCTTGAACGCACAGTGTCGAATGAATCGAACATCCCTTCCTTGTCTTCCTGCATATCCTTGTTGTAAGCGAGCGGCAATCCTTTCAACGTTGTGAGTATCGCCAGTAAGTTTCCAAACACTCGACCGGCCTTGCCGCGCACGAGTTCCATCGAATCCGGATTCTTTTTTTGCGGCATGATGCTCGAACCAGTCGAGACAGCATCGCTCAGCTCAAAGAAACCGAATTCTGCTGTCGCGTAAAGGATTATGTCTTCGGCTAGCCTGGAAAGATGGACCATGATGAGCGAACACGCGGAGGCAAACTCGACGCAGAAATCGCGGTCGCTTACGGCATCGACGCTGTTCTGCGAAATGCCGTCAAACCCGAGCTCGCTTGCGACGAGATCGCGATCAATCGGGAAACTCGTACCTGCAAGCGCAGCAGATCCCAACGGCATTACGTTCACTCGCTTTCTTAAATCAGCCAATCGCTCTCGATCTCTCGCAAACATCGCAAAGTAAGCGAGACTCCAGTGGGCCAGCAGCAGGGGTTGAGCACGTTGCAGGTGCGTATAGCCCGGCACTACAACATCACGATTTGCATCTGCGAAATCAAGCAAAGATGTTTGCACGGTGCGCAAGAGATCCTGGTTCAGCTCGTCAATCCGTTCACGCATCCATATCCGCAGGTCAGTTGCTACCTGATCATTGCGACTCCGTCCAGTGTGGAGCTTGCGTCCGGTTTCGCCGATCAGTTCAACGAGCTGGGCTTCGACAAACGAGTGGACATCTTCAGCGGTGACATCCGCGAAGTAGTTCGGATCGGCCTGGCCGCACTCAAGGATTGTTTGCAGTCCGTTTGCAATTGCCGCGGCTTCTTCCTCAGTGAGAACACCGGCGGCGGCGAGTCCACGCGAATGAGCTAGACTCGCGCGGATGTCAACTGCAAATAGGCGGCGGTCGAATCCAAAGGACCTGTTGAATTCAGCAAAGCCTGCATCAGCTTCGCCCTGAAACCTGCCACCCCACAACTTTCCACTCATCCGGAGCCTCCTCATGAAGGTCGATCAAAACCATGTTTCATATCTCGTTTGACACTTCTCATTTGACATTTGTTCGTGTGCGTTTCGTGTTGATTCGTGGATCGCTCGTTTGAGCGGAACGACGAACCGATCCACGAAACAACACGAACAAAATGACAAATGAGAAATGTCAAATGATATATGGAAAATCGTCCCGCCCTGCCCCATTCACCACCCTCGCCGGAAAACCCCTCTTCGAACTTGACCCTCGTGCATCTAGGCTGCTAGTTTATGCATCTATGCAGCTGTTATGCAAGGTTGCTGCATAACACTAAACGGAGGGGAGGTTGATGTTAGCTTGGCGAGTAAGAACCAGCGGCAACAGAAGATATTGAATTTGATCCAGGCGCGGCCAGTCGGCACGCAGAGTGAGTTGCGCAACCTTCTAGAACGAACGGGGGTTTCGGCTACTCAATCAAGCGTTTCGCGAGACCTGGAGGAACTCGGGATCGTCAAGCATCACGGCCGCTATGTCGTACCACGCACTAACGGAGCAGCCGCGCGCGGACTGCTGAGCCTTGATCTCGCTGGAGAGAACCTCGTGGTCGCCAAGACTCAGCCGGGTTTAGCCTCGGCGGTTGCAGTCCAGATAGACGCAGCCGGTATTGAAGAAATTGTCGGCACACTCGCAGGTGAAGACACGATCTTTATCGCCGTGAGCGACCGCCAGAACCAACGCATCACGATCAAAAAGGTATGGGGAATCTTTGGTGAATAAACGAATGGCAGATGTCAAGAAAATCGTTTTAGCTTATTCCGGAGGATTGGATACCTCTGTGATGTTGCGTTGGCTCAAGGAACGCTACAACTGCGAAGTGGTCTGCTACTGCGCTGATGTGGGCCAGGGCGAGGAGCTCGACGGCCTCGAAGCCAAAGCTCTCGAAACAGGGGCTTCGAAGCTTTACGTCGAAGACCTTCGCGACGAGTTCGTGCGCGAATACGTCTGGACTGCAGTCAAGGCTAACGCTGTTTACGAGGGTGTGTATCTTCTCGGCACTTCGCTGGCACGGCCCGTGATCGCACGCAGGCAAATCGAGATTGCCAGGAAAGAGAATGCGGATGCTGTTGCACATGGCGCTACTGGAAAAGGTAACGATCAGGTTCGTTTCGAACTGACCTACTACGCATTGCAACCCGATATCAAAGTAATCGCTCCGTGGCGCGAATGGGAATTCAAAGGCCGCAGCGACTTAATGACTTACGCAAAGGAACACAAGATTCCGGTCACGGCTACGCACGAAAAGCCGTACTCGACTGATCGCAATCTGATGCATGTTTCCTACGAGGGCGGCATTCTCGAAGATCCCTGGAATGAACCACCCGAAGACATCTTTCAGCTAACAGTATCGCCTGAAGCGGCACAAGCGCAGCCGGAATATGTCGAGATCTCATTCAGGCAAGGCGAACCCATCGCAATCAATGGTCGCGAGTTGGATCCGGTACCGCTCTTGTCGGCGCTGAACGAGCGCGGAGGTAAACACGGAATCGGTCGAGTTGATCTAGTTGAGAATCGTTTCGTTGGTATGAAATCGCGCGGTGTGTACGAGACGCCGGGAGTGTCGATCCTCCAAGCTGCTCATCGAGCATTGGAATCGATCACATTGGATCGCGAAGTTATGCACCTGCGTGATTCACTCGGGGTCAAGTTTGCTGAAAGTGTCTATTACGGATTTTGGTTTGCGCCGGAATTCGAGTTGTTGAGAAAGATGATCGACGACACGCAAAACAACGTAACCGGAGACGTGCGGCTCAAGCTCTATCGAGGAAACGTCATTGTCGTTGGCCGGCGTTCACCGAAATCTCTTTACGACGAGCGGATCGCGACTTTCGAAGCTGATTCTGTTTACAACCAACGTGACGCAGAGGGCTTCATTAAGTTGAATGCACTGCGGTTGCGTCTGAGAAGTAGCAAATAAGGTCCAGGAGGCGATCTTTGATGACAGATACGAAGCAACCAGCTGTTCGAGTACTTGAAGTGGACAAGATCGGTTCGGCGACGTCACCGCTGGCGCTCGCTAAGACAGTCGCCGTAGTTGATTCGTCTACGAATCCGCGGGCAGGTGATTCAATCGTTGTCCGCGCAATTACCGACAGCGCGACATACAACATGCTCGAATTGCCCACTGGTCGCCTGGCCAAAATCAATCCCGGCGATCTGTTGATTGGTGTTCTAGGCCAACGACGGGCTTTGAAAGGTTTCGTCGGCAACGTACCCGAGCAGGTTACGAGTGGCGACCATTTGCATCTTCTGAACATGGGCGGCGTAATCGGTTGCTGCACCGGTCACCACTCAAGTCTCGGCGATGCAATCAAGGTTGAAGTTGTCGGACTGGTGTGCGATGAAGACGGCCGTATCAGCAACATCGCTGATGAAGCTTTACCGAAACGGGATTCGTTAGGTGAGACCGCGCCGCTGGTGATGATTGCGGGTACCAGCATGAACAGCGGGAAGACTTTGGCTGCGACGGAATTGATCAAGCAAGCCACTCGCGCAGGCCTGCGGGTCGCCGCAGGAAAACTTTCCGGCGTCGCGTGCTTGCGTGACACCTTGAACATGGGAGACCACGGTGCAGTTGCAACTGCCAGCTTCCTCGACTGCGGCCTTCCGTCAACTGTTGACGCAGGTAATCTCGCGCCCGTAGCAAAAGCGATTATCGCTCAACTAAACGAATGTTCGCCGGATTTGATTGTCATTGAGATGGGCGACGGCGTACTGGGTGGCTACTCAGTCGAGTCGGTATTCGACGATGCTGAGCTACGCGACGCAACTGCAGCGACCGTTTTCTGTGCGTCGGACTATGTTGGCGCATGGGGAGGTATCGAGCTTCTGGGTCGCCGCGGCATCCGTATCGATGTCGTAACAGGATCAGTAACGGATTCCCAAATGGGTGAAGATTACGTGCAAAACGAATTTGGAGTACCGGCAGCAAACGCCAGGAGAAACGGCCGGCGGCTTTTCGACATCGTCGCAGAGAAGCTGGAATCACGTTCTCACACTCAGCCGCCAGATGCTTGTCTCGCACAAATTTGAAGGAGGCCGATGCGGATAAAGGTAGGAATTTTTGGTGGCTCGGGTTACGGCGGTTCAGAACTGCTTCGTATCTTACTGTTTCACCCGCAAGTTGATCTGCTTTTCGTTACGGCGAATGAACATGCGGGAAAGCGGGTTGGCGAAGTTCATCGTAACCTGCTGGGCTTGACGGATCTGGTGTTCACTGCAGCTCCGCAAGAGGTGGAGTCGTTCGCAAATGTTGACTGCATTTTCCTCGCGCTCCCACATGGCCAGGCGCTCGACATCGTACCTCGCCTGCCTGGGAACACTCGCGTTATCGATCTCTCCGGTGATTTTAGACTCGCAGATAGCGAGATCTTCGAGCAACACTATGGCCGCAAACATACCGCCATGGAGACGCAGACGAACTTTGTTTACGGCTTGACAGAGACTAATCGCGAGCGAATCAAGAGTGCTCGGCTAATAGCTAATCCGGGATGTTTTGCTACGGCAACGCTTTTAGGGCTGGCGCCCCTCGTCGCAAACAACTTGCTTAAGGGACGCGTGGTGGTGGACGCGAAGACCGGATCGTCAGGGTCAGGGGCAAAGCCTGCGGCGAATACTCATCATCCACAGCGGATGAATTCGTTCTACGCCTACAAGCCTTTTACTCATCAGCACGTACCGGAGATCGAACAGGAATTACAAGCGATTGGCGATTGGACCAGCGAGCTCGTGTTCATGACTCACTCGCTGCCCGTTTCCCGCGGGATCTTCGCTTCCATCTACGCAGAATTGAAAGAAGAGACCAACCTGGATCAGCTGTCGCACGTCTTCAGTGAGTTTTATCGAGACTCGTTTTTCGTCCGCATGGTGCAAGGCTCGCCTGATATTAATTGGGTGAAGACTACAAACTTTTGCGATCTAGGTTTGGCTGTACGTGGTCGTCAGGCAGTTGTGTTTTCTGCACTGGACAACCTCGTTAAAGGTGCTGCGGGTCAGGCGGTGCAGAACATGAATCTGATGTTCGGCTTGGATGAAAACACTGGTCTTATGTTGGTCGGAACGAATCCTTAATCTCATCTCTGTGTAACCTCCGTGTCTCTGTGCCTATGTGGTTGACTCATTGCACGACACGGACAACCACAGAGGGACTGAGACACGGAGGTTACACAGAGATTGGATAGCTATGGCGTTTTCTGTTGCCGACATTAAACCGACGATCGATCTTGGCGACTTGAACAAGATTGACGTTCGTGTTGGGACAATTCTAAAAGTGGAAGATGTCTCAGGGTCAGCCAAACTCATGAAACTAACCGTGAGCTTTGGTGATCACGAACGAAGTATCCTGGCTAGCATCAAGCAGGAGCGCAGCAACCCTGCGGAGATTGAAGGTAAGCAGGCACTGTTCGTCGTAAATCTGCCGCCGAAGAAGATGCTGGGCCAGGTCTCTGAAGGAATGTTATTCGACATCGGCTATGCAGACGGATTAACTCCCGTGCTGGCTGTCCCAGAGAAGCAAATCCCAGACGGAGCAAGAGCAGGATGAGCGTGGACGTAATTGCGAAGTTCGACGATATTGCAGCGTGCGAAGAGAAATTTCAGCTTGCGACTTACAAGAAAATGCCGGTCGCTGCTGAGCGTGGTGAAGGCGTATGGATCTACACGAGCGAAGGCGAAAAGTATTTGGATCTGTACGGCGGTCACGCAGTAGCAGCAACGGGACATGCGCATCCGCACGTAGTTGCTGCTATTCGCGAGCAAAGTGAAAAACTGCTGTTCTATTCAAATCTTGTTTACTCCGCCCCAAGAGCTCTCGCTGCCGAGAAGTTGGTTTCGATTGCACCCGCCCAATTAACGAAGGCTTTTTTCTGCAACTCGGGCACGGAAGCGAACGAAAACGCAATGCGACTGGCTCGGATGACTACAGGACGCGAGGCCATCATTACCTTCTCTGGAGGCTTTCACGGTCGCACTGCAGACTCAATCAGCGCGACTTTTCTTGGTAAGTACCGCGAGCTCGGCAAACCGAATGTGCCCGGTCACATCGCTGCAGAATTCGATGACATTGAATCTGTTCGAGCGGTTGCTGACGATTCCGTGGCAGCCATTATGCTCGAGCCTATTCAATCGATGGCCGGTGTACGAACTGCTTCGCCGCACTTCTTCCGAGACTTGCGACAGCTTTGCGACGAGCGCGGAATCATCCTGATATTTGACGAAGTCCAAACCGGAGTAGGACGCACAGGCGAGTGGTTCTTCGCGGGTAGCCAAGCGAGTGACGGTGTAGTTCCGGACATTATTAGTCTGGCGAAAGCGTTGGGCAGCGGCATCCCTGTGGGTGCTTGTCTTGTCACAGAGAAGATTGCGTCCCACATTCACGAAAACGATCTCGGAACTACATTCGGCGGGGGAATGATCGCCATGGCAGCTGTCACCGCTACCCTGGAAGCGATTGAGAATGACCGAATGTTGGACAACGTGCGCAAGGTCGAGGCTTATATCCGACACCAACTCGCAGACATCGAGGGGATAGCTGGCGTGCATGGACTCGGTTTTCTGTTAGGCATCGAGTTCTCAGAGAAAGCCGCACGCATTCACGAAGGATTGCTGAAGCGTCGCATCATCACCGGCACGTCGAGCAATGCGAACGTTTTGCGATTGTTGCCGCCTCTGTGCCTAAAGAAGGACGAAACAGATCTGTTCATATTGGAATTGAAGAGCGTGCTGCGCAATTGAGATCGCGGAGGTTTGCTTGACTTACCAATGGTTTGATCTGATTGGGACCATCGGCGTCCTGTTGATTGTCGTCGCGTATGCACTGCTACAACTCGACAAGCTAAGCAGCTCAACGGTCTCTTTCTCGCTGCTGAATGTCGCCGGGGCCGGGCTGATCATGATTTCGCTGCTTTTCAACTTTAATCTCTCGGCATTCATGATGGAGTTCTTTTGGTTTGTGATCAGCCTGTTCGGAGCATTTAGAAGAATGTTCACCCGTGCGCCGGCTGCGCATTGAGTCAGAAAAAAAATGCCACGAGATTTTCTGAAGACATCCGATTGGTCGCGAGCTGAGCTCGACTCACTGCTGGACTCTGCACTACGTTTCAAGCAAGGAGACGATCGCTCCCGCGCGCTCGAGGGACGTTCCGTAGCTCTTGTGTTCTTCAATCCGAGTCTTCGCACACGAGCATCAATGCAAGTCGGCATCTTCGAATTGGGTGGCAATGCGGTGGTGCTCGAACCAGGCGGCACGAGCTGGACTCTCGAGCACCGCGATGGAGCCGTGATGGACGGCGATAAGACTGAGCACATCGCAGAGTTTGTGCGTGTCTTAGGTCGCTATTGCGTCGGCATCGGCGTCCGTACCTTCGCGACTTTGCGTGACTGGCAGGAGGAGCGGACAGATCCCATCCTGAATGCCTTTGCCAAGCATTCCTCAGTACCAGTCATCAATCTCGAGTCGGCAATGCATCATCCCTGTCAGTCCATGGCAGACATGATGACCATTCTTGAGAAGTTGGGACCAGGTCGCAAGCGAGTTCTCTTGACGTGGGCCTGGCACCCGAAACCTTTGCCGATGGCGGTGCCAAACAGTTTCATGCTAGCCGCCGCGCAAATGGGCCATGATGTTGTTGTTGCGCATCCACCCGGATACGAGCTCGACGACGAGCTGATGAATGAAGCAAAGGGGTACGCCGCCGCAGCAGGAGGGACTCTGCAGGTGTCACACGACATTGATGAGTCGTTTGACGGAGCTCAAGTCGTGTATGCCAAGAGCTGGGGCACCAAGAGATTCTATGGTTCGCCCGAGAACGAACTTGCAGAGAGGGCGCCCTATCGCGCTGGGTGGATTGTGAACGAGGAAAAAATGACTCGCACGGATGGGGCGATCTTCATGCACTGTCTGCCTGTTCGTCGCAACGTCATCGTCACTGATTCGGTGATTGATTCAAGAGCTTCCGTAGTCATCGACGAAGCCGAGAACAGATTGCATGTGCAGAAAGCAGCATTGAAGCGATTGTTAGGGAAGGAGTAGGAATTGCGGATCGCGGATTGCTGAAGGTGAGAAGCCGCGGATTTACACGGGTCATGCGAAAGAAAGAAATACAACAACTCCGCACCCTTATTTGAGATCCGCGTTAATCCGCGGCTTCTTCAGTGTCAGCAATCCGCAATCCGCAATCCGCAATTACTCTTATGACACTCGAAGTCGGCAATCAGTTACGTCTGGATCTACTGCGCGAGGCGTTGCCGTACATTCAACGCTTCAAGGGGAAGACGTTTGTCATCAAACTGTCAGGCAAAGCAACTGAAGATCAGGACAATCTCAGTTCGCTCGCCGAAGAACTGGCTCTCCTTCATCAGGTCGGTATACGGATTTGCGTGGTCCATGGCGGTGGAAAACAACTCACTGAGCTCGCGACCAAAATGGGGGTGGAACAGACAATTATTGAAGGCCGGCGGGTGACTGATGATGCAACTCTCGAAATGGCGAAGATGATCTTTGCAGGAAAAATCAACACCGACATCCTCGCTGCTCTGCGAAACCACAGCATCGAAGCGGTCGGTCTGTCAGGTGTAGACGGCAACATTGTTCATGCCGAGCGCCGGCCCCCGAAAGAGATAATCAATCGAGAGACCGGCGCTCGGGAACACGTTGATTTTGGTCACGTCGGCGACGTCGTAGAAATCAACTCCAGGCTGTTGACCGTGTTGCTCGATCACGGTTATCTGCCTGTAATCTCATCGCTCGGCGCCGACGCCGAGGGCACAGTCTTCAACATTAACGCCGACACCATAGCCGCAGAAATCGCTGTTGGACTGCAAGCGGAAAAGCTGATTCTGTTGTCGGACGTCGATGGGATCTACTTGAAGCCAGGTGAGCCGGACACCAAACTTTCTCGACTCACCGCCGGCGAAGCAGAAGCCCTGATCCAAAGTGGTGCAGCCTCAGGCGGCATGATTCCAAAGCTTCAAAGCATCACCGGCCTCATCCGGCGCGGTCTGCGCAATGCTCACATCATCAGCGGTACAACTCGCAATGCGCTGCTGTCTGAAATCTTCACCGACAAAGGAACAGGCACGATGATCGTCGGCTAGCCGCGATCATTCGAGCGGAGATCTGGGCAACTTCGCGTCGCGATCAAACGGTGGATCTTCGTGGGGCGGCATCGGATCGCGCGGCCAGTCTTTAGCCCAACGCTCACGAAAATCATCATCAGCGTAGTGTTTGAGATACGTCTGCATGTCCTCGTCGCTGCCGCTGCCGGTCAGGTCAATCACGTACGCGTAGCTGTGGTTTTCGGGAAAAAGAGTAACTTCTTCTCTCAACCCCTCGTCAAAAAGATACTGATAGAGTTCGCGGTCGCTGAGGTGATCCGTATTCGTGAGATATGCGCCGAGCGATGCCATTCGTTCAGCGAGTTCCATCAGGGTTCGACTCAATGTGGCGTCGTCAAGCGTGTCTGGAGCCGGTATTTCGAAACCGGCATTCACAAGCAATTGAAACAGAGTGATGGGTTCAGCCTGCTCGTATTCGAGTACGTGTTTTAGGAACTCCTCTTCAAGGTCTGCGGGCATATCCGGATCGCAGCCAAAAGTTCCGCCGAGCTTCTCGATCTCTTCACGCATTCTTTGAATTCGTTTTTCCTGATTGGGTTCATCCTGGATATTCGTGAGTGTCATGGTAAGGTTCCTTTGGTTGTGAGGTTGAAGGATTGGAGGGCTCGCGGAGTAGACGTGAGGCCTCCGTGAAAATGCTTCTCATCTGTTGAGATTGAGCAGCGAGATTTTCCACAGCTATTTGGAGAATGTCAACGAGAAAGATCGTGAAAGTATTAGCGGCGGATTAACGCGGATCAGAGCGTTAAAGTGCTGAGGCGTGGTTTGGTTTAAATGTGCCGTTTTGCTAAGGCCTTATCTGCTTTAAGTTCAGATCCGCGTTCATCCGCGGCCTGATCTCTTCACTTTGGCTTCTTCTCTGTAAGGGCTAGACTATCTGCAACAACTCACATGGACAATAAAGCGATCGCGCTCCGGTTTTCTCGCCTGGCCGCTTTGATGGAAATTCGCGGCGACGATCCGTTTCGTCTCCGCTCTTATCGCAACGCCTCGGAAGCAATTGAGGTCTGGCCGACGCCGTTAAAGCAGATCGCTGCGGAAGAAGGAGCTGCCGGTCTCCAGTCAATTCCCGGAGTGGGTAAAGCGATTGCGGGAAAAGTTCTAGAACTACTCGAGAAGGGAACGTTTGACGCATGGGAACGAATTACTGCTGAGACTCCTGCAACTGTGCTCGATCTAATGGAGATTCCAGGCATTGGTCCAAAGACGGCGGCGCTACTTCATCAAAAATTCAAAGTGTCATCCCTGGATCAGCTCCGGACGTTTGTTGAAGAAGGCGGACTGGAGATGGTTGACGGAATCGGCGCAAAGACCGGGGACAAGATTAAGGAGAGTTTAGGAATTGAGATTTAGGATTTAGGATTTATAATTCGGCGCGTTTCGATTGAATCTCGCGAGTCCTTTTACAACGATCGAAATCTTAAAATCCTAATTTCTAAATCCTAAATTCGTAGAGGACTCTGATGAGCAAAAAAATCAAACGACGTGACTTCATGCGCACCAGCGCAGCAGCCGGTATCGCTCTCGCCGCGCCAAAAATCAACGCAGCCGATGCTCCCACCATTTGGATCCGAGATGGTGTAAGGCCAGTGGTCGTATCTTCGGCAAACGGAAATAAGTTCAAACACGACGGAAACGTAACTGCAGTACAAAAAGCTTTCACAATGATGACCCAGGGGTCCGACGTGCTTGATGCATTAATTGCCGGTGTCAACATCGTCGAACTTGATCCGCTTGACGACAGTGTCGGTTATGGAGGATTGCCCAATGCTGAAGGCGTGGTCCAGCTGGACGCATCCTGCATGCATGGACCAAAGAAACGTGCCGGAGCGGTGGGAGCACTCGAAGGTGTTCGTACACCTTCCCGTGTTGCAAAAGCGGTCATGGAAAACACTGACCATCATTTGATTGTTGGCGCAGGCGCGCAAAGATTCGCGCGCAACATGGGATTCACGATCGAGGACGACCTGAACACCGACAACTCACGCACCAAGTGGCTCGAATGGAAACGCAAGATCGACCCCGAGCACTTCCTCGATCCGAAGAAACGCGCTGAGTCTGGTCGTCGCGCGGCGCTCGAGATGTTGGCCGAGGGACGGTTGAGGGAGGAAAACCTTCACGGCACGATCAACTGCGACGGCGTGAATTTGAAGGGTGAGATTTGCGGCGTCACCACAACCAGCGGACTTGCCTGGAAGATTCCCGGACGCCTTGGAGACTCGCCGATCCTGGGAGCAGGTCTATACGTGAATGGCGATGTAGGCGCAGCGGGCTCGACAGGTCGCGGCGAAGCTAATCTTTACAATCTCTGCTCGTTCTCGATTGTCGAGGAGATGCGTCGTGGTGCACATCCCAAAGACGCCGGCATGGAAGCGCTGCGACGAATCAAGGCAAACACGATTGAGAAGCGCCTCCTGAACAGCAAGGGCAATCCGAACTTTGGCATCAACTTTTACATCCTGAACGCCAAAGGCGAATATGCGGGCGTTTCCATGTACGCGTCGAGTTACGCGATGTGTGACGAGGGTGGACCGCAAACTTTAAAGACCGAGCCGTTGCTACCCGGAAAAGCGAATGAGTAGGGTCTAGATGTAAATCTTCCCTTCCAGGTACTTAATCGCGCGACCGGAAATATTCACGCGATCGCCTCGATCTTCGCAGAACAATTCGCCACCTCGCGCCGATACCTGTCGCGCATAGATCTCTTTCTTGTTGAGTCGCGTGCCCCAGAACGGCGTAATGGCGCTGTGAATTGATCCAGTGACTGGGTCCTCGGGTATTCCGTAGCTGGGCGCGAAGTACCGTGAAGCACAGTCGGAGTTGTCCCCAGGAGCTGTGGCAATCACGCCGTAGGGATGAAGTTCTTCCAGTCTGGAGAAGTTAGGCTGCAAGGAAAGCAGCTCAGATTCAGAAGCAAACACAGTGAAATAATTCGTACCGGGAACTGCCGCATAGATCTCCTGCGGTTGCTTGCCTAGTCCTTCGACGAGCGCGGGTGGCACGTCCTTGCACGTTTCCAAACGCCACGAAGGAAAATCCATCATCAACAACTCACCATTGCGCCGGACAAATAATGGACCACTCCTCGAGTCAAAGCGCACAGACTCGAGTGCTGGCTGCAGTTCGGTAAAAATAACAAACGCTGAAGCAAGCGTAGCGTGTCCGCAAAGGTCGACTTCAAATCGTGGTGTGAACCAACGCAGATCGAAGCCGGCTTCGTTAGGAACAAAGAACGCAGTCTCAGCCAAGTTATTCTCCTGCGCGATTGCCTGAAGCACCGCGTCAGGTAACCATCTTTCGAGCGGACACACTGCGGCGGGATTACCTCTGAAGACCTCGGAGGCGAAAGCATCGATCTGGTAAAGTCCGAGTTCCATGGTTAATTGCGGATTGCGAATGCGGATTGTTGATCCAGCGAGATTATAAGCCGCGGATTAATACGGCTCAATCACCGATCCGGAATCCGCAATCCGCAATCCGCAAGTGCCATCCCTATTTTGCTGACGGATCCGCCTGCATCATACCGAAAATGTTCCCTTCGGTGTCTTTGTAGTATGCAAGCCAGCCGATACCAGGCACCGCCATCTGGGGCACGGCAACAGTGGCACCATTCGCTTCTGCTGCGGAAATGGATTTATCAATCGACTCGACCCCAATAGTACAAACATAAGCGTTTACTGCTTGGCCATGGACAGGCTCACCACCCTGGCGCTGAAGCAGGCCGCCGTTAATTCCCGGTTGATCATCGGAACCGGTCGTGACCAGCCAATACGGCATTGGACCCTCCCACTTCTGAAAGGACCATCCAAATACCTTTTGATAGAAAGCTATTGCACGCTCGGGATTGCTTGCATGTATTTCGAAATGGATAACTCGGGACATCTCAATGTCTCCTTCTTTATGGGAAATATTAACTGTGTGCCTCAGCTGTTGAAGGCTTGCCGTACTTCTGCGTGGCAAAGCCCACAATCAATCCAACCATGCTGCCCGGCAACATGATCTCAAAGTAATAGCCGCCAACAGCGAAGCGAGCCGTCAGGTAAGCCAACAAAGCACCCACCGCCAGACCAAAGAGAATTCCAATCGGCAATGAATGAAATTTTCGGGCGAAGAAACCAATCGCTATTCCAGCGATGATGCCTTTGAAGGTAGAGCTGACGACAATCCCTGCAAGTTGATCTCGGACCGCGGGAGTGAACCAGGCAGTCAGCCCGTCGATCGCGCCCAGGATCGCTCCGAGTAGAATTCCAATTACAGGTTTCGACATCTCTTTTCTCCTATCTTTAGCGTCGTTTCGAACGGGTTGCTGATCTATTAAACGTCTGGAAGAAAGTCTTTAACGCCTCTTGGTCAAAATGAGGAGAATTCTCATTAGCAGGTAAGTTAGCACGAGGATTACCAGAAACCGGTTCTTTCCGATCCATCGCCCAGCTCGTTCGAGGAGATTCTCACGGTAGGCGGTCACCGGCTCGGAATCCAGTAATCGCCCCACATCCGCGGACAGATCGGCTGCCGAGAGATACCTGTGTTCTGGTGAACGCGACATGGCTTGCAGACAGATCGCCTCGGCGGCTTTGCTTGTCCGGTGATTGACTTCGCGTGGTCTCACAATCGAGTCAGCTGCCACGACTTCACCTGGTCCAAGGTTATTCCTGACTACAGGAGGCTGGCCGGTAAGCAGAAAGTAGAGAATCGCTCCGAGCGAGTAGATATCAGATCGCGTATCGAGTGCGGCGATCTCACCTTTAGCCTGCTCAGGCGACATGAACAGCGGCGTTCCGATCACCGTGCCTTGAGCAGTGTTGCCGCCAGTCACTGGGAGCGCGGGCGTCTCGCCCGCTTCGAATGGGTGGACTTCAGCAGACGTGCGGGCGAGACGCCCGCGCTCCCAGTGAGAAGCTGCCTTCGCAGGTAGAACTTTCGCAACGCCCCAATCGAGCACGAGTACTTCTCCAAACGAGCCAATCATGATGTTCTGCGGCTTTAAATCGCGGTGCACGACACCATGCGCATGGGCGAACGCAACTGCATCACAAACCGCCTGAAACTTCCGTAAACGTTCCTTAAGGGATTCCACCTCTCTCGTGAATTCGTCGAACCGGCTGCCTCGTACGTACTTCATCACATAAAAGACCCGACCGTCTGAAAGCACTCCAACGTCATGGACGGGTACGATGCCAGGGTGTTCAAGTCGAGCAACGATCTGAGCTTCGCGAAGCATGCGTCGCGTGATATCCGGATCGAGCTCAGTCGCATTCAGAACTTTTACCGCGACTTGTCGATCAAGTTCGGGATCTTCAGCAAGATAGACGGTACCCATACCGCCTCGCGCAAGCTCTTTAATCAAGCGGTACTTCGTCGAGCTGAAATCCGGATCGTCTCCAATGGTCCGCAGATGCTCGAGCTTACTGTCTGAGAGCCATTTCATTTCAACTTGACGCCGAGCAGGGCCTTTGCCTCCTGTTTGTATTCTTCTTCAGTCTCAGTTATCTCGCGTAGCTTATTAAGGACTGCTCTTCGAAAATCACGCCGTGTAGCCGCGAGATAGTTGTTCACGTCAGTAGTGCTCAATTTGAATTGTTTCGCAAGATCCGAGTAAGTAACTCTTACCGATTCTTCGTCGCGTAAATCGTAAGCTTCGAAGAGCTTGAAATGAACCAGGCGATCCGACTTCGTGTATTCATGGCGAAGTGCTTCGATTGTCAACGTGAAAAGACTTCGCACCCACTCGCGATGAAAATAGTCTTCTGGGCTGATGCCGGCTGTTACCCCGTGAGCAGCGAGCTCCTGCTCAGCGCCCGGAAAATCCAATGAGAAATGGCTTGCTCCGCCACCACGCTTTAGACGCTGGTCCGACTTGCGTTGGTTAGCGACAAAACCGTCGAGACAGGTTCGCAAATAGGTTTGAAAGCTCGCTTTCGCTGCATCGTAATCGGCAAAGTAGTTCTTTTCGATTGCAATGGCGAAGAAGCCCTGAGTCAGATCCTTGGCATCCTCGTTTGAGGCCTGCCACTTCATACGGATGTATTTGTACGCAGGTTTCCAGTAGCTCGCGAGGATAGTTTCAAACGCACGCTGTCTCATTTCTTGATCCGTGCTGCGAACGGCAAGGATCGCGGATTGGCTGGTGTGCGGAAAGCGATGAAGCGGGCCACCGATGTCAGTATCCTGATCCATTTGGGGTGGAAGTATAGTGCGGACGGATCATATACGTCCTAGATTTTTTCGACTATTCTAATGGCCTTCATGTTGAAACAGAACAGTTCGCCTGCACTGAAATTTCAGCCAGTGACAGCTGCTCGGTGGCCTGACCTCGAAGCGCTATTCGGCGCGCGAGGTGCCTGTGGTGGTTGCTGGTGCATGTTTTGGCGCATACCCCGCAAACGTTATGAACTTGAGAAAGGCGCTGGCAACAAGCGCGCATTTCAAGAGATAGTCGCGTCTGGAATGAAACCTGGAGTTATTGCTTATGCGGGAAAAGAACCAGTTGCCTGGTGTGCAGTTGCCCCTCGTGATCATTACATCGTTCTCGCAAATTCTCGGATTCTTCAACCAGTCGATGAGCAGCCTGTCTGGTCGATTTCCTGTTTGTTCGTGAAGAGGGAATTCAGACGGAAAGGTGTTTCCGCTCATATCCTGAAAGCAGCAGTCGAGTTTGCCGGACGGCAGGGAGCGCACATCGTCGAAGGCTATCCAGTCGATCCAGCATCGAAGAAGATGCCGGATCCATTTCTCTGGCATGGCACTATCTCGGCATTTAAAGCCGCCGGTTTCAAAGAGGTCTTACGCCGATCTCGAACGCGACCGATTATGCGGTTCGAGATCCAGTAACGACTCCGTTTCCCCAAAACGTGATGAAGAGATTTCACCTGCTGTTCGGCCTTACGATTCTCGTTGTTTTCTTGTTGACCGGACAATACATGGATCGTCGACTCGATCACCTGATGTATATGTCAGATGGACCACGGATGCTCTTTCGCACGAGGCATATTTATATTCTATTAGCTGGTTTGCTGAACGTCAGCCTCGGGTCGTATTTGGCCTACCGTCCTGAGAGATGGCGCAAAACAGTGCGGTTAGTCGGGTCTGTTTTGATCGTCGCGGCAACGCTGCTTTTCGTCTTCGCATTTTTTTTCGAGCCGACGCTGGCTGACTTGAAAACACCCGTAACTCTTCTGGCAATGATCGCGATTTCAACCGGCACACTTCTGCATCTCTTCAGCACGCTTAGAATCAAGGATGCCGGGGTAGGCATTATGACTGTGATCGCAATCCTGCTCGGCCTGACAATCGCTCAAGCGTCATATCGAGTTGTTGCTCAGGATCCTCTCGATGGTCCCGGTCGCTGCCTTCAGGACCCTCTGATGGATAATCTCGTAGGGGAGTGGAGGCTCTCGAGAGAGATTCGAGGACGCACTGTGAGAACACCGTCACGGTAGAGTGGGTGCTGAACCATCAATTCCTGCGCATTCACATGAAGGACGTGAAGACGCCGGCCACGTACGAAGCGATGGTATTTGTGGTTTCATATCTGTCTTATCCGCGTTTATCCCCGGATAATTACGATCCGCAATCCGCAATCCGCAATCCGCAATTTAATTTCCGGCGGCTTTCGCTTCAGCCTGTCGTTTCACGATCACCAGCGTGATGTCATCCGCGGCGCGAGTGCCTTGAGCGAATTTTGTCAAAGCTGATTCAATGCGATCACGGATGCCCGCAGCGGAAGCATCAACGTTCCGAGAAACAACTTCATAAAGCCTGGTCGGACCAAACTCTTCGCCCGTCGGGCTAATTGCCTCTGTAACGCCATCGGAGTAGATCACCAGCACATCGCCCGGCTGCAACTGAGTTCGTCCTTCACGGTAGTCAGCATCTGGTCGGATTCCCAATGGCAAGCCACCGGACGCTAGCTGCTCGACGGTTCCTGCCGCATGGACAATCAACGGTGGATTATGGCCGGCGTTCAAAAACGAGAGAGCACCCGACTCTGGATCCAACTCTGCGTAGAACATGGTCACGAACCGATTTGCAGGAATGTTATCGGCGAGGTACCGGTTCACTGCGGAGATAGTCGCCACCAGAGAGTCATGCGAGCCTGACTGCGCGTGAATCGCTGCGTGCAATGATGACATTAACAGCGCAGCGGCAGTCCCCTTACCCGAAACATCACCGAGCGCAATCACCAACCGACCATCGTCACGCTTGATGAAGTCGTAGTAATCACCGCCGATCTCGTAACACGGAAAACTGATCCCCTGGAGTTCATAGCCGTTAATCTGCGGTGGCGCAGTCGGTTGAAATCTCTGTTGAATCTCACTCGCCAACGCCAGTTCACGTTCGAGACGCTCTTGTTCAAGACGCGCTTCGACCAAACGTGCGTTTTCAACTCGAATGGCTGCGACTGACGCGAGAGTTGTCAGGACCTTTAGATGGTCTTCGGTAAATCTTCCCTCAGCGATCGGTGAATCCGCGTAGATTATTCCGAACACTTTGTCAGCAACCCCGAGCGGAACTGCGAGCACCGACCGAACTCCCTGCAACACGACAGTGCCACTTGCGAACCGCGGGTCATGCTGCGCGTCGGAGGTCAATACTGATTTGCCGCGAAACACGACTTCCTCGAGAACATTGCGGCTGACGCGAATCTCACCGACCTCTCCCACCCGATCACGAAGACGTGCAACGGCAACACGCAACTCTTCGCTGCCTTCTGATCGCATCATCAGTAGACAGCGGTCAGCGGGCACGGCCTCGAACACCAGCGATACGATCTGTTCGAGTGTTTCATTCAAAGTAGCTGAGGCCAGCAGGGTAATACCGACTTTGCTTATCAGCGCAAGCAAGTCACCCGTCTTCGCTGCTGTGGATGTGGCAACTTGTTCAGGCTTAGTCCGCGCGCCTTCGATCGCTTCGAGTAGTCCAGACGTGGTGCGATCACCTGACGCAAGCGCAATCGTAGCTTCGGGCAACGACGTCGTGTTGTCGGTGATCATCGTGGCACCCATGCTCGAGTTGTAGGTGCCATCGTCAAAGATGATTTCAGTCTCGCCGATCTGAATTCGGCCGCCCGGCCCAAGCGGGACCACGCCATCAACTGTTGCGCCGTTGTAAAGCGTTCCGTTGGCTGAACCTAGATCCTGAAGGAAATACTCATCGCCTTCTCGTCGTACTTCAGCATGCACTCGCGAAGCAAAAGGATCCGGAATGCAAAGATCGTTGCGCGCAGAACGGCCGATAGTGATTCGCAATCTTCCCAATGGAAAATGATCGGGGGCCCGGTCGGGATATTTGACGATTAGCTCAGACATGGAAGAAAGAATTCTGCAGGATTCAGCGATATGAAACTCAAACTGTTAACGTGACTCGGCCGATCTGACGGAAGCATACGAAGAAGCCTCACGCACGACGACTGTACCAGCAATAAAATCGTGCAAAGTGCGCCCGCGAGGCATAAATGCTCCGAGCAGGAATCCAAGGCCGAGTGGCAGAAATGATACCGGATAACCAATAAAGTGCCGAATGAGTGCGCGGCCAATACCGATTTCGGCACCATCGCTTCGCTCAATGCGTAATCCGGTAGCCCATTTGCCGACGGTCCGGCCTGTAAAGCCGGGCAAAACACCTAGATCGAGTGCCGCTGCAAAGACTGAAATGAGAATTCCCACCGTCTCCGCCGAGCCACCAGCCGCTCGGGCTCCGCCCCCAAGCATCCTTGCTACCAGCGTGCTGCACGCTACGATCCCGATGAGCAACACGTAATCGATCAGCAAGGCTCCGCAGCGTAAAGAAAACGGAGCTCGCTGCCGCAGGCTTTCCCTGCCGCGACCGCGCGCTACTCTTGTTTGTTTAACCGCTCCTACGGCAGTCATTACCCCTGAGGTCTTTTCGCCTCCGGCCCGATAATTCCCGGAAGCCCCGAACTGGCAATTAATTCAAGCCCAGCTCGAATTCGCGGCCCGATTAACACAAATAATTACTGATTACCCAACGAGAAAATGCAGTGTTGTCTCGCCCAAACGCAGCTTGTCCCCACTGTCGAGGACGCGCGGCTGTCTTGGTGCGAGTCGCACTGAATCGTTGATCACCGTCCCGTTGACCGACCCGAGATCCTCAACCAAAAACGTATCGCCTTCGCGCCAGATCCGGGCATGCCGGCGCGAGACTTTGGTTTCCGAATCAAAGCGAGAGAGATCGATTTCGGGAAAGATGTTTGAGTGTGGATCTGTGCGGCCCACGAGGTTACTGTCCTTTTGCAAAATGAACGATGCATCAAGCTCTGTCGTACCGGCAACGACCAGCTTCGCCGTCGGATGTGAAGCGCGCAACATCGTACTCGTTCCGACTCCGGCCAATGGTTGGCGCGCTCCACAATGCGCGCAGAAAATATCATCGGCAGCTATTCGACCGCCGCAGAACCCACAGTATACGGTCTGCACCTGAACCGTCTCGTTACCGAGCTGCGTTGCGGGTACACCGTAACTAACTCTGCCTGTCATTAGCTTCTCGAGATGGTTTGCGAGTGCCTCCCGCATTTCCTCTGCCGATCGGAAGCGGTCTTCAGGTTTGTATTCGACCGCCCGCATCAGGATCATTTCCATCTCGCTGGAAAGTGAAGGTGTAATCTGGCGCGGCCGTGGATTCTTCGTGAAGTCGAAAATCAACAGCGGGTTGTCCTGAGGATCGGAGCCGGTCAGCAAGTGAAACATCGTCGCTCCAAGACTGTAGATATCCGAGCGGGGTTCTACGCGACCTCCAAAAAGCTCGGGCGGAGCGTAGCCCATAGTTCCAACCGCCGTTACTCCTTTCTCTTCCTGCTTCACCCACCGTGCGATGCCAAAATCGATCAGCATGATCCGGCTGGTGTTGCCGTCGATCATCAGGTTCGCAGGTTTCAAGTCACGATAGATGATCGGTTTGGGGCGCGAGTGCAGGTATTCCAGCACGTCTGCCACCTGCATACCCCAATCAGCGACGGTGCGTTCGTCTAACCTGCCTACAGCTGCGCTTCGCAGTCGTGACGCCAGGTCTCCACCGGAGATGTACTTCATGACGAGATAAAAGCGACCCGCTTTCTCGTCATAGAAGTAGTCGTAGATGGTCGGTATTGACGGGTGCTCGAGTGAAGTCAGCAGCAAGGATTCGCGCTTAAAGTCTCCGATTGCCTTCTCATGCTGCGTGGGATCGAGGTGGGCTTCAACCATCTCCTTGACGGCCCTGGGTGCGTCGCCAAGATTCCGGTCCTTCGCGAGATAGACCGCTCCCATTCCACCTCCACCGATTCTTCTGACAATTTCATAACGCGTATTAAGCAGCGTGCCAGGGTCGAGCTGTTTGATCGCCGGCTGATGGCCGCCAGTCGTCCCTTTATTTGAAGTAGAGCTGGTACGCGATACTGGAACGTCTCCAGTAGACGAGCCTCCCAGGGAAGTAGAGGAGATGCGTTCCTCAGGTAAGTCGCTGGAGCTCACGTCGCCGGCCTGCTCCGCACCGCCGCCGGCATAAGCGGCGGCCGCTTGACCCTCATCCTTCGACGCTGAGTCGGGGAGAGACACTTCACCGGCACTGCTGGCGACTGTCTTAGGATCGGCGCCAGAGACAGCGAGTTGCGCTCCGCAGTTCCCGCAAAAATGTTCGTCGTGCGCTATTGCAGCGCCACATTCATTGCACTCAGCCATGAGTAATTATTCGACCTGAGGCTAGCCAAAACTCTGTTAATGCGAACCGCTGCTCATCGTTATAAGTAAGACGTTCGAGTCTCGAACTACTTAACGATGTAGAAGCGAAGAAACGTCTTGCCTACGATGATCTCGTCACCGTCTCTAAGCGGCTGACGGTATCCGGGCGGTAGTCTCTTACCGCGGTTAACAAATGTTCCGTTAGTAGAGCCGAGGTCTTCAAGAAAGTACTGTCCGTCCCTCAGAGTGATGCGGGCGTGACGTCGAGAGACCTTCGCCTCTGGATCGTCGGCGTCGAGATCAACGTCCGGAAAGATGCCTCCATCGGCATCCCAGCGGCCAATTTGTGAATCTACATCACTGAGCATGAACTGCTTGCCCACGGAACGACCGCGCTCAATCACCAACCGGGCATGTGGATGAGCAGGCGGGTTCAGCGATGAAGAAAAGCTCATAGCAGCTGCGGCCTGACCCGATGCGAATTCAGGTTTCTTGCTCGGTGCTGGTGCGTGATGACCATTCTGACCGTCTGATGCTTTGGACAATCCAGGGGTATCTGAATTCCTTTCATAAAGGTTTGGTCGTAATGGTGCGCCGCACTCATCACAGTATTGCGAACCGTCAAGATTTTCGGTTTTACAGCGTTCGCAGGTAATCATCTGGGTCTTTGATTTCGGCAGCTCAATAAAAGCTGGAAAGCAAGAGGCGAGTTATTCTAACGCGAAATAATAACCTAGGCCAACGCTTCGGTCATCCCGCCCGTCGACCGCAACAAACCCGAAATTAAGCCGATTGAGCGACTTCCGGTGGTTTTATGGACCTGCTTGAAGTTGCTCATAATTGAAACTGTTTGGTAATTTTACACGTAAGAGAGAACCGAGCGGACGGGGTTTCTGGCGGAAGCTTCCTTGCAGAACATCTTATCTCGACGCCTATCCCTTGGATTAATGCGAAGGAATTGAAATGGCTTTGAATCGGAAGAAAAAGATCATTATAGCGGTATCTGCGGTCGCGCTGCTGGCGATCATCATCATTGTTAGCGTATTTGCGAGCCGCAAAGAAGAACCGGAAGTAACGACGGTAAAAATCGAAGTTAGACCAGAGTTGCGCCAGACCGTAACTGCATCAGGAGAAGTTCGCCCGATCCGCTACATCAAGCTGACGAGTGAGGTGCCCGGTCGAATCGAAGAGATCTACGTCAACCCAGGCGATCAGGTAATTAAAGGTAAGCCGTTGGTCCGGATCGATCCAACGCAATTGCAGTCGAATCAGGAGGCCCAGTGGGCCGCCGCACAGGCTGCTCTGAACGACGTGCAAAGTGCGAGGAACGCCGTGGCGTCGGCCCAGCAAAGTTTGATAGTCGCTGAAGCATCCGTAGCCTCAGCGCGACAACAGCTGGTCGCGTCACAAACGTCAGTAGACCGTGCGCAGGTTGATTTGAATACGGCTCAGAGAGAGCTGAAGCGTTACACCGAACTGATTGAGGCTGGAGTTGCTTCGAGAGTCGAATACGACACTGCTCGTGACCGCTACGATCAGGCCAAGATAGCTCTGGAAACCGCGAAGGCAAACCTTGAAGCACAGAGGATTTCAGTCAAGGAGGCCCAGGAGCGTGTCAATCAACAAAAAATCGCGGTTCAGGAAGCGAAGACGAATATTAAGACGTCGGAAATGCGAGCCAGCCAACAACAGGCGATGTTTCGTGGCCAAGCAAGTCAGCGAGAGAAGGCAACTCAGTTGTCGCCTCTGAACGGCGTCGTAGCAGACATTCCGACTCGAGTTGGTGAGTTCGCTGTAGCTGGTCTCTCGACGACACCACTGATGACCATTGCCGACATGTCATCGATCAATGTCGAAGTTAATGTTGATGAGACTGAGATTTCCAACGTTGAAGTGGGACAGCAGGCGAAAGTGAAAGTTGACGCGTTAGGCGAAAAGGAAATCAAAGCGGTAGTACTCCAAAAGAACCCGTTAGCGATCGCAAAGTCAGATCAGCAAGGCGGACTTTCGAACCGCGTCAACGTGCAGGAAGCAAAGGAATTCAAGGTGACCGTCGAGTTGATCGATAAAGAGATGACCGACGACGTGCGGAGCGCGTTGCGGCCAGGCATGAGCGCAACGGCAACCATTACAACCAAGGTCAAAAAAGATGTTACGGCGGTACCGCTCGAAGCAATCGTAGAGAAGGCTCCTTCGCCTTCGCCCACGCCTTCAGTGGCCGCAAGCGCTCCGTCTTCCCAACCAGTTGCAGAGAAACCAAAGAGTCTCAAGGGCGTATATCTAATCGAAGGTAATAAGGTTCGTTTTATCGAGGTGACAACCGGCATTACCGGCGAGGCAGACATTGAAATTTCCAGCGGGGTTAAACCGGGAATGGAGATTGTCCGCGGACCAAGTCGAGTGTTAAAGACGCTTAAGGACGGAACAACCGTCAAGCGTCAGACGCGGCAGTCCGGCGCAAACGCCAACGCAAACGGATCGAGCTAATGAGCAACATAACCTTCGCGCCCTCGATAACCGAGACGATCTTCCAGCAGGAAGAAACAAACAGTCGCCCACACGACACTTTGGCGCTGATCTCGATGCGCAACATCTGGAAGACATACCAGATGGGTGCTGAAGAGGTACACGCACTGCATGGCGTCTCGTTCGACGTTCATAAGGGCGAGTACATAGCTATCATTGGTCCATCCGGGTCAGGCAAATCCACGTTGATGAACCTGATCGGCTGTCTCGATACCGCGTCACAGGGTGAATACTGGCTGAACGGCAAAAACGTGTCAGACATGGACGACGACGAGTTAGCTCGTATTCGTAATCAGGAAGTGGGCTTTGTATTTCAGACTTTCAACCTTCTCGCACGCGCCACGGCTTTGCACAATGTTGAATTGCCGCTGATCTACGGCGGCATTGGTTCGAGTCAGCGACACGAAATGGCGAAACAGGCGCTGAGATCGGTTGATCTTACTGAGCGTATGATGCACCGTCCTAACGAGCTCTCGGGCGGTCAGCGACAACGCGTAGCCATCGCTCGCGCTCTCGTAAATCATCCGTCGATTCTTCTGGCTGACGAACCCACAGGCGCTCTTGATACTCACACGAGTATGGAGATCATGGACTTGTTCGGACGACTTCACTCCGAAGGCAATACAATCATCGTCGTAACCCACGAACATGATATTGCCGCGCGTGCTCACCGAATTCTCTCTATTCGAGATGGTCTGATCGAAAAAGACGAGAAAATCAAATAGGAGGCTGGAGATGGAGCGAAGTGGCGGCGATCGGATAAAGCCACGAAGCTACTTTTCCGGCCGCCGATTTAATATTCCTGCAAGAGTAGGTCCACTTGAATTCGCCAGGCTCGCTGCACTGGGTGAAGCCTTCCTGGTCGCGACCTCCAGTCTCCGCTCAAACAAACTGCGAACTGCGCTGACGCTGATGGGAATTGTCGTCGGCGTTACGGCCGTAATCGCCGTCGTGACGATTATCAAGGGTCTGGATAAGACCGTGGCCCAAACCTTTTCATCGCAGGGGTCGACGGTCTTCACCGTGTCCAAGAGTCCGCAGATCATCAAGTCGCGGGAAGAGTTCGTAACTGTCAGCAAACGCAAGGATGTGACGCATGAAGATGCCGAAGCCATTTCACGGCTCTGCCCTTCCTGCTGGCGAGTCGGCATAGCAGCTAACGCGATCGAGACAGTCAAACATGCCGACCAAAAAGCTGAAAACGTCCGCATCAGAGGTGTCGATCCCACCACCATGTTCGACATAGACGGGGTGAGCATCGACGTTGGTCGCATTTGGACCGAGAGTGAAGGAAGCTCGGGACATGAGATCTGTGTCATCGGAGCTGATCTTCTTGCAAATCTCTTTCTTGGAGCGCCCGCCGATAGAGCGATGGGTCAGGAGATAAGAATTGCCGGCAGACCTTACACGATCATCGGAGTACTGGAGCCTTTGGGATCGATCTTTGGCTTCTCTCGGGACAATGTCGTCTACATTCCTTACTCGACTTACCAGAAATCGTACGGTGCGAGAAGATCGCTCGTTGTATTCATCCAGGTACCTGAGGCACAACAGCTTGAAGCTGCCGAGGACCAGGTGCGTACAATCATGCGGAACCGGCGAGGGAGGACATTTGGCGCTGAAGGGGATGAGGGTTTCGCTTTAGAAACGCAGGACGTGTTTTTGAATCTTTATTCGAGCGCTACTTCAAACATCTACATCGTAACGATCGGAGTAGCAGCGATCTCGCTCGTAGTGGGTGGAATTGTAGTGATGAACATAATGCTTGTTTCTGTGACTGAGAGAACGAAGGAAATAGGCATTCGCAAAGCTATCGGAGCTCGACGAAAAGACATCCTGACGCAGTTCTTGATTGAAGCTGTTGTTGTTACTGCGCTGGGAGGAGCAATTGGAGTTGGCACAGGCTTCGGACTCGCCTACATCATTTCCGCCCTGATCGGATTTCCATTGCTGGTGAGTTTGGCTTCTGCAGTTCTGGGTGTCGGTGTTTCTTCTATAGTCGGAATTATTAGCGGCTTATGGCCGGCGTGGCGCGCCGCGCGGCTGGATCCAATTGAGGCTTTGCGAGCGGAATGAGGGAATTTTCGATTGCCGTTTTTTGATTTTCGATTGGTTGAATCATCGAGCTAGAAACGGCAAATTCGGCGCAATCGAAAATCAACAATCTAAAATCGAAAATCCGAAAATATCATGCGTCTTGAGGACATTAAAGAATCGGCCCTGATGGCGATCGACACGCTGCGAGCTAACAAGCTGCGTTCTTCGTTGACGATCCTCGGTGTCAGCGTCGGCGTGATCACCGTGATCTTCATGGTGTCAATTATTCAGGGTCTGAACAAGGCGTTCGCCGACCAGATTGAATCGCTCGGCTCAAACACGATTTTTGTTTCTAAGTTTGAACCCAGCTTTGGCCGTCCACCAGGACCAGAAGAAATTCATCGTAAAGACCTCACCATGGACGACGCGGAAGCGCTGCGTCGCGAAGCTCCTTCGGTCGCTGGAGTTTCTCCCATCCATCGAATGCTTGCGGTGACGATGCGTTACCAGGAAAAGCAGACCGACACACCGATTCTTTTTGGCGTGACTCCGTATTACGAGTTCGTGCACTCGCAGTACGTCGCCAGCGGTCGCTTCGTCAACGATATCGACATGCAGGATCGCTCGAATGTTTGCATTTTGGGGGTCGACGTCAAGCGCGCTCTTTTTCCTTACGAAGATCCAGTTGATAAGGAAGTGAGGATCAACGGTAATCCGTTCAGAGTAATTGGCGTGATGGAGCCTTTGGGAAACTTTTTCGGTCAATCGCGTGATAACTCCATTTTTGTTCCCATCACCACGTTCGATAAGTACTATCCTGATCGTCCGTTTCCCGAGGTGGTGTTCTTCATTATCATTCGGCCGAAATCTCGAGCCTTCGTAAAATCAGCAATAGATGAGATTACCGACATCCTCAGGCGTCGTCGACGTGTGCCGCCCAGCGAAAAGAACAACTTCGGTATTTCATCTCAGGATTCGCTCCTTGACGTCTATAACCAACTGACCGGAGCGACAGCGCTCGTACTCACTGCTATTTCCTTTGTGGCTTTGATGATCGGCGGCATTGGCGTGATGAACATCATGCTGGTTTCGGTGACCGAGCGCACGAAAGAAATCGGCGTGCGCAAAGCTGTCGGCGCAACTCGTCTCAACATCATGTCGCAATTTCTTATCGAGGCTGTTGTGCTGACGGCGATTGGGGGACTTGCAGGGCTTGCCGTCGGCGAGCTCGCGAGCCTGCTTATGAACAAGTACTCGCCGTTACCCGCTTACGTCCCGCTCTGGGCCATTGCCGTAGGCGTCGGGATCTCCGCCGCCGTGGGGATAATCTTTGGTCTCTGGCCTGCCTGGAAAGCTGCTCGTCTCGATCCCATCGAGGCGCTTCGTTGGGAGTAAGTCAGTTGCTCGAGTGAATTCCACGGTTGAGCATCAGAAACCATTTGTCATTCGTCGTTTGACATTTCTCAATTGAGAAATGTCAAACGAGAAACGTCAAATGCCTTCTGATTCAGTACTCCGACGGCTCACCTCTTAGACGTCGGCGGGCCGCTCCAAGCCCCACAGACTTGAACTCTCGGGCCACCTGCAACAATATAAGCGCGCTACCCGTAATACGACATCCGTGAAATTCATCGAAACCCTAAAGCTGGCAGTCTCTGCGATTTGGGCGCATAAACTACGCTCGGCGCTTACTCTCTTGGGCATGGTCATCGGCGTGATGGCTGTGGTCGTTGTCTACTCGTTGATTCAGGGATTCAACACGTACGTCGACGAGAAGATTGCCGGCATCGGAGCAAAATCGTTCACCATCCAGCGCTTCAATCCTCTCGAAGATTTCAAAGATACAGACACGATTGCTGCGGCCCAGAGGCGAAACAAGGAATTGACGCTCGAGGATTACGAGTACCTGAAGCAGCGCGCCAGTTTGGTCGGCAAGATCGGAGCTAAAGCACGAAGCAGTCCATCGCAAGTTAAGCGCGGCAACGAAGTTCTCGACGATGTATTCGTATCAGGCGCGACCGCAAACACAGCTGAAATTGAAAACCGAGACGTTGCCGACGGGCGCTTTTTTTCCGAAGTGGAGAATGAGGCCGCGCAACGAGTGGCTTACATCGGCGCAGACGTCGCCAACAAACTTTTCTATGCCGGAAATGCGATTGGGCAGGAGATTCTGATCCGTGGTCTACCCTATCGAGTAATTGGCGTCGAAGCACCGAAGGGGACCGTTTTTGGTATTCCTCAGGACAGTTTTATCGTCCTCCCTCTCAAGACTTATGCAATCAACTTCGGAGGTTTGATTCGGCAGCGTTCACTCTACTTCATTGCGACATCACGAACGGATGACACCTTCAACGATGCAGTCGACGAAGCCCGTTTTTTGATGAGAGTGCGGCGGAAGCTGAGCGCCAACGAAAAGGACAATTTCGGTATTGTTACTCCTGATGCCATCACCGGGCTGCGAGATCGACTCTTCGGCACGATCTTTATCGTCGCCATTGCAGTGCCAAGTATCGCTCTATTGGTTGGTGCGATCGTGATCATGAACATCATGCTGGTGTCGGTCACCGAGCGAACTAAGGAGATCGGTATTCGAAAGTCATTGGGCGCGCGCCAGATCGATATTCTCAAACAGTTCCTCGTCGAAGCAGTTACTCTGTCTGCGATTGGAGGAACTGTGGGAGTGACGATTGCCTGGGTCATCGGCCGCGTCTTGACTGCAGTTTTCTTTCCAACATACCTCTCGATTGGCGCTGTTACCATTGCCGTCACGATCTCAGCGGGAGTCGGCGTCGCGGCGGGAGTCTTTCCTGCGTGGAAAGCTGCTCGACTGGACCCGATTGAAGCTTTGAGGGCTGAAACATGAGACTCCTGCGTAGTGACATCTACGAGAATCTCAGAATGGCGATTGCCACGCTTCTGAGCAACAAACTGCGGTCCTTCCTCACGGTATTTGGTGTGGTCATCGGAATCATCACCGTAATGTTGATTGCCTCAATCATCAGCGGCATTGACGTTTCCGTTAAGCGTGAGGTCGAGTCTTTCGGCACGCGCTCGATCTACATCAGCAAATTCAATCCCGGCATTCACATCGGACGGCTGTCACGTGAAGAACGGATGCGCAAAGAGCTCACGTACGACGACGCGATGGCGCTTGCTACATTGCCGGCCATCGAGATTTGTGTTCCCTTTCTCGACATCACAAACTACTTCTTCGGCGGAAAGCTGATGGTCTCAGGCGGCGGCAAAACTTCAGCGTCGGTCGCACTGCAGGGCACATTGCCGGATTTTGAGAAAGCTGGAACACAGGTAATCTCCGAAGGCCGCTTCTTTACGCAATTCGAGAACGACACGAGAGAAAGTGTTTGTGTAGTCGGATCGAAGGTAGCCGACGACTTCTTTAAGATCGGCTCTCCTGTTGGACAGACAATTAAGATAGGTGAAGAGGAGTTTCGTGTCGTCGGCACGCTGCAGAAGCGCGAGCAGTTTCTGATTGGTGGTGGCAGCGACGATCAGAATAACGTCATCTACGTCCCGTTCACTGTAGCTCGCAAACTGAAACCGAATGCAGATGACATCTATATTCTCGCTGTAGCAAAGCCAGGAGTGATGGACGAAGCAAAGGACCAGGTGCGCGACATGTTGCGTATTCGCCGGCAGGTTCCATTTGCAGCCAATGACAACTTCGGCATGGAGACTTCTGAAAGTATCCTGGACAACTTTCGCTCAATCACAGCGGGTCTCGCAATCGCCATGGTGGTCATTTCCTCAGTCGGTCTGATGGTTGGCGGCATCGGCGTTATGAACATCATGCTGGTGTCAGTTACAGAACGCACTCGCGAAATCGGCGTCCGCAAAGCAATCGGTGCTAAACGCAGCGATATCATGTGGCAGTTTCTAATTGAGGCTTCGACCTTGACTGGGATTGGTGGCTTGATCGGGCTCACGATCGGTTGGCTGCTGACGCTGCTACTTCGGCTGTTGTTGCCTTCATACGTGCCAATGTGGGCGCCCATTGGAGGGTTTATCGCGAGCGTTGGTATCGGCCTGGTGTTTGGATTATGGCCCGCATGGAAGGCCGCGCGACTCGATCCAATCGAATCACTGCGATACGAATAAAGAAAGTCTGGGAGTCTGGAGTCTTGAAGTCTTGGAGTCCGTTTGGACTCCGAGACTCCGAGACTTCTAGACTCCCAGACTCTTTTAGGAGACGAACGCTGGGAAGAGAGCTGTGATGATCAGCACGAGTCCGAGGCTCAGCAACCAAATCGCTATAGCTGTACTCCACGCAGCAGCATTGCTCACGCGGTATCCGGCGTTACGCAAGCCAACTGCTCTTAGCCACAATCCGTAAAGCGACAATATTCCGATCGCCGAGGCTGCAACATACAGAACCGGATGCTCGGCCGGCGTGAACAGAATTCCGAGGTTGTCCTGAACCAAAGTCTCCTGTCCAATTATCGGGTGAATGTCGTCGGGAGACTTGATGTACAAAAGAATGAAACTAATCACACGCTGGATCACCGAAATAGGAAAAGCTGAATAGACTGACACAATGAATGCCTGCCAGTAGTTCATTCGTCCACCAAAAACAAGCACACCGAGTAGAAGTAGTACTCCGATGAATCCAAATCGAATGAACAACCAGGCCATGCTGGCTGCTGCGATCACAGTTTTTTGTACAGGGTCTTTGAGTTGTTCCAGCTGCTGGACCTTGGCCCGTTCAACTGCCTCAGCCGGGATGAAGGGTGTTTGGGCCATCTTATCGGTCACATAGTTGACGATGCGTTCTGGACCAAGCCGCTGCGTGAATGCCAGCGTGTAACCGATGTTAAGTACCGCCATTATCACAAAAGGAACGAGCCAGCGTGGGTGCGCCCCCAGACTCTTGAACACTCTACTAGGCTCAAAAAAGATTCCGGTAATGCTTTCAAGCGGCGATATCGGTTCGGCAGCACCGGGCTCTCGCCTCGGTAACGGAATAAAGCTGAAACCAAACAGGCATCCTCCCCACAGAATAAAGCCCACTCCAAGAAACGGGCCACCAGGAATAATCTTCGCTAGCCCCAGAATCTGCAGTACCAGGCCGATAACAAAGATAACTATCGCCGGAATTCGAAGATAAGTTGGTCGCGGGGCCTGGGGTGTCTGAACAGGTTGCGGTGGTGGAGGTGCGTGAAACTCCTGTGGGTTCGGCTCACTCATGGCTCAATCCTCCTTAAGTTAGAGGACGGGGAGAAAGCACTTCCGTCCGATCAAAGTAGTTGTTAGCGTGCTAGATACGAGAATCTGGATTTCATTGTTTCACAGGGCGCGGCTCCTGTGAAACCGCCGTGTCCCACCCCGGCACTCGAATACAAGCAGCCGAATGTCCCGGTGAGATCTCGCGCAGCTCAGGATCTATCAC
>JBKPAC010000053.1:0-9498 GCA_046726175.1 Acidobacteriota bacterium
CTCTAGAGGAGAGTTGACCCGACGCTACCGCGAAACGGTTCTGACCTACCACGTTCCTCGTTGTTGCTCATTCAGTATTCTGTCTACGTATTTAGCGATCACGTCGGCTTCCAGGTTTACCGGATCTCCTGGTTTCAGATGAGAGAGGTTAGTCACCTCCCACGTTTTGGGAATGATCGCGATCTCGAAATACTCGTCCGTCAACGCGGCAATCGTCAGACTTATACCTTCGACGGCAACCGAACCCTTGAATACGAGGTATTTACGGAGCTCTTTCGGATAGGCGATTCGCACTGTCCAGGACCCGCCATGATCCATCGCGCTCACAAATTCTCCGCGAGCATCAACATGGCCTTGCACAATATGACCACCGAGACGAGTTGCCGGTGTCACAGCTCGCTCAAGATTGACAGGCGTTCCAGCTCGAAGCCGTCCGAGTGTGGATCGCTCGAGCGTTTCGCGCGAGCAGTCAGCAGCGAAAGAATTCTCAGTGACGTCGAGCGCAGTCAAACAAACACCGTTCACGGCAATCGAATCGCCATCGTTAGAATCCGACGTTACAGTCTTTGCACGAATGACGATGCGCGCATCTTCTCCGCGGGGTTCAACGCTCTCTACGCTGCCCAGTTCTTCGATGATTCCAGTGAACATAAAAGAATTTTCGATTGTCGATTGCGGATTGCCGATTTGTCTGTTAACGCAGCAGAGCGCTCACCGTGGTTTGCTACCCTCGCGAGCACGGACCTCAGAAATCATCTTCTCCAGAACCTCGGCAATTGATAAACCCGACGAATCGATAACAATCGCGTCGTCTGCAACTTTAAGCGGTGAATCACTGCGCGTCGAATCACGCCTATCGCGCTCGGTCATATCGGCTAACGTCTCGGTGAATGAAACTTCTGGGTGCTGGACCTGCTCTTCTTTGAAGCGACGTTGAGCTCGTTCGTTTGCCGAGGCAGTGAGAAAGAACTTCACGTCCGCATTCGGAAACACCACCGTTCCGATGTCCCTGCCGTTCAGGACAGCACCTCGACGGCCCATCTCACGCTGCAATGCGACCATTGCTCGTCTTACGGCCGGGATGGTTGAGACCATCGATGATGCTTCCGTCACGGCGTCGCTGCGAATCTCGTCAGTAACATCCTTGCCATTCAAGATAACCTTTAGATTGTCGACATCGCCTCGCAGATCAACATCAATCTCATTAGCCAGTCTGCCTATGGCCTCAGCGTCATGAAGGGAAAGATCAGATTGCAGCGCAGCCAGACCGACTGCGCGATACATCGACCCGGTGTCTATGTAAAGCAGGCCGAGTTCACGCGCCAACAAGCGCCCAAGAGTGGACTTGCCAGCTCCTGATGGTCCATCGATAGCAATTATCATGTGTTCTTAGATAAATGCGGCGAAGACTTCATTGGAAAGTAGTGCGCCGGTCCGCGTTAGTCGAATCGAGTCGCCAAGCTCCTCGATTAGTCCGGCTTCGACGAACCGTTCAAAGTCCTCCCCATGCTGAGCCCGCACGTCCGTCCCGAAAGATTCATTAAACTCCGCGAGACTGATGCCCTTCATCAGACGCAATCCCAGAAACAGAGCCTCCGCCTGCCGGTCCTGCTCACTGAGGTCCCATGTCTGGACCACTGGCGACTCTCCTGCTTCCAGTGACTCAACGTAAGCAACGATATCTCTTTGATTTGCCCACCGGCGCAGCTCGCCATCGTATGAATGAGCAGAGCATCCAAAGCCATAGTAAGGATCCGAGGTCCAGTACTTCGTGTTGTGACGCGATGCGAATCCAGGCAGGCAAAGGTTCGAGATCTCGTAGTGTTCATAACCCGCCCGACTGCTCTCGTCGAGCATCAATTCGTACATCACACGCGCCAGCTCTTCATCCGGCTGAGGCTGCTTGCCCTGTTTAATGTGATCTGCCAGCGGCGTACCCTCATGCACCTCGAGTAGGTAAAACGAAAGATGCTCGGGTCTCAGACGGATTGCTTCGTCAATGTTCCTTTTCCAGCCTTCGAGAGTCTGTCCCGGCAAGCCGGCGATCAAGTCGAAATTGACGTTCTCAAAACCAGCGGCGCCCAAATCGCGAAACGTTTGATGAGTTTCTGCTGCTGTATGCGAACGGCCCAATTTTGCTAGCTCTCGATCATCGAAGGTTTGCGCGCCAAAGCTCGCACGATTAACACCGGCGCTTCTATAAGCACGAATGGTTTCGAGAGAGAGAGTCCCCGGATTCATCTCCATCGTGATTTCAGCGTCAGGCTGAATCACAAAGCGCCGATGAACAGCTTCCAGAATCGTTTCCAGCTGCTGAGGCGTCAACATCGAAGGCGTGCCACCACCAAAATAGACCGTGTCGACGGCTCGCGGAGAAGCGAGCTCTTGCCAATCGCTCAGCTCGGTGACGAGCGCATTAACGTACTTCTCCGCCTGTTGCTCCTGATAAATACCGGTGGCGAAGTCGCAGTACGAGCAACGCGAACGACAAAACGGAATATGAATATAAACGCCGGCCGACGTCATGGAATTTGAGTATAACTCGCCGTATTCACGCTGCGCGAGACACGTCCGAAAAACAGAATTCCGTAAGCCAATCCAAAGGCTCCATCCACGGAATTGAATCAACTTCAGCTTTTTGGCTTTAGTCCGCTAACTGTTCGTCACACGGGTGGGTGCTAACTCGCTCAGTTCTACATACTTATCAGATCGGGTCGGACCAGACAGAACACTGGAATGTTCATTGCGTTAGGGGATTAGGCGGCCCAATTCGAATCCCACGGGTGTGCAGCAATAGTACGAAATTTCAATCTGCGTTCTCCGGGCTCATAACCCCATCTATTAACTAAGGACAGAGCAACCACCGAACAGTTTCAAAAGGAGAAGGCTTATGATTAAGGCAACCAGGTTCCTTACGTTGGCAGCAGCATTGTTGATGTGCTTTTGCTGCTCGGTCCTGGCGCAAACCTCTGGATCGATCTCCGGAGAGGTAAGGGATGAAAAACAAGCAGTTATCCCTGGCGCTACCGTGACGACGCGCAACATCTCAACCAATGAATCACGTACGACGCAAACCGACACAAGCGGCCGCTATCACTTTGCCAGCCTGCCAGTAGGTGACTACGAACTCACGGTAGAAGGTTCGGGATTCGCCAAATATGTGCAATCGGGCATCACTCTGGCCTTGAATCAAAGTGCCGTCGTCGACGTCACGATGAAGCCCGGCGGAGTGCAGGAAGTTGTCAACATTGTTGAGAACGCATCGATGCTCAACACTTCCACTGCTGAGGTAGGCACCCGCTTTGATGAACGCCGCTTAACCGAGTTGCCGCTCGCAACCACTCGCAGCGTCTACGCTATCGCTCTCTCAGCTCCGGGCGTGAGCCAGCTGAATTCCGGTCAGTCTGCGTTTGCCTCGGGCACGAACTTCTCGTCGAACGGTGGTCGCGTGCGCTCAAATAACTTCATGATTGATGGACAGGACAACAATAACTTCGGTGTCGCAGGTTCGACGATACCGCTCAACAATCCTGATCTCATCCAAGAGGTACGCCTGGTAACGAACCAGTTCAGTGCTGAATACGGGCGAAACGCGAGCGCGGTTTTCAACGCCATCACGCGCAGTGGCTCGAATCAATATCACGGTTCCGGCTTCTGGTTTCACAACGACAACGCGTTAAATGCTTGCAGCAACACACAGAAGGCCGGAGCGAGCGGGTTCTGTAACCCCAATCACAGCGATCCTTCTCATAGACATGCTCCTTTTCGAATTGAGAATCAATTTGGGGGCACGATCGGTGGCCCACTCCACTTGCCGCGCGTTGGGGAGGGTGGTCCAACATACATCAGCGGGAAAGATAGAACGTTCTTCTTCTTCGCGATTCAGCGTTGGTGGGATCGTCAACTTGGTATCGGCACGACTCTAAGGGGAGCCCCGACCGCCGAAGGGAAACAGATTATCGAACAAGCCGCTGGCACTCTGCCACAGGTTCGTGCGTTGTTGGATTTCCTCCCAGCCGCACAGACGCCGATTGGAACAACCGCAAGATTCGTCCGGAACGGCCAGACTTTTACCGTGCCCCTGGGCTCGCTGACTGGATCACAAGCTTCAACATTCAATGATTGGCAGACTTCGATCCGTATCGACCACCGGCTAACATCAAACCACAGCCTCAACGGTCGCTACATCTATCAGGACTCGGACGCGTTAGGAAGCATACCGGGCGTCGCAGCTTCTCAAATCACTCCGCCAGGGTTCTCCTCTATCGTCCCGGCTAGGACGCAGGGTGTAAACCTGCAGCTAACGAGTGTGCTATCACCTAAGTGGATCAACGAAGTGCGTGGAGCATACCTGCGAGCCGCTAGCGCGACATTGCCGCTCGATCCTCGATCACAGTTGATACCTTCGATGGAAATACAGGAACTGGGATTGGTGCAGTTCAATGCCGCACCGACACGGACGGCCATCGGTCTGGGTGTAAACCTTCCGCAGTCTCAGGTCAGAAATACTTATCAATTACAAGACAACGTTTCTTATACGAACGGCAATCACGCCTGGAAGTTTGGCGCCGATATCCGTCGTAACCAGCTGCATCAACTTTTCAAACCCACGACCCGCGGTCTGCTCGAGTACGCCACTCTGGACTTCCTGGTAAAGGACCTGGCTACGCGAGCCAACATCAACAAAGATCTGCCCGGGACCGCGCTGGTCCTGCATAGCGATTGGCACGACTTCTTCTTCTTCGGCCAGGACGAGTGGAAGATTCGACCTAACTTTACACTGACTCTAGGCCTTCGCTATGAGAACGCGGGCCAGCCGATTGGAGGCCTGGTCGACTACAACAAGCCTGTAGTGGCACTAGCCAACAACGATCCGCGTTTCATCGTGGGGCCGATTCCCGGACGTGATAACAACAACTTCCAGCCGCGACTCGGCTTTAACTGGAATCTCCACGCAAGCAACAGCGGACTCATGGGTTGGCTCACTGGCGGAGACAGGATGGTGATACGTGGCGGCTACACTCGCACGCACGATTACGCGTACACCAACATCCTGCTAAACATCTGGAGCTCGTTCCCATTCGTCGCGGCGGTTTCGTCGTTCCCGACAACTCAGGCGGTACCGATCACTGGTAATCCCGGGGCAGGTACTAACGTAACGGTAATCGCGAACGCCTTCTCAACTCTTCAAAACCCGCCGTTCAATCCTGATACGGTAAATCGAACGATCGTGGACGCGGATTTTCATATGCCCGTCTACGATTCGGTTAGCCTTGAAGTACAGCGTGAGTTTTCTCGCGACCTCGTACTGCGAGTTGGTTACGTCGGTACCAAGGGAACTGGTTTGTTTGAATCAGTTGATGCCAATCCTACGCGTATTGGGTGCGTGACCGGAAACGCTTCCAACGGGTTTTGCCGAACCATTCCCAACCAGGGACCTACGCGCTTGCGTACCAACTCCGGTTCTTCCATCTACCACTCACTACAAACCAGCCTGGAGAAGCGATTGAGCCGCGGATTTAGCGCCGGCTTGCATTACACCTTCAGCACTTTCATCGACACAATGTCCGAGATATTCAATGTGTCATCAGGAGAGATAGCTGTCGCCCAGGATTCGTACAACCGCAGGGCTGATCGAGCGCGTTCAAGTTTCGATCGTCCGCACCGCATCGCAGGAAACTTCGTTTACGAGCTACCGTACTTCCGAGATCAGAAAGGGTTTATGGGACATTTTCTGGGTGGTTGGCAGCTCAACTCGCAGTTCTCGCTGCAAAGCGGATCGCCCTTTACGCCGCTGAACGGCTCAGATCCAGCAGCCGCTTTGGCCAGCATTTCGTCTCTTGTGGGCAAT
The DNA here is from genome assembly GCA_046726175.1 of Acidobacteriota bacterium. Classification (GTDB taxonomy): domain Bacteria; phylum Acidobacteriota; class Blastocatellia; order Pyrinomonadales; family Pyrinomonadaceae; genus PSRF01. The sequence goes on from JBKPAC010000053.1 coordinate 5,852, forward strand.
GCAATCCGACCCAACCTGAACACGACTCTCGACCTTTCAAGCATGAGCGTTGAAGAGATCGTTGCTGCAGGCGGCGCTGCGCTGTTCAGGCCGATAACGCAGGCCCAGCGAACAGGAAACGCAGGACGCAATATCCTGCGCTCTGACGGTATCAACAATATTGATTTCGGTATCCTGAAGAACACGCGAATCGGCGAAAATCAGCGATTTCAGATCAGAGCCGATTTCTACAACTTCACAAACTCGCGCGACTTTGGTATTCCGACTTCAACTATAAACAACAATAATTTCCTCAACCAATGGGGAACTGACGGCGGGAACAGGCGCGTAATCGTAGGACTGCGTTACGTCTTCTAATGCGCTGAGACTGTTTTGACTTGAGTGATGGGGCTGAACTCGTTTCAGCCCCATCCTCACTTTTGGTCCTGATAGCCTTTTGATCATAGTCCCCCGGTGTTATCCTCCCGAAAACGTTAAAAGGAGTCCGGCGCATGAAAGTGCTAACCTCGATGCTTTTAATTCTCTTCGGGGCCTCGGTTTTGTACGCACAGTCAGAAGCTGGAACACAGAAATCCGACGGGCTCGAGGTCGTCAAGTTCAGCTGGAGCAAAGAACGCATCGGTTGGGAACGCGATCCGTTTGGTGGTCCAATTGAGAACTTCGACGAGATGCGCGCGCGCTCGCGCAATGAAAAACGGCTCGACGATGCGAAACGAGGTGGTGGTGGTGCCGGGGCCGACAGGGTCAGGCGCGAAGCAAAGGCAGATGCCGCCAATCTCGAGAGACAAAGGGAAAAAGCTCCGCCGCGTTACGTATTTTTTTACAAAGTTCGATTGAAAAACAATTCAGCAGTTCCGGTTACCGCTGTTGATTGGGATTACGTCTTCTTTGAACGCGGAACCGAAAATGAGCTGGGCCGCCAGCAAATCACCAGCGAGGAACAGATAGGCCCAGGCAAGTCTAAGGAATTAATTGTGATTCTGACCTCGCCTCCAACACACACAATCAGTGTGACCTCCCTGAACAAGAACGAGCGCGATCAGCTCAGCGAAAGGATCGAGCTGGTACGTGTGAAGTACGCGGATGGACGCGTATGGGAAAAACCGTGACTCGTAAATAGTAAACGGTGAATGGTGATTATTAGAAAAGCGCGTGCTGAAGAGGTGCCCCTCCTCACGAAGATTGTGAACGACGCCTCGCGCCATTGGGGTTATCCGGAACACTGGATCAAGCACTCTGAATCCGATCCAGCGCTTTCTTCAGCTTCCTTAAGCAACAATGATGTTTACGTTGCAGAGGACTCAGGAGAGTTGCAGGGTTTCTATTTGCGTTCTCCTGAACAAACGCTCGAACAGCTGTGGGTGGCACCGGCTCATTTTGGCACTGGGGTTGGCAAGGAACTCTTCCTCCACGCTATGGAAAGGAAGAGAGTGGCGATTGGCGATTGACGATTTGAAGATCGTCTGAGGCACATCGGCAATCGAAAATCGGCAATCGAAAATTCCCTCACTCCGCGCAATCCGTATTCGTTCTTCTCAACAACAATCCAAAGCGCTCCTGATACTCACGAGAAGTGATGAACGAGCAGACCATGCCCCGATAGTTGTTTGGCTGTTGATTGTTCAGCACGTTCAGCCAGAAGTCATAACCACCCTGTTCGGGATCCCGTCGTAAGTATCCAAAGTACTGCATCAAAACAAATGATGGATTGTATTCGCGCGTCTTGAAGTCGGTGAACTCAACCACCTCACGCAAAACCTGCGCGCGAGTCTTGCCGTTCTGCATTTCGTTGATAAGCCGTTGGCGATCCGCCGTGAAAGGAATGAGGCCAGCCGTGTCGAACAGCTTATTAACAAACTGATCATTTGTCTGTGAGAGCGGATACAGCTGCAAGAAACCCGCGCGCGTCACAAAGTCATTCGCCAGTGCCTGTTTGTTCGCGTCGAGGTTTGGCCCGGCCACCACCGTTGCTCGATCCGTCGCGAATTCAGCAAAGTTCGGACGTCTCCCCAGTGCGCCCTTGTACAGCCGGTACACGAATGAACCCGTGTCCTGGAACTCGAGTTCGATGAAGAATGCTGCCGAGACTCCAATCCGACGAGAATTGACGCAACGGTCATTCGTGCATCCCGTGATCTGACTGGTCCAGTAACCGAGGCCGCCGCTATCAGGTTCCCGCCCCAGGAAATCGAGATAGTGTTGTCGCACAAACTCCTGAGCGCCGTTAATCGGATTCGCTACGGCGGCAAACGACAGACCCGAAAGCGCCCAACTTGACGAATCGGCAAGCGCGAAGATCTTTCCGTTTTGCAGAACACCATTCATCTGACCGTCGGGGAATGCATCGAGCTGAGGTCGGCCTCCATTTCCGCCGGTCCCATCGCCATTCCCCATCGCATCCTCGATAACGTAAACATTGCCGAGGCGATCAGTCGTCAAGCCGTGGATAAAAAGATTGTTGTCGATGGACAGGCCTTGGACGACGACTTCATCTCTGTCTCCATCACCGTCACCATCATCATCGTAGATCGCCAGCATCAAGGTGTCGTTTCCAGACGAATGCGAAAAGACCACCCCACGTGAGTTCACTGCGAGATCAAGCGGAGCGTCGTCCGAAAACCGGTAAGAGTAGTAGGCCGTGTTGTCGAGTGTATCCGGAATGCCATCCACATTGGTGTCACGAATGATCCGCAGTTCGTCGGAATGAAAATCAGCAATTAACAGATCATTGTTCGGCAACAGGGCCATAGCGTTGGCGTTGTAGAGCCGGTTGTCACCCACGGGGACCAACGTGCGAGTCAACGAATCATCAAAGCCATTGCCTGCCAGTTGTCGGACCAACAACACGACGCCGGGCGAAGGTTCGTTATTCGGGTCGTTGGGATTGGAAGAGTTGTAGTAACCACTCGAGCACACGATCACAAATTCTCGGCCACCCTTCGACATCCCTGTTACGACGGCAGCAGCTGAAGGCAACGAGAAGTCGCGCTGCAGGTTGTAAGTAGCGGAAGTATCGAGAATGTAATCGCCGTTGGTGTCGAATGCGACAAGCAGTACACCAACAAGAGTCTGGCTGACAGTCGCCGAATAAACACCGTACCTCGTACCCGATTGACCGACGGCAATGTCGAAAGTACCTCCAAGAGAATCGAACGTCGTTCGTTCTTCCGCGATTAAATCGTTGTTGCCATCGACGAACTGCTCGTCCGTTCCTGCAGCTGAGGTCAAATCGAACTGCGATGTGTGAAGGACTTTGCTTAACGGCGTTCCGGGTGTTATGGCCGCCGCGGCCACCTCGTGTTGTGTTGTCGAGTCAACGCGTGCGGGTGCAGATCGCTGCGAATCAGTGCCCACCGATCGCCGTGGCAGTGATGCTAGTGCTCGCTCGGATTGATAGCCACCGCTCCTGCCTTTCCCACTGCCTTGCTCTCTGAGGTTTCGGACTCTGTTGACGTCCGGTCGAAGATTGAGGTCGAGCGTTTGTGCGTTTGCTCCAACCGCAAACACATAAGCGCTCAGAACAATCACTACCAGGAGAGTCACGAGATAAATTATGAACTTGATAACTTGCTCCATGACCAACCTCTATTTCCTCAGCCGCTTTTCGTCCCGCTCCATCTTTTCACTGGGAGCGCGGGCGTCTCGCC
>JBKPAC010000054.1:0-8425 GCA_046726175.1 Acidobacteriota bacterium
TCCATCCGAACGAGACCGTGTCGCCCAGCATCCAGCAAGCGTGCTAGGCTTAACTTAGTGATGAAGTCAGTACCGTTACGCGGTAGCGTCGGGTCAACTATCATTACTCAGTACTGAGCGATATAAGTTGACCCGTCGCTACCGCGTAACGGTACTGACGTAATCTCTGCGCAATCTGTGTAATCTGTGGATGCTGTCTTAGTTTCCGCCAACCTTCCCCGGACCCCACAGAGCTCTCCCAGGTTTGACACCAGTGTGCTCTCCATTCTTCAGCACCTGTTTCCCATTCACAAAAACATCTCTAACACCAACCGAGTACTGGTGCGGATTTTCGAAAGTCGCTCGGTCGGCAATTGTCTGCGGATCGAAAATCACGACATCAGCAAACATACCGGACTTGAGAAGTCCCCGATCTTTCAACCCAAGATTGGTTGCAGGCAGGCTAGTCAATCTGCGCACGGCCTCAGTGAGTGAAATGATCTTTTCATCGCGCACGTATTTGCCGAGCAACCGCGCGAAATTGCCATATGCGCGAGGATGTGCAGCCGATCTTAGAAACACGCCTTCGGCAGCTATCGAAGCTGCGTCAGAACCGAAGGAGACCCATGGTAGCCTAATCTGCTTCTTAATATTGTCTTCGCTCATCAGGAAATAGATCGTGCCGATGCGGGAGCGATCTTCCAGTAGCAGATCCATGATCGTCTCAACTGGATCTTTCCCGCGCATTTTTGCAACCTCGCCGAGAGTCTTTCCGGTAAGCGGCTTGAGGCTATCGTTCCTGAAGCTTGCCAGTACGATGCGATCGGGCGAACCTGCCAATGCGTAAAGATTTTCCCACTCGTTTGTCGGCGTGCGAACTGCCTCGGCAATCTTCTGGCGCGTCGCCGGATCCTGAAGACGCTTGTAGGCAGCTTCGGGTCCTCCGTCAAAAACCCACGGCGGCAACGTTGCATTCAGGCCTGTTCCACCAGCTGGATACGTATACATATCAGCGGTGATCTTCACGCCCTTCTTGCGCGCGTCTTCGATCATTTTGATTACTTGATCCATCTTGGCCCAGTTGGCTTCTCCCGCTGCTTTGAGGTGATAAATCTCGGCCGGGAGGCCGGCTTCGCGACTGATGCGGATCGTTTCTTGCACAGCTTCGAGCAACTGGTCTGCTTCACTACGCATGTGTGCTGTGTATTTGCCCTTGTACTTCGCCGCAACCTTGCACAACTCGATCAACTCATCGGTCTTCGCGAAGAATGCGGGCGGATAAATTAAGGCTGTAGTGATGCCCAGTGCACCAGCCTCCATCTCGCGTCGCACCAGCTCGCGCATTTGATCGAGTTGTGCGGGCGTGGGCGGTTTGTTTTCGAGGCCGATAACGTATTCTCGGATTATAGCGGCGCCGATGAACGATGCGACGTTTTGCGAGATGCCTCGTTTTTCAAGGTGGTTGAGATATTCGGCCAGCGTGGTCCACTCGATGTCAAACTTCAGATCACCCTGTGACTGTCGTCCCCGCTGTTTCATTTCGTCGTTCAGCGGACCCATCGAGAGTTCGCCGAAGATTTGAGTCGTGACACCTTGCCGAAGTTCACTCAACGAGCGGCTATCTACAAACCAGGAAGTCTCAGAGTGAGAGAGCATGTTGATGAAGCCAGGCGCCACCGCCAGCCCTTTGGCATCAACAATCGTAGCCGCCGTCGCATTATTCAGATTGCCAACCGCAGCGATTCGGTCACCCTTTATTCCGACGTCTGCCTTCACCGGCGCCCGCCCCGTCCCGTCATAAACCGTGCCCCCTCGAATAATGACATCGAACGATTGCGTCTGCGCCGGTGCGAATGATTGCGTTTTCGTTCGTTGGCCGGAACGTCCCTGCCCGTAAGCCACGACGGTGAGCGCAAGAATTAGCGTCAGCGATAGAAACTTCTGAATATTGTTTTTCATAGTTCAGTGAATATTGGACTTTTTTATAGTTCAGTGAATATTGGACTCTTGCTTAGCGTGCGAAACGCGCAGGAAGATCTTTCGAGCATGGCGCGTAGTGTAGACGTGTCGGTGCGGTAATCCAAGGGATTGTTAAAGACGACAACAGCCCAATCCCACGAACGGCAGTGGGTAGTTCGTTCAGATCCTTTCTACAGAGTTCTCGCTCTGTTTCATGCGCGCGAAGCGCGCATCAGGAACTAGCGAAAATCGTAGGATCCACGCGCATCACACCAAGGGACACGAAATGAACAACAGCGAACATGCGGTTAATATGAAGGGCAGGAGCGGAGTAACTGCCTTATCCCCTTGAAGAACCCCACTCCCACCCCCCAGCGACGCACACGAACCCTTACCCGGTGTGCGGTTTATCCCGGTAAGGCATTCGCACACGTCACCACTCGTACAGAGTGCAAGTCAATTCAATTGTGTTGGGGAAAGTTCGCGACCTTCTGCCCGGAAGCAGATGTGAGCGCGAGTCTTAGAGACTGATACTAGAGGATTGGTTGCACGGCACTGCATACAGCGCGTGTTTCAGTAAAGGTGGAAATGTTGTCGCTCATAGTTTCGCACTCCGTCAGGAGTGCCATGTTTATAGCCATCACGCGAAAATAAACTCCCGCACTCCGTCAGGAGGGCCATGTTTATAGATCAACGGATTATTTGAAGATTCGGCGCTCCGTTAGGAGTGCTATCTGTTAGCTGTAGAACTCGAAGACGAATTCTTCCTTAAACTCTATTTCGAATTTCCGTAACAAGGTCAGATACTCATCACGAAAGGATCTTCGTTGGTGGTGTTTCTCTTGATTCATGACGTAACGAACGATTGTGTCCAATTGCGAATGACCGTAGGAGAACGCACCGTAACCTTCCTGCCATGCGAATTTGGCTCGCGCCAACTTTTTCTTGTTTACCCATTCCGATGAGTCTGATTTGATGTCTGTAACCAGATTGGCGAGGGCCATGGCCGGCTTTAATCCAATCAGAATATGAAGATGATCAGGCATTCCGTTAATCCTGATGAGTTTTTGACCTTGCTTTCTCACAATGCCGGTAATGTATTTGTGTAATTCCTCTTTGAAGTCGGAAGTGATTAGTGAAAGGCGTCCGTTAACTGCGAAGACCATTTGAATGTAGATTTGTGAGAAGGTATTAGCCATGAGGTAGCTTCTTTCTGCTCTATCGAGCGTGAGGTTTGTGGAACGCGCGGATAATAGCAGCAAGGATGCGAATGTTGCCAGAGTGCGAGGTTGATGTCGTCGGCGGGCTATAAACATGGCACTCCTACGGAGTGCGAGAGCAATGGTGCGTCGCGGGCTATAAACCTGCCACTCCTAACGGAGTGCGAAAGCCCCGATGCGTCCGGTGGCTATAAACATGGCACTCCTGACGGAGCGCCGGCTCTTCAAATAATTCGTGGTCTATAAACATAGCACTCCTAACGGAGTGCTGGAATTTCTAACTCGGGTTCTGATGCAGTTTGGAGCATCGTTGATTGTCGTGTGAGGATATCTTCAATCATTTCTTAATCATGTCTAACTGTTGCCGGATGGCATTTCTTGTCTCGTCGATAACGTCGACCGCAGGGTTACCTTGATACGCGGGCTCGGGTGGGGCCTTGTCCCACAGTTTTCCTGGCTCATAAACAGCAACATAGTCCCAAACGATAGAGTTGTGATCAGTTTCGCCCATTGCCTGAGAGACTAGACGCTGCTTGTCCCAGTATTGATTGACTCTGCCGTCTGAGATTCGTTTCAGCGATGAGGTCGATGGAGCAAATAGATCAGATGGCAGTACCGGCTCCCAAATCACGAACACCCGCAAGTTAGTGTCGCGTTGCTCCTCGAGTAGCTTTTGAAATGCGGAGGCCCCCCGCAAACAGACTGGTCAAGTCGGTGAGAGCATAACAATCACCCGCACCGAATTGGCAGATCTATTGAATGAGTCTTTAAGTGAAGCGAGATTAGAATCGTTCAGTCGAACCAGCGGTTGTTGACCGTCGGGAACGGTGCTGCCGCCATAGATGTAATAAGCCAGCATGCCGAACCCTGCCACCACGATTGCGAGAATGACAATGAGCCGTCGTTTCATTAGAACGCGTCTCCTAAAGCGGTAAGAAAGGCACGAGGTAAGGAAAGATCAAGAGAAGCCCAACCAGCGTCGTCACGATCCAAAGTATAGCGACTTGAAATCTGCGACTCTTTGGCGTCACGCAAACCTCGTCAGGTCCACAATCCATATGCGGCCGGTAAGTGAAATAGAAAGCCACTGCCAGAGAGATTAGTGTCAACCCAATGAAGTAAGGACGATAGGGTGTGAGAGCCGCGGCGAAGGCCAGGCCAGATACACCAAGAAACGAGAGCGCTACCGGAAACAGACAACAGCTCAATGGCAGCACAGAAAAGAATGCTGAAATTACCGAGACTCCATTTGCAACACCGCTGCGCGACACTTTCACCATTTGCAGTTTGGAAGGGCGGTTTACCCCCGCTTCAAATTTGCAGCTTCAACTTTTTAGCGGCGCGATTTACTTCACCGAGACAACAACGACCTGATGGGTTGCGAGCCTCACAGGCACAAAGTCCCTCACAAATGAGGCTCGAAATTCTTCCCGGAATCGTGGTGATTCCCATTTGCGAAAACTCTTCGCGTAGATGAATTTCGTCAAAGCCAAAGCAGTAACAAAGTGGAATGGGATCAGTCTTGGACTTTACGCCGACGATCACTCGCAAATCATTAGTAGCGAACACGAGTGTCCCGCGCTCTTCGAAGTAGACTGTGGGACAATCGGGAGTCTCGCAAAAGCGATACGCACCCGTCGAAGCTTGTTCCATCAAATCCGGCTTGAGCATCAACAGAACTGTTTTTCGCGAGACCGGTGCGCCCTGATTGCGGCAGGTGTTGCAATGCGAACCAACATTTTCCTCAGAAGCACATTCGTCCTTTGTGAAGCAATCAAAAATCATCGGAGTAGTTTGTTAACCTCTTTTGCTAATACTTGCGCATCCAACTTATTTTTCGGATCGATGCCCCACAACTGATGCATCCAAAAGCTCGGTGTAGGTGGTTGGTCCTTCCAGTCGGCGTCTGCGGGAAACAACAGGTACACGTCCCATGCTTTCGCATAGTCGTTTGAGTCGACGCGCTTGGTGGGGAGAATCGGCTTGTACTCTTCGACTAACTTCTCGTGCCCGTCCCAATAGTGTGTGATGCGTGTGTCGGGCAGCCGTTCCATTGCTTTGGGCACCGACGCCTCTGAGTCACTTGGTAATATCGGAGCCCAAATTGAATAAACGCGTACGCGGTCGTCGTGGATGTGATCGAGGACTTTACTTTGGACTTCGGAAGCCCCCCGAAGACAACCTGGTCACGTCGGCGAGAGGATTAACAGCAGCCGCACTTTGCCTTTGTCTGCATTGAAGCGTTGTTTAAGTTCATTAAGGTCAGCGCTGTAGCTTGGCTTTGGCGGCGCGCTTGGCTCTTGTGAGCAAGCACTGACGATCGCTAACAAGGTCATTGCAAATGTCGTTAAGGTGAGCGCTCCCACTAATCTTTTCCTCATTACCTTCGAGCGTCTTTCCTCTTTGCCTGTTTGCCGCCCAAGACAACCGGGCAACATGCCGAGTCGCCATGTTGCTTGAGCTCCGTCTCGCATTCCGAAAGATGTTGCGCCAGGACACGCCGAAAGCCTTTCATAGCCTTAAGCTTTTCATCGAGTTCGGTCAGCTTGCGCTGCAGCAGTTCGCGCACCTTCCTACATTCTGCAGCGCCGCCAGTAGCTAGTAGATCTTTTATCTCCTCGAGTGAGAATCCCAGCTCCTGTGCTTGCTTGATAAACCGTACGCGCGCAATGTGCTCAGCGGTGAATAGACGGAAGCCGCCCGATGAACGTCTGCTGCGAGGCAGAAGCCGTACACGTTCGTAATAACGCAGCGTGTCAATGCTCACGCCCGACCGTCTGGCGACTTCGCCAATACGCAGTTCCGAATTCATAACGCGAGTAGAGTATAGACTCTGGAGCCAAGTCCAGAGTCAAGGCAGTTGGGAGACTTGTGGGGATTCCACCTACGCACTCCGTAGGAGTGCCATGTTTATAGTCCGACCGATGACATCACCGCTCGCACTCCATCAGGAGTGCGATGTTCGCGATTAGATGCAATCGTTCGTCGCATCACGAATCAAGACCAACATTATCGGCGAATATTCGTCTGTAATGAATAACATCGCACTCCTGACGGAGTGCGGAAACTTCTGCTTGTCCTGGGCTATAAACATGGCGCTCCTAACGGAGTGCATGGTACACGTTGATTCTGTACCACACGGCACGTAGTCTGCGTTTGATGAATTGTCAAGAATCGTGTCATCGTTCGACTCAAAGATCGGACGTTTGACGCATGTCTGCGGCGAACCCTAGAATCACAAAATCGAAATAATAGAGGAACGTTAGAACGCCAATGCCGGTCAAGATCTGTTTAGCTTCATCGTCCAGATTTTCCCCGCTATATCGAATTGGGTGCGAAAGGAGCACTCTGTGATCGGTCAGGTCCTCGGTCATTACCGAATCGTCGAGAAGATCGGGGAAGGAGGAATGGGGGAGGTCTACAAAGGTCGCGACGAGGTATTGCATCGCGACGTGGCCTTGAAAGTCGTTAAGAAAGACAGTGAACTTGACTCCGCCACCAGCCAAAATCTGCTTCACGAAGCTCGTGCTTCTTCCTCTCTTGCTCATCCAAATATCTGCACTATCTACGAAGTAGGTGAGACCAACGGCGAACTCTACATTGTAATGGAGTTGGTCCAAGGCAAGTCTTTGCGTGAAATGTGCGCAGGGGTTGGACTCCCTTCGGAGTCAGTTCTCAGGTATGGCGTGCAGATAGCCAGTGCCCTTGTCCGCGCTCATGATCGCGGTATCGTTCACAGAGATCTAAAAACCGCGAACATTGTCGTTACCGCTGAAGGTCTGGTTAAAGTCCTCGATTTCGGCCTGGCCAAACGCATCAGCAGCGGGGTCTCCCAGGCTACTACCTGGACCTTCGGATCAGTGCGAGAGCAATCCACTGTAAGCGGAACCTTGTCGTATATGGCGCCCGAGGTTTTGCGCGGTGAGGGTGCTGACTTTCGCAGTGATTTGTGGGCTCTCGGAATTGTGCTCTACGAAGCAGCTTCCGGGCATCCTCCATTTGAAGGGCGCACTGCGTTTGAAATCAGCTCATCAATCATTAGCGAACTGCCGAAACCGCTCGGCCCTCCTGTGCCACCGGGACTCTGGGCGATTATCCAGCGCTGCCTCGCCAAGGACCCGATGCAACGCTATCAACGCGCCAGCGAAATTCAGGCAGCGCTGGAAGCCGTTCAGTCTGCCGCAATCATTTCGAGTGAGCCTCCCGTGGATCGAAGCGGACCGACAATCACGGCCTTCCACGGCGTGCAACACGTGCAAGTGAAGAAGGGTGACTTCCTTTTGTTGGTGGGAACGACAAAAGGCGCGTTTCTCATCCAATCGAATGCTCAGCGCAAACGTTGGAAAGTCGGTGGTCCTTATTTTCATGGGCAGGCCGTGTACGCAATGGCCTACGACGGGCGTGCGGGCCAACACCGTATCTGGGCTTCGACGCAGGGTATTTGGGGAACGCAACTGCGATCCAGCGACGACTTCGGCAAGAGTTGGACCAATCCGCAAGAAGCGTCCATTAGATTTCCCAGCGATAGTGGCCTTTCGTTGCAGAACATCTGGCAGATATCACTCGGCCGGCCAGATGAACCTGACGTCCTGTATTGCGGAGTAGAACCAGCGGCACTTTTCGAAACCCGCGACGCAGGAGAGACATGGTCTCTGGTACGTGGTCTATTCGATCATCCACACCGGCATCGCTGGATGCCGGGTAATGGAGGCTTGGCCTTGCACACCGTTGTGCTCGACCCAACTGATAACCAACGCATGTATGTGGCAATCTCAGCCGGGGGCGTGTATCGCACCGACGACGGCGGAAGCACGTGGACGGCGCAAAACCGCGGGATCCGCGCAACGTTCATGCCCAACAAATATCCAGAGTTCGGACAATGCGTGCACAAGATTGTGACGCATCCGACTCGTCCGGAACGTCTGTTTCTCCAAAATCATTGGGGCTTGTATCGGTCTGATGATCATGCCGAGAACTGGACAGACATAGCCAACGGAGTGCCGTCCGATTTTGGTTTTGCGATGGTAATGCACCCCAAAAATCCAGACTGCGTTTATGTCGTTCCGGTCGAGTCGGACGAATTTCGTTGTACGTGCGACGGGCGGTTGCGGATTTATCGAACGCGTAATGCCGGAGCCACATGGGAACCGCTCATGCGCGGTCTTCCACAAAAGGGCGCGCACGAGACGGTGTTGCGAGATGCAATGACAGTGGATTCGTATGATCCGGTTGGGATTTACTTCGGCACACGCAGCGGAAAGCTGTTT
>JBKPAC010000055.1:0-7026 GCA_046726175.1 Acidobacteriota bacterium
CTACTCAATTCCTTCAACAATACAGTTAGGAAGGGCGGTTTACCCCCGCTCAACTTTCCCTAATCACAATTTGAGTAACAATGTAGAGCGGGGGTAAACCGCCCCTCCTAACTGTATTGTTGGAAGGAATTGAGTAGCGACGCTTGCCCCCTTCCTGACTGTGATTTGCATACAAGAAACTGAGTAATGCGCACGGCACTATCGCAGCGTGAACTTTTCAGTCAGACCGCCCACCATCACTTCAAAGTCGCCGGGCTCGGTTACGGGCTTGTTGTTCAATCCAATGAATGACAGGTCGTCTTTCCGCAGCGTGAACGTGAGCGTCCGACTCTGCCCCGGCTCAAGAGAGATCTTTGCGAAGCGACGAACTCGCTTTCCTGCCGGCGACAACGACGCAACGACGTCACGAACATAAACGATGACGGCCTCCTTGCCCGCGCGTTGTCCCTTGTTGGTAACCGTCACGTTAACCTTCACGGCGCCAGTCATCGGCACTGTCTTGGGGCCAACTTGCAGATTCGTGTATTCAAACGTCGTGTAACTTAAGCCACTGCCAAAAGGGAATTGCGGACTGAACGCTGTATTTCCGTAGCTTGTGTTTTCAGTCTCAAACAGTTTGTGATCATAGGTGATCAGACCATTCGGCGTGCGCGGATAGCTGAATGGAAGCTTGCCATTTGGATTGTAGTCGCCGAACAAAACGTCAGCGATTGCTGTTCCACCTTCGTTGCCCGGATTCAGCGCCAGCAGAATACCTTTCGCGCCATCAACTAAGCGGTTGACAATACGCGGCCGACCTTCGATCAGCACGAGCACCACAGGTTTGCCCGTAGCCTGGATTCTCTCAGCCAGGCGCAGTTGTGGTTCGCTGAGCGTGAGGTCCGTAATGTTTCCCGGAGTCTCTGTGTATGAAGCTTCGCCAACGCAGACGACGGCTATATCAGCGCTCTGCGCAGCTCGAACTGCTGCTTCAATATCAATCTCTTTATCGAACGTGACGCCCGGCACGTAAGTGACCTTATCGCCAACCTTCTCTCGAATTGCTTGAAGGACTGTGGGACGATCTTTCGGATACAGCGAAACATTGTTGCCCTGCCACACGTATGTCCAACCATTGTTCAGTGAAATCAGGCTGTCGGCTGTTGGTCCCGTGACGAGCACCTTCCGATCCTTCGACAACGGCAGAATCGAATTTTCGTTCTTCAGCAGAACCAGCGATTCACGAGCTGCTTCGAGAGCCACTGCGCGCGATCCGCTGGCTGCAAAATGCGCCTTCAGTGACGGGTCTGGAAGAGCGCGCTCGAATAAACCGAGCTCATACTTCACTCGTAGGATCCTGCTCACAGCTTCGTCGATTCTTGTCATTGGTACCTTACGTTCTTTCACTAGCTGGAGCAGCAGATCGCTGAAACTGTAATCGCTCGGCACCATACTCATATCGACGCCCGCGAGGATTGATTGACGAGTAGCCTCCTTCTCATCAGCTGCAACGCGCCACTCGGTCACGAGCTTCTTGATGTCCTGCCAGTCAGAAACGACGAAACCGTTGAATCCCAACTCGCCGCGAAGAATGTCAGTCAACAGGTGATGATTCACATGACCCGGAACACCATTCACTTCAGCCGAGTTCACCATGACCGTTCGTGCGCCGGCTTTTACAGCAGCTGCAAATGTCGGCAGGAAGTATTCGCGCATGTAGTTCTCAGGGATCCAGGCCGGAGTGCGGTCGCGGCCGGTGAGCGGAAAGCTGTAGCCGACGTAGTGTTTCAATGAAGCGGCAACATGACGCGGTGAAGAAACATCGTCGCCTTCGACACCGCGTACGAAAGCTACGCCCATCACTGAGGCGAGGTAGGGATCCTCGCCAAACGTCTCCCAGAAGCGTGGCCACAACGGTTGACGACCGAGATCGAGTACGGGCGAGAACGTCCATGGGATTCCGGCAGCGCGTGTTTCGACAGCTGCGATCTCGGCGCCGCGTTGCATTAAGGCGGGATTCCACGTCGCAGCCATTCCAATCTCCTGGGGGAAAAGTGTGGAACCCTGAACGTATCCGGCCCCATGAATCGTGTCGATTCCATAGATCACGGGAATCTTCAAGCGCGTGCGCTGACTGGCTTCCTGTATTGCACGAATGATCTCGTGCCACTTGTCGACGGTGAGTGCCTGGTCCTTAACATTGAGTATCGATCCAACTGCATACTTGACGACGGCTTTCTCGAGTTTGTCGGCATCGATCTGAATGTTATCGCCCTCGCCTTTAGTGATCATCCCAATCTCGAGCTGCGTCATCTGCCCGACTTTTTCTTCCAGGGTCATTCGCGCCAGGAGTGCGGCGACGTCTCGGGAGTAATCCTTTTTAACTGAGCGCACGGAGAGAGCGCGCTGCAGAAAGACGTCACTATCCTCGACATCGCTGGATGCGGGTTGCGCAGCGATGGTGGCGGCGCGTAAAGTTTGTTGTATAGGCGGACAAAAGCTCTGAGCACATAGCGCGACAAACAGGACAAGGCAACAGGTTTTCATTGAGATTTATCCCTTTTCGAGACGAAATGCAGGAAACGGCGGAGCAATTCTTCGTTAGATAACGCGATTTTTCAAGTCTAAAATACTCTGGGAGAGCGGGCGTCTCGCCCGCCGCCAGCATTGAATCATCGTAAAGCGGCCGAGACGCCCGCGCTCCCAGTTAATCTGAAGTTTTGTATTCCCAGATGAAGCGCCCAACCTGGATTGTTCCTTTGCCGTTCATCGGCGGAGTGATCAGCAACGAGGTCACTAAGCTCTTCTTTCTATTGATGTGCGCTTCAACATCGCCCACCGCGTCGCCGCTTGATGCGCGGTAGAAACTGACGCGGATCGTGTCATTGCCGGTTCGTTGATAGCCGAAAACATATTCTCCGGGCGATAACGAAACGTCGCCCAGCCGCAACGGCACCTGCGTCAGAAAAAAGTGAGAATACTTGCCTTCCGCTGAATACCCGGCCGTGATCATGACTACACCAACGATGAACTTGCCGTTCCCGTCAGTTACACCTGACGCGGTGCGGAATTCAGTTTCGATGTTTTCTTTGACCACCGGGGCTCTGGCTGGAATCAGCCTTCGTAGCTCCTGCTGCGTAACGGTTCTCCACCGAGCAGCAAACGCGGATGTGGTGGCAATTAGTACTGACACTAAAACAACTACTGCCTGACGACCGATATGTCTCATGTAAGTTTCCCGACTGACCTCGGACGAAGCTTGGGAGTACCCAGTTAATTACACTACTTTGTCGAAATGTTAAAGTAAGAGGCGTCAACAACTCTGTGCATCCTCTTTTTCTCCATATCTCTGTGGTCTATTGCGCTGGTTTAAGCACAGAGAAGCGGACGCACAGAGAAAGCACAGAGATGAACTGAGTTGTATTGATGGGAAGGTCCTTCCACAAGGTTCCCCAATCCTTGCGAGGCACGTTACTGCTTCTGCCCCTGTTGGTCGCGGTGTCGGTTAATGCGCTCGATCCAAATCGAAACCTCACCGAATTCGGAAACCAGATCTGGCTAACCGAAAACGGATTACCGCAGAACACTGTTCAAACAATACTTCAGACGCGTGATGGCTATCTTTGGATAGGTACGCAAGAGGGGCTTGCCCGTTTCAACGGTATTGGTTTCGTTGTCTTCGACAAAGAAAACACGCAACAGCTGAAGAGCAACGATATTCGCTGCCTGCTGGAAGATCGATCCGGCGCACTTTGGATCAGCACATCCTACGGCCTAGTGAGAATGCAGGGAGCGACGTTTACCTCCTTTACCACTGCCGAAGGTCTGCCGGACAACAATATTGGACCATTGGCCCAAACTGACGACGGCACGGTGTGGATTGCAACGGCGTCAGGCTTAGTCAGTTACTCAAACCAGTCCTTCGTTGCATTAACTGAACGCCAGGGTTTCAAGGCTGACAATATTCAATCGTTGGCTCGGGGCGCTGACAATATTCTCTGGGTTGGTACCTCTAATGGTGCGTTTAGTCTAAAAGAGGGTCACATTGTTGATTCCCAGCCGGCATCACAGTTAGCAGGCCAAAATGTCACCGCAGTTGTGCAAGACAGAAGCGGTCGCATCTGGTTTGGCACGAACACCGGTCTCGTTTCGTTTGATCGTGATCGTATGAGCAGCTTCGTAACCAAAGACGGTTTGCCTGACGATCACATTAACTACCTCGCCGTCGATCGTGAGGGTTCGATCTGGGTTGGTACACCAGGCGGCTTAGCTCGACTTCGACCCGGTGGTCAACCGGTGATCGAAGTTGCTGACGGCTTGTCCAGCAATCTCATCCTTGCGGTATTCGAAGATCGAGAAGGGAGCCTGTGGATAGGAACTGAGTCGGGAGGATTGAATCTCCTGCGCGATAAGAAGTTTACAACCTTCACCACAAAACAAGGTCTTACAAGCGATCTAATCAAGGCCATCTTTCAGGACAAGTCCGGCACCATGTGGATCGGGACACAGGGCGGAGGTTTGAATGCTTTTAAGGATGGAAAGTTCAAGGCGTACACGGCGAAGGATGGTCTTTCAAGCAACGTCGTGCTTTCGCTTTTCGGAGATGACCAGGGCACGCTTTGGATTGGCACACCTGACGGCTTGAATCAGTTGAAGGATGGTCAATTCAAGACGTTTACCGTTGCAGATGGTTTATCCAATGATCTGGTGCGCTCGATTTATGTCGATCGAGGTGGAAGCGTCTGGGCGGGAACACGCAGCGGCTTGACGAGGATCAAGGATGGCGTTTTCACAACATACACGACTAAGGATGGTCTGGCGAACGACTTCATCGGCGCTATCTTTGAAGATTCGACAGGTGGTCTGTGGATTGGTACTCGTGCCGGTTTAAGTGAATTCAAAGACGGCAAGTTCATTAACTTCACTACCAAAGAAGGTTTATCCAATGATGTCGTCACATCACTGCATGAAGATCGTAACCACACGATTTGGATCGGTACCAATGGCGGCGGGCTCAACAGATTCCGGGACGGGCGCTTTATATCTATCACAACGCGTAACGGATTGTTGGATGACGTTATCTATCGCATTCTCGAGGACGGTCAGCGGAACCTATGGTTAAGCTCGCCTAAGGGCATCTCAAAGATCAGCCTTGACGATTTCAATCAGTTCGCCGACGGCCACATTCAGTTCCTCAACGCAATCTCGTACGGTACGTCAGATGGTATGTTGACGCGAGAATGCAGCGGCGGTGGCTATCCAGCAGCATGGCAAACGGGTGATGGAAAGCTGTGGTTCTCGACGATCAAAGGCGTAGCTATGATCGATCCGGCGAGAATCCAGTTCAACAAAGAGCCACCGCCAGTTGTCATCGAACAAGTTCGCGTCGACGACAAACCTCTTCCAATCGGTGAGGAAATCCGACTCTCGCCCGGCACGAACCGTCTTGATTTCTACTATGCAGCCCTCAGCTTCACGGCGCCGGACAAGGTAAGATTCAAATACAAACTCGAAGGCTTCGATCCAAACTGGATCGATGGTGGCACGCGACGAGCCGCGTTCTATACGAACCTGAGGCCGGGTAATTACAGTTTTCGTGTAATTGCTTCTAACAACGACGGAGTTTGGAACCAGCAGGGAGCAGTATTTCAGTTTTATCTTCGCCCGCACTTCTACGAGACGTACTGGTTTTACGGGTTACTGATTCTCACTCTTGCATTGGTTGTTTGGCAGGCTTACCGTTTCCGTGTGCGCCGCATGAGAACTCAATTCGATGCGGTACTCGCCGAACGAACGCGAATCGCTCGCGAGATTCATGACAATCTGGCGCAGGAGATGCTCGGCATTTCAGTTCAACTCGAAGTGGTGGCGCGTACGATGCCGGCAGAGGCGACCGTTGCGAAAAGTCATCTCGACCGCGTTAGGATGTTGGTCCGTCACGGGATCGCCGAAGCAAGGCGCTACGTTTGGGACCTAAGATCGCAGGCGCTGGATAATGCAGATCTACCGACAGCTTTGAATGAGACTGCGCGACGGTTGACTGCGGGCACCACGATCGAAGCTCAAGTGCAGGTTGGAGGGATCTTCAGGCCCTTGCCTCGGTCGGTTGAAGACAATCTATTGCGAATTGGTCAGGAAGCAATCAACAATGCTGTGACACACGGCCGGCCGCAGCACATACTCGTAAACCTGACGTTTGATACTGGCAGTGTAAAACTCAGCGTGCATGATGATGGCAGTGGCTTCTCCGACGCGGACGCTGAACGCAATGGTCACTTCGGAATTGTCGGCATGCGTGAACGTGCAAAGGCGATCGGTGGCAAGCTACGGATCATCACGGCGCCCGGAAGTGGAACTGAGATCCTGGTCGACGCGCCCATTGACCGTTAATTGCAAGAGCTTCTGCAAATGAGCGAACAGAAAATACGCATCATTGTGGTTGACGATCAGGCGGTCGTGCGGCAGGGCTTCGCAGCGTTGATTAACACCGTAGCCGACATGTCTGTCGTTGCCGAAGGTACAAACGGACAGCAGGCGATAGAACTCTACCGCGAGCACAAGCCCGACGTCATGTTGATCGACTTACGCATGCCTGTACTTAGCGGAGTTGAGGCGATCGCCGCGATTCGACGTGAGTTTCCCAATGCCCGCTTGATTGTTCTGACCACGTACGACGGTGACGAGGACATTTACCGATCGCTCCAGGCGGGCGCGCAGGGTTATCTGTTGAAGGATGTCTTCTTTGAAGACCTCGAGGAGGCGATTAGAAAGGTCCACTCTGGTGCTCGACGGATACCTGCCGAGGTGGCTGAGAGACTTGCCGGCAGGATGAGTGGCTCAGAACTCACCGCACGAGAATTGGAAGTACTGCAACAAATCGTAGCCGGCAAGAGCAACAAAGAGATTGGCATGCTGCTGAACATCAGCGAAGCGACGGTAAAGAGTCATATTAACAACATCCTGAGCAAGCTGGGGGTTGCCGACCGAACCCAGGCGGCCACTACGGCGCTCCAGCGCGGCATCGTCCATTTCTGAGGCGTTTTGGAG
>JBKPAC010000056.1:0-48374 GCA_046726175.1 Acidobacteriota bacterium
CATCCGGGCTAGTATGATCGCGCTGAATACGACGGGCGTCGCCACAGCCGAAGCAGGGAGCGGCACTGTGTTAAACATCGACAACACGACCATTTCCTCAAATAGCAACACTGGCATCTCCGTCGGCGCCGGGTCGAGAGCGCGTATTGCTCAATGCACTATTGCTCAGAACGCGACCTCTTTAAGTGGAACCGTGGACACCGGCGGCAACAACAGCATCATGGGGAACACAAACAACAACGCCCCAACAGGTACCGTATTTCCGCAGAACTAGCCCTCCCCGCTCAATCTTCCCAGTTTCGTCCCACGCGTTGAATCAGCGCGTGGGGCGGCGGGGCTTGATGTATCCTCACTCACACACCCGGCCGGCCGGTACTACACGCGCGGAGACACCACGTCACTCGTTCAGATGAAAATGTCTATCCTCCGATGTCGACTATGCTCCAATCACTCGGGTCAAGGTTCTTCAGGGCTATAAAGGGCGAGCACGCTTCTTCTATAGGTCCAGCGGTTTTACTATTCAGTCATCAGGGGGCATCCCTGATGGTGAAGTTATCCCACCGATTCCTCAACGCCAAACCTAGAGAGTTATTGTAGATTCCCGCGCCGCTAGCACTAGACATGACAGTACTTGAGGTTGAATATACCAACACCTGATCCGCGAACACTTTAATGTCGCCGTTGTTTGTAGTCACCACGCGCAAAGTAGTCCACTGATTGGGCATTATCTCGCCCGTTATCAGGTTGTTTCGCGAACCGTTCTGAACATACCCCACTGTTAGACTTCCCGGTCCTGTCAGATCTGGTTGAAGACTTCCCGTATACGCAAAGAAGTAGTTGGAACCGTCGACCACTCGAAAACAGATTCCGGTATCGACGCCGCTTCCCCAAGCGCCGGCCCGGCGGTCGACTTGCACACTAAGGTTCCCGGAAGTCGAGCCAGAGGGCACCCAAGCAATGCCTTCTCCAAAATTCGAGAGAATAACTGCTCTGCCGTTCAAGATTCCAAATCGATCACGCGGAAATCCAAGACGCCAGCCGATTGGGCCTTGACTTCCACCCTCTGTGGAACCTAATCCGCCTGAGCCATTGAATGCGAAAGTAGCTGATTTTCGAGAGAAGGAATCAAAGACTCGCGCTCCGGCAGGCACAGGCAAAGGAGAGTCAACGCCGACCGATGGAGGAACAGGGCCTGTTATGGGCGAGGCATTCGGAGCTCCCGAATCAAACAAGAATCTTGGGAGCGGGTACGTTTGCCGCGGATCCACAATTCCAAAACCCACACCTCGAAGACGTCCAACCAGGCCCCCGGCAAGATCTGGGACCAGCGGCCCAGGGCGAAAGAGATTGGCTAGAAATGTAGCTCGCGGACTCCCTGGTGGGCTGTTGCTAAGCCCGAAAAGGGCCTCAGGTGTAAAGGCTGCCGTAGAACGATGATTTCCTACCTCATCCTGTAACGGATTGACCCCTTCAAAGCCGCGCACCTGCGCAAGTCTGCCAATGAAATTATTGTGATCTGACCCACCAATCAGTAACCATCCTCCACCGCTCGCGGGGCTAGGCGATCGGCGCGGACCGGTAAACCGGGTTCGGCCAACCGGTACGCCGTTGAAGTAGGTCACGATGAATTCACCATCCCATCCAACCGCGAAGTGTCCCCACTCACCAGCAGCTGGGCCATCGTCACTACTGAACGTGGTTATTGTTTGACCGTTGAAGATATTGCCGAATAGGGCGTACCGTGAAGGATCGAGCGAGGAAGAAAAACCAAATAGAAGGGAATGGGCGCCGCCATAACCGTCCGATAGCAAGTATCTCGCGAAAGCTCCGTCACCGGGTCTGGCCCAAAACTCCCAAAAGAATTTACCGAGATCCGTATTGGGTTGCCAAAAGATGCCGTAGTCCACTGTTTGAGGTGAGCCATCGAACTCGAGCACGTGGGAGACTTCATCTGAATACGGACCTGGGGTTGGGCCGGCGCCTAGATCATCCGGGGGACCGTCGCCGAGATGTCCAATGCCGATCCGCACGCGGTTGCTTGAAAGCCCGCAATAGGTGACCCGGATCAATACATCGCCCACCTCCTCCATGTTGTCATTTAACCGCAGAACTATTTGCGTCACCCACTGCTGGCCTGTAGGCAGCGGTCCAAGGTGCTCAACAGTCAGCGGATACAAACGGTGCGCCCAATCTTCCGCCTCAGCAGTTACGTTTGTTAACTCCGCACCGGCCATATTCATGGCGAAGAAGATTACTCGAGTACGTCGATCCTGGCCCCCAAACGGCGTCTCAAGCGAGAACGGCTCGGGTCCAAAGTTCACCGCGTTAAGAGCAATAGCGCGAGTAGAAGTTGCATCACTGATAAGAATTGGAGAAACACTTACACCCTGGCAACCCATTGCATTCGAAGAACCGCAAATTGTTATCAACGTAACGCACAGGTATGAGAACAGGTGGACAATCAACGAAGTCTTTGCCATAGTGTTTTACCCCCGAGAGGTCTTTTTGAGGACTCTTTGATTAGTTTGCCGCAGTTGAGAATGAGCATCGATGAGGATTCAATTCATAACTTCGCAAAGCCGGCATGGAGACTAATATTTTGCTTCAGCAGTAATGTGCTGGAAAGGCCGCCTTGCGGCGCTCTTGCTGTCAAGCGAACTCTTGCTGTTGTTTATCACAAAATTTATTCGGCTCTAACACGTGATTGTGAGCGTCTATCTACTTCACCAATTATCTTCGGTACCTGCGGGCAAGACGCCCGCGCTCTAGTTGGCGACGACAGAAGCCGTGAATCGCGTTCACGACAATCTGAAGCATTGCGTCCGTGAGCTCGGGAAAGATTGGCAAAGCGAGAGTTTCATTTGCAGCCTGTTCACTTTGCGGAAAATCGCGCTTATGATGGCCCAAGTCAGCGAAGCATTCCTGAAGATGAAGCGGCAAAGGATAATAGATCTCAGCCCCAATCTGTTTTCCTTTCAAGTGGTTCAGCAACTGGTCACGAGCGCCATTCCGAATGACAAACTGGTTGTAGATGTGCCGCCCGTTAGCAGTCTCGTTAGGCAGCACGACGTGCGCGCGATCCGGGTGAGACGCGACCACCAAATCCGCTTCTTTGAAAAGCTGTTTGTATCTGGATGCATTGTGTTGTCTTCTGCTGGTCCAATCGTCGAGGTACTTTAGCTTCACTCGCAGGATCGCCGCTTGAATAGCGTCCAACCGAAAATTCCCACCCACGACTTTGTTGTAGTATTTGGGCCTGTAACCATGATTGCGCAATAGCTTCAATTTATCCGCGAGCTCGGGATCATTGGTCGTGACCATACCACCGTCGCCGAATCCTCCGAGATTTTTCGACGGAAAGAAACTGAAACAACCCATGTCGCCGATCGAACCGGCGCGCCGTCCATGGTATTCGGACCCAATTGCTTGTGCTGCGTCTTCAATGGTGTACAGGCGATGGGCCCGAGCTACATCCATTACGGGATTCATGTCCGCCATTTGACCGAACAGATGTACCGGAATTAAAGCCTTTGTCTTCGATGAAACGACCTGTTCGATCTTGGAGGCATCGATATTGTATGTAATCGGATCTATATCAACGAAGACAGGGATCGCACCCAGGCGCGAGACTGCTCCGGCAGTAGCAAAGAACGAGTACGTCGGAACAATCACCTCATCGCCCGGCTTTATGCCAATCGCCATCAGGCAAATCAACAAGGCGTCCGATCCAGAAGAGACACCGACACCAAACTCGCATTGGGAATAACTGGCAACTTCCGCTTCCAGGGATTCGACTTCTGGTCCGAGGATGAAGTGCTGCGAGTCAGCCACTCGATCGAACGCTTCGCGTATTTCCTGGCGAATCGTAACGTACTGGGCTCGAAGGTCTAAGAGGGGAATCGGTGAAGTAAGAGAGTCCGGTTTTGATATAGAGAGTTTTGAATCAGCCATGTCAGTGTGTAAGGGGATCTCGCCGTGGCAGATTACAGCTTATCGGGAAGCGGTTGATCTTCAGGCCAGTCAAGACACTTCAATAACTCTGGCCCAACTTCACGATATCGCCACTGACTTTCCGGGCAAACAAGACTACCATCGGCGCTCTGGTTCACCAAACGATGTCCATGTCTGCTCATCCACCCTTTCCGCCTCGCGGGTACTCCCAGCATCAGGGCGTAATCGGGCACCTCGCCGCGGACGAGCGCGCCCGCGCCCACGAATGCATAGCGCCCGATAGTCGACCCACAAACAATCGTCGCATTGGCGCCAATGGTGGCGCCGTTCTTGACCAACGTCTTCTCGTAAAGATGGTGTCTGATGATCTCAGACCGCGGATTTACGACGTTCGTAAAGACGCATGATGGACCACAAAAGACATCATCTTCAAGAACGACTCCGGTGTACAACGAAACGTTATTCTGAATTTTTACGTTGTTACCAACTTTAACGTCACCGGCGACGAAAACATTCTGGCCCAGGACGCATCGTTCACCGATCCTCGCGCTTGCTGAGACATGGCAGAAGTGCCAAATCTTTGTGCCTTTTCCAATGACGCACGGTTGATCGACAACCGCGGTGGGATGTGCGAAGTAGTTTTCAGTCATGAGTAAACGGGCAGAGGCATGTCGGACTCGAGGGAAAGAGTCATGGGTTGACCATTCATGACAAGCGAGCGTTGAGCTGCCTGCAAAACGTGTAGGACTCGCTGGCCGCTGCGGCCATCAGTTAGAGGCGCCTCACGGGTATCAATTGCTTTTAGAAAAGCTTTGCACTCCAGTAACAACGGTTCGTCTGCAGCGAAATCCACCGTTTCTCCTTCTCCTTTTATAGGAATCGGAAAGCCTTCCTTCACCTCGACTCGTTGGTCATAGAGGACCAAACGTTTTGAGACGTCATCAAAACTAGCCATCTTCTTTGAGCCCACAACCACCAATCTCTGTTCCTTGAAAGGATGAAGCCATGAAACATAAACGTGAGCCCGCACACCGTTGTCGAAAAGCAGATGCGTTACGGTGACATCAGCAATGTTCGGTTGGACATATCCACCGCCATGAGCAGCTACCTGAAATGGCATGCTTCCAATTAGCCGTAGAATGATCGCGATGTCATGTGGTGCGAAACTCCAAAGAATGTTCTCTTCGCGACGCACCTTACCGAGGTTCAAACGATTCGACGAAATGTAGTGGACCTTGCCCAGAACGTTTTCGCGAACCAACTCATTCAACTTTACGATGGCGGGGTGGTATTCGAGGACGTGTCCGACCATCAGAATACGTCCATGTTTTTCAGCCAATCTGACCAAGTCTGCCCCTTGATCGTAGGTCATTGCCAGCGGCTTCTCGACCATCACATCCTTACCGGCGATCAATGAACGGCGCACGAGGTCGTAATGTGTTTCGGCAGGTGTTGCGATTACCACCGCAACCGGATCTTTTCGCAATGCCTCATCGAACGTGCTAACGACAGTTGCTTCCGGCGCCAGTTCTTGTGCAGTTCTACGTCCTTCAGCTGAGACGTCGGAAACGACACTTAGAGATCCGAGTCGGTGGAAATGGCGCACCAGGTTTTTTCCCCAGTAGCCACAGCCAGCCACAGCCACAGTTGATTTCGTTCCTGAAAGAGAGGTGTCAGTCATCGTTGGCTGTTAGACAATGTGGGTGCAACAAGGACCGTAAAATTATCCCAACGGTTGACGAGTCCCATCCCAGGCTGCGCATTGTACAACCCCGCACCTCGGCCCGCTGTTAGGACCGTACTAGTTGTCAGACACACAAGATTACCATCGGCAAGAACTGAAATTGTACCGTCACTTTGGGCAATAACGCGCAGCGTGGTCCATTCCTCCGGCATAGAGAGCCCGGTTACCAGCTTTGTTTGGATGCCGTTTACCCAATAACCGAGTGTAAGCTTTCTCTCGCTGCGAGGCGGATCTTCATTTCCAGTGGTATAAGCGAAGAAGAAGTTTCTGCCATCGACTACTCGAAAACAGAGTCCTGTATCAATACCACTGCCAAAAGGTCCATTACGGCGATCTACGCGGATCTCCACATCGCCGTTCGACGAGCCTGTGGGAACCCAGGCGATGCCCGGACCATTTGAAAGAACGACAGCTCGCCCATTAAGTATGCCAAATCTCGTTGGCCCATAAAGAGCTTCATTTGGCCCACCGAACCACCATGGCTGGATCGGATTACTGCCACCTTCGACGAAATTCAATCCACCTACCCCATCGAAAGCATATGTCGAAGACTTTCTTGTAAACGAGTCGAATACGAGCGAAGACTCGGGCGGTCGAGGGACACTGCCGGAAAGCAGTGGCGCGATTCCTTCGCCGCTGAGCGTTGTCGCATTGGGTGCGCCTGGATCCGCATCGAAAGCAGGTAAAGGAAAAGTTTGACCCGGGTCTCCAATACCATTGGCTACTCCGCGAATCCTTCCAGTCAACCCTCCTGCCAAATCCTGAACCTGTTCGGGTTGCGTCATCGGTGCGAGCGTTCCTCCAATTACAGCATCATTGATGGTAGCACCCGTGTGATACGGAGAGGCATCAATCCTGAGAGGAAAATTTGGCGCGGTATTGCTCGTGTAGAAGACAGAGCCGTTTTTAATAAACCGAACACCGTTTCGACTGACTGCGATTCTGAATCTATCGCCGGGAACGTATGTCTCGAAGAATCCCACCAGCTGCCGTGATACAAAAACTGCCACCTGACCTGAGTGTTCCAAAAAAATCGCGTAGTCCATTTCACCAGGGACGTAAGGAACATTGACGTTCGTTACTCCAAACATCTTCCTCGTCCCAGGGGATCCGGCTATGACCTCAGCGAAGCCTTCTCCTGAAGTAATTGAAAGAGCGGATGAGGCACCGCCGCTCCATCCTGTTGGACCAGTCTTGGTCACGGTATTTCCGGAGATCGATACGCCGAGATTACTTAACCACTGTACCCTCGTCTGGGCAGAACGCAGGAATCTCGTAAGGAGTGTGCAGTTTGGACCACCATTGACGCTTCTTAGATCGAATAGAGAGTCCGGCACAAATGCTGCGGTCGTTCGCTTTTCTCCAGGCAATTCCTGTAAGAGATCGACGCCTTCGTAGCCACGCACCTGGGCGATTCTCCCGATAAGGTTGTTATGATCGGATCCTCCGATCAGCAACCGTCCGCCACCCATATCAATTCCTGGTGGCGCCTGGGCCCAACGAAGCGGACCTTTCCCACTGGAACTCCGTTGTAGTAAGTAACCACGTAGTTCCCGTCCCAACCGACGGCGAAATGTCCCCACTCACCTGGTAGTGGTCCGTCGTCACTGACGAATACAGTGATGTTCGTTCCATCCCAAATGTTTCCGTAGAGCGAGTAATGTTCGAGTTCAACGGCGCGAAAAAAACCAAACAACAATGCGTGGGCTCCACCGTAACCATCCGTCAGTAAGTAGCGGGCATCTGCATTTGGACCGGGCATCGCCCAGAATTCCCAGAAGAATTTTCCCAAGTCGGTATTGGGAGGCCAGAAGAGTCCGTAATCTACAGTTTGAGGAGATCCGTCAAACTCAAGGACGTAAGGCATCGACAGTGACGTGTCGTCGTCGGGTTTGCCACCGCCAACCGATCCAATGGCAACACGAACCCTGTTGCTCGGTACGCTCCCAACCGAGATTTTCACCAAAACATCACCGGCATTTGCGTCTATATTCGCGTTCAACCGAACGACAAGAGACATTAGCCATTCATTGCCCGGAACTGGATCGAGCCGTTCGACAGTTAGTGGATAATGTCGACCCGCTGAGTCTTCCGCGTCCGCCGATAAGCCGGAGAGACTGCCGTTCAGAACGTGTAGGTTTTTGCCGAAGAGTAAAATGCGATTGACTGGATCGCTCGCAGCCCCCTGTAGCGAAGTCGTAACCGAAAATGGTCCAGGCTTAAAGGTGTAAGCATCAAGCGCAATGGCTCGAGTTGAGTTAGCTTCGCATAGCAAGACTGGAGGATTTGCAATCTCTCCGGCGGCCGTGACTACGACCACGGAACTGAGCACTAGTAGACACACTTGGGCGAGGCGCATGACTGCACGACGAAAACAACAATCGCTATGCATATGAGGTTAGAGGCTGACGGAAAAATTGACGATTCATTAGGACGGTGTCGTTGAGTGTTCAATCCAGCTCTGGGGGGCACCCGTTGGCGGGCGAGTTCAGTCTAACCGCCGCGCTGAAGCTGGTCAAGATGTAGTTCTATAACAAAAGAGCCTGAAAATCATTTGCTTGACTGACGCCTGAATGCGCAACTAGACTGCAACTCGCGATCCCTCAAATCAAATTCAAAACTGCAGGTTAATATGAGCGATACCCAGTTAAAGTGTGTCTCAGTGGTTGTTCCCGTCTACAACGAAGACCAGACAATCGGTCGCGTAATTGAGAAACTGCTGAAGCTTCCCTGGTTATATGAGGTGATAATTGTAGACGATTGCTCGACTGACGAAACAGCCAAGATCGGGCAGCGGCTATCAGAGGTCCACTCTCAGGTGCGATTTATCTCCCATCCAACGAATGCCGGTAAGACTGAGGCACTCAAGAGCGGTTTCGCATTGACACGCGGGGAAATTGTCCTCGTTCAGGATGCCGATCTCGAGTACGACCCGTCCGACATTCCCACAGTCATTCAGCCAATACTTGATGGTCACGCCGACGTTGTCTATGGCTCGCGATTTCTAGTGAGGCGCGCGACACGTGTCTTGTACTTCTATCACTACCTCGCGAACAAGATGTTGACATTCACCTCTAACCTCCTCACCAATCTCAACATGACTGACGTGGAAACGGGCTATAAAGCTTTCCGTGGTGACATCATCAGAAACATGATTATCGGGTCGCGTGGTTTCGGTTTCGAAATAGAGGTAACCGCCAAGATCGCTAAACTCAAGTGCGCGGTTTATGAAGTTCCTATTAGTTACTATGGACGAACCTACGAAGAAGGAAAGAAGATCGGATTGCGGGATGGCATCTCAGCATTTTGGTTGGTGATTAGATTCAATGTGTTTTGCAGCCTGCGATCCTCTTTTCGAGAATTGCCTTCACTGAAGCGGCCTTCGCGTTGATCTGAAAAGCGATTATCAGATTTTACTGATCTATGGCACAGGAACTTGTCTACGTCGGAAAAGACCTCGAGGCAATGTCATTCGCCGAGAATTATCATCGGTGGATCATGGAGATCTACGGACCATACCTTGGCAAACGTGTCGTTGAAGTAGGAGCCGGCACAGGATCTTTCTCGGAGCTTATACTCGAAAAGGACATCGATCTTCTTTCAGTCGTAGAACCTTCCGCTGCGATGCACAAGCTTCTAAACGAACGGATTAGCCAAATGCGTACGAGGTCACGTTTGAAAACCTACAACTCCGTGTTCACAGCCGTGGCGAACGAGATCAAGGAAGTGGACCAGCCCGATTCTGTCATTTACATCAACGTGCTCGAGCACATTCAGGACGACGAAGGCGAACTTAGAGCCATACATGCCACCCTCGATCCCGGAGGCCGAGTGTTTATCTTTGTTCCCGCGCTGCGGCGGCTCTTTGGCAGTGTTGACGAACGCATCGGTCATTTTCGCCGGTATGTTAAGTCCGAGTTAGAGGACAAGTGCAGGCAGAGTGGCTTTCGAATAATCAAGAGCGGTTATTTCGACTTCATGGGAATCTTGCCGTGGTGGATCAAATACTGCGTTTTGCGATCGCCTGACTTGGGAGTTCGTTCAGTCAAGGTGTACGACAGATTCATCGTGCCGGCAGCAAAAGTGATCGAAACAGCTGTGCCTCCGCCCGTCGGGAAAAACATTTTCCTGATTGCGGAAAAGGTTTGAAGCCGCCGATCAGCTGCGGCAAAAGTCGTAAATGGCTTTACGAGTTACCAACCCAATCGCGAGAGCTGGCTACCTACAAAGGACGCAATCACGGAATAACCTTCAGGTGCCGGATGTCCACTTGTCGAAGTCAGATAGAGCTGTGAACCATTGTTGATTGCTTCGCTGAGGGCAGGAAGGGCATCGACACATTCGATCCCTTCATCCTTACACTGCGACAGAAGTTCATCTCGTACACGGCTTTCCATTTCAATCAGCCGCAGATATGTATTACCCGCCGAACGGGCCGTCCGGCTATACGCCGCTTCCTTCGAAGGCAGTAACACAATCAGCAACCGAGTCTTTCTATCGGTGTTTATCTGCATTCGATGAAGCATCTCCTTCGTTATCCGCAGTCCTTCAACAATCCTAGGGTCATTTAGATCAACCGCAGCAAGCCGGTACGCAGGCATGAAAACAGTGCGAGGAGAGCGCTCAAATACAGAGCCATGGTCCGGGTAAGTGCGCGCCCACGCCACATCGATCTCGTAATCAACATCAGTTGCTCGAGGCCATAAGCCAGCTCTATTCAGATAGCGGCCGAGCGCCAGATGTTCGCGCAACCAGTAACTAAAACCCCAGAAACTAAAAAGACCAAATCTGTTGTGAAACTCGCGTTGCTCACTCGCCAACGACTCAACCTTCGGACTAACAGTATCCGTCTTCAATGACTCCTGCGATCGCAACTCAGAATATTTCTCGAGCGAGTAGCTAAGCGAATACGATTCGTAAATGTCATTGCCCAGATAGATCGCGACAACGATTACACGAGGTGAAAGCTCGAGGGCGTGCTCGACTAACTTTGAATACTGCACTGGACCATACCCACCTAATGCCATTCCATAGACGTCGCGACCGGATATTTTGGCCAGTTGGCTGGGCCAGTTTTCGTTAGGTTTTGCATTAACTCCCCACGTCAAAGAGTCTCCGATTGCCACAATGTCGGCTTGCTTCGGCACGGCAGGGTTACGAAATCCATTGGCATCGTGGCCCAACGTGTAAGCTCGTAGCTTGTGCCCGAACTCCGGATCCCATACGAAATTGTCCGCGTAAGTTGCATCACCTAGTTTTGATTTTTCTACGACGCGCAAAATGACTTCAGCCATCATGGCGCTCGCAGCAATCGCAATTGCAAGGGTGATGATTCTGAAAAGCCAGAGCCGGCGGGGCTTATGACTCTTTAATGGCATGAAGGACAGGCAGGTCTAATCAGTCCAGTTTGAACTCCGAACGCCAGTCAGCCCGCTCCTTGAATTCGGGCTGGTGACTCTTATCGAGCACGCATGTTTCAAGCACCAGAAAATCCATCTCCGTGCGCATGAAGCAGCGATAACTATCTTCCGGAGAACAAACAATAGGCTCGCCGCGAACATTGAAGCTGGTATTTACAATCACCGGCACCCCAGTCTTCTTACAAAACGCATCGATAATCTGCCAGTAGAGCGGATTGGTCTCACGTCGCACGGTCTGAATCCTTGCCGAATAGTCCACGTGAGTCACAGCTGGGATCTCGGAACGCTTCACGTTGAGTTTTGCAATGCCCCAAAGCGACTCTTCATCGGGAGTCATCTTTCGCCGGTGCTCGCTCCGAACATCGGCGACCAGCAACATGTAGGGACTGTCCGTCTCGAGCTCGAACCAATCAGATACCTGTTCCCGCAAAACACTTGGAGCAAACGGCCGAAAGCTCTCGCGGTACTTTATCTTGAGGTTCATGATTGATTGCATTGTGGTTGAGCGAGCATCGCCGATGATGCTCCTGGTTCCCAGTGCCCTTGGTCCAAACTCCATGCGACCCTGATGAAGACCAATGACCTTCCCTGCAGCGAGTAGTTCCGCAACCACATTTGGCAGATCACAACGAGAGTATTTTTGATACGGCAGCTGCCGCGATTGCAGAAATTGCTCGATCTCCTGTTCGCTGTTGCTGGGTCCGAGATACGAACCTTTCATTCCGTCAGCATATGCCGGCATGCCGTTTCGGCTGTTACGAGCTGACTGCCATGTTCCAGCACTTTCATGACTAGTGCGCGGCTGATTCAAGTAACGATGCCAGATTGCGAGTGCCACGCCCAACGCACCACCAGCATCACCCGCCGCCGGTTGGATCCAGATGTCGTCAAACGGTACTTCACGTTGAATGCGGCCGTTCGCCACGCAGTTCAATGCCACTCCGCCTGCCATGCAAAGACGTTTCACTCCAGTCTCGTTTCGAATGAACCGCGTCATCTTCAGCAGGACTTCCTCGGTTATCACTTGGATGCTGCGCGCCAGATCCATCTCTCTTTGCGTTATCGGTGTTTCGGGCTTACGCGGCGGACCTCCAAACGCTCGATCAAACGCGCCGTTGGTCATGCGCAGTCCTTGAGAGTAGCTGAAGTATTCCTGATTCATTCGAATGCTACCGTCTTCTCGAATCTCGGCAATCTTCTCTTTGATCACGTCCACGTACTTTGGCTCGCCATAAGGTGCTAGTCCCATCACTTTGTACTCGCCGCTGTTAACTCTGAATCCCGTGTAGTAGGTGAAGGCGCTGTACAGTAAGCCGAGGCTATTGGGAAATCGTAGCTGCTTCAGCAGTGTGATCTCGTTTCCTTTGCCAATTCCGATCGAGCTTGTGGCCCATTCGCCGACACCATCGACAGTAAGGATCGCCGCTTCCTCAAACGGAGATGGGTAGAAGGCGCTTGCTGCGTGGCTCTCATGGTGATCGCCAAACAACAGTTTCCAGGCGAACTTCTTACCGCGTTTTTTTGCTGCACGCTCGTCATCATCATTGTCAGCCTTTGCCAATTCGGTGCGGATAAGATCTGGCATCCACAGTTTCTCTCGCATCCAAAGCGGCATGGCTTTCAGGAATGAGCTGAACCCGGAGGGGGAATAATCGAGGTACGTTTCCAGCAGGCGATCGAATTTCAGCAGCGGCTTGTCGTAGAAGCCTACGTAATCCAGCTGCTCAGGGCTCAGCCCGGCTTCCCTAAGACAATAACGCGCTGCGTTCCCAGGGAAATTATGGTCGTGCTTGATCCGTGTGAAGCGTTCTTCCTGCGCGGCAGCGACGATCTCTCCGTCTACTACCAGGCAAGCAGCCGAATCATGATAAAAGGCTGAGATGCCGAGGATACTAACCATTTTGAATATTCAGCCTGTCAGAACAGCGTGTAGATAAACGGGGCGATAGCTGAGCTCTTCGCCAACACCAATAGTGCGCCAACGAGCACCAGCGTAATGATGATCGGCGCCAGCCAGTACTTCTTATTCTCACGCATGAATTGCCAGAGCTCGCTTACAACCTGGACTTTTGACATATAACTCCTTCAGAACATCTTTTCGTAGTGTCGCGGATCTCGTTGGCGTTCCGGGTAGGGCATCCAATATGAGCTCGACTGACGCCCGCGACGGTTAAGCGGGTCCCATCCCATAGCGCGTTTGATCAAACCGATCGGGGTAAGCACCCCAAAGAAAACAATGGCGAGGATGATTCGAGTTGTTACAAACGACAACGCTTCGGCAAAGGCCATCCAGCCACGATTCGGATAGACGAGCGCGCGCGGATAGAGCAGACCAATCAGCATCAGGAGCGAACCCGCCGGCAAAGCGACCTGAACGAAGCCCGTGAACTTACCTCGATAGAGCCACCAGAGGCAGAGGAGCACAAACACTCCGCCGACGACGAGACCAAATTCCCTTTCTGCTCTATATGATCGCTTCTTCATTCGAGTGGACGAGGTCAGGCTGCGAGTGCTCCTGTCTTTCGCAGTTGATCGGCAATCCAGTTGTAGGTTCGTGTTAACCCGTCTTCCAAAGTTACGGACGGCTCCCAATTCAGAACTTCGCGTAACCGAGTGTTGTCGCTGTTTCGGCCTCGCACGCCTTGCGGCTTGGTGAGATCGTATCGCTTCTGAATGGTCTTCCCGGCGATGGCTGCAACCATGTCCACTAATTCATTGACGGAAATCATTCGATCCTGGCCAAGGTTGATCGGCTCGCGATAATCGCACTGCATCAAGCGGTAAATGCCTTCCACGCAGTCGTCGATATAACAATAGGAACGCGTTTGATTACCATCTCCCCACACTTCAATCTCACCGTGATCGTTTGCTAACGCAATTTTTCGACAAATCGCTGCCGGCGATTTCTCTCTACCGCCATCATAGGTTCCGAGCGGACCGAAGATGTTGTGAAACCTCACGACACGAGTGTCGAGCCCAAAATCCTCATAGTAGTGCCGGCAGACCCGCTCCATATACAGCTTCTCCCAGCCATAGCCATCTTCCGCATCAGCCGGATAGGCATCGTCCTCCTTCAACGGAGTCGCGTCCGAAGTCTTTTGCAGATAACCTGGATAAATACAGGCACTTGATGTGTAGAGATAGCGATTGATTCCATTCTTCCGCGAAGCCTCGATCGTGTGCATGTTGATGAGGGTATTATCGCGAACTATCACCGCTTTGTTGTTCTCGATAAAACCTATGCCACCCATGTTTGCAGCCAGACCGTAGACCTCGTCGATGTCACGAGTAGCCGCAAGTGAACTGTCCCAATCGGTCAAATCAAGCAGCAAAAACTCATGAGCAGCAGTTGGTTCGTAATCCGGTTCTTTGACGTCGACGCCACGCACCCAGTAACCGCGCTCGACCAGGTAGCGTGTCAAGTGATGACCGATAAAACCGCCTGCTCCCGTGACCAGAACTCTAGTTGCGTTTCCCATCCGTTTAAGTTCCGCTGCCATTCAGGAAGTATCCGAAACCGATTTCAGATTACCGTGGCGCTGAGGCGCTCGCTGGGCATTTCGGTATCGGCTTTATTGAAGTGAAAAGGACAAGAGTTCAACGTCAGTCACAGGCTGAGCTGAACTCTTTATGCGGTTGGAGGCCGCTCATGATCTAAGACGAAGCGAGCACTATCGGTCGCTTACTTCCTAAGCAGGATGTGACTGTCACAATCAGTTCATGCCTGCTTCAGCGCCTTTGACGCCGTCGCCAGTTCCCTCGTCCGTATCAGAGTAGTAGCGAGAGTAATAGCCTGAATAGTAGTAATCCTGAGGCTCCATCTTCACATTGTTCAGGACGACGCCGAAAATATGGGCGCCAACGTCTAGCAACTGTTGCTTGGCGCGTCGAACGACGGCTCGCGAGCTACGACCACCGTGAACAACCAGCACAACACCATCAACCATAGTTGACAGGATCGACGCGTCAGTAAAGGAAATTGCCGGCGGTGAATCGAGCACGATATGTGAAAACTGCTCACTTAAAATGCTGAGTAGCTTCCGCATTTCGTCTGACCCAAGAAGCTCTGCGGGATTTGGAGGCACTGGTCCAGAAGTCAAGAGTTTGAGATTCGGACTCTTGTCGCAGGTTTGCATCAACTGATCAAGATCCGTCTCTCCGGATAGCCAGTTGGTTAGACCTCGACTGTTTGGCAGATCGAAATGCGCATGCAGCCTTGGTCGTCTTAGGTCGCAATCGACAATCAGGACTTCTGCGCCGGTCTGCGCCAGCATGAAGGCCGTATTGATAGCAGTGGTTGTCTTTCCTTCGGACGGTTGGCTCGAGGTAACCAGAATAGTTCTTGGAGGTTGACCCGCAGAAGAGAGCAACAACGACGTTCTCAGGTGACGGTATGACTCGGCGATTGGTGAACGAACATCTTCAATCATCGCAAGCGCTGTAGTCTCATGTCCGGAAGGCGGTGGCGAGCTGCCGAGCGGGAGCAAGCGTGAACGGTCGGTACGATTTGCGGGAATCAACGCCAGCGCGGGTATGTGCAAATAACGATCGACGTCCTCCAACGACTTGACTGTGTCATCGAGGAAGTCAAGCAAGAACGCCAGTCCGATTCCTGCGAAAAGTGACAATACAAAAGCGATCAAAATATTCCGCATTCGCGGAGGTCCAACTGGAACGCGAGGTAGGCGGCTGAGGCTTGCAATGCTTACTTCATTCGGTCGGTCACCGCTACCCACCTGAAACTCCTTTTGACGTTGAAGCAACGTGTTCAGGTACTGCTTATTTGTCTCGAGCTCCTGACTCATCTGGAGCATCTCGAGTTGATCCCGCGTTTGCTGAGTAGTTGTTCCTCTTTGCTGTTCGTAGCTTCGGCGCAGGCTATTCTCGCGTGAAAGAGCAGCTTCGTAGCGGCTCCTCATCGACGTGACAATCTCTTTCGAAGCCCTGGCAACCTCGCCTTCGAGGGGCTTCAATTCAGCTTCGACCCTTTTCACTTCCGGCCATTCCGGCGTGTAGATGACGAGCAAAGAATCTCTCTTCTCTTTAAGCGCGGAAATCTTGTCGCGAAGTCTGTCGATCCGTTCATTATTCAGGACTTCCGGAATCGAAAGTGGATCTCCCGTCGACTTTGCTGCTTCGTATTGGGCCTGAAGGTTCTTCCTCTCGTTCTCAGCGTCCAGCAACTGATTGCTCAGGGTCGCCAGCTTCTTCAGCTCGAGATTACCGTCCGGGCCTGCGTTCAGAGGCAGGTTATGGCTTCTGGCGTAATCGAACTGTTTCTGCTGATCAGATTTAATCTTTCCCTGCAGGTTCGCGATTTCAGTCGCAAGGATGTCCTCAGTTCTGTTCGAAACACCCGCATTCCGATCTAAGTTATTCGCTACGAAGACTTGCGCCAGCGTATTGGCGATATTCTGCGCAAGTGCAGGATCGGAATGCTGAAACTTTATTTTTACCAGATTTGTTTGCGGTTGTGGCTCAACGATTTCACCCTCGATGATCGCATCTTCGTAGGGTTCTAATTGGGCTAACTGCTCGGGAGTCAGAACTCGATCCGAAACTTGTTCTTCCTTAACTACCTGCAAACCGCCTGGCGCTGAAGGAATCGGCG
Organism: Acidobacteriota bacterium; assembly: GCA_046726175.1. Classification (GTDB taxonomy): domain Bacteria; phylum Acidobacteriota; class Blastocatellia; order Pyrinomonadales; family Pyrinomonadaceae; genus PSRF01. The sequence goes on from JBKPAC010000056.1 coordinate 16,727, forward strand.
TAACGGTGCTTTTGCTGCGCGAAAAGACTTTCCTGAGCGATGAGAAGATCCCGCCCTGAGCCTGTCCACCAAAGAAACTAGAATTGTTCGGCAGATCCAACGTAAGGACAACTTGACGTGCGAGTGCTGGATTTTCGAGAAGGCGAAGTTGCGTGCCCCAGAAATTAGGATCCGGAGCCGTGATTACAACGTCCTTGGACTGCAGGACGCTCGACTGGCGCGGCTCGATCCGAATCATTGTCTCGCCCTGATAAATTGCCGGGGCGCGAGACATCTGGATAGTTACCAGCGAAGTTACTACTAATACGAGACTGAGGATCAGCCACTTTCGCTTCAGCACTACGAAAAGATAATCGCGAAGGTGGGTTGACTCAGCAGCCACCCCGTAGGGCTTGGCTTGTGCAATCTCCGAGAGCGGACGATCCAGGCCTCGTTCAATTGCACTGGCCGGAAGAAGGCGGTTATCTTGCGACATTATTAGCTGAACCTCAATCTAAATATCTGAGGGGGAATAGAATAATAGGCAGAGACTGAACGTGTGGCAAGCGTAAACTGGTCCTGTTAAGCGTTCCGCTTGGATTCCGAGCGTCTGACTCGAATTGAGCTTAGACGCTCACATGACTTGCCTGAACGAAATGCTCGACGGCTTTGCGCCACGACTGTAATCGATTCAGACCTAGCGCATCCGACATCAGACATTTCATCCTTGAGTTTCGTGGCCGAGCTGCCGGTCGCTTGAGTGAATCCTCAGTGACTGATTCGATCAAAGTTTCTTTGCCGAGGGCTTGGGACACGGCGTGAGCAAACCCGTCGTAACTGACCCCGTTACCGTCATTCACGACATGGAAGACTCCTGGGAGGTCAATCTCCGACAACTCGCGAAGACGTTTTGCAAGATCAACTGCGTATGTTGGAGTACCAAAACAGTCAGAGATGGCTTTGACCGTCTCACCGTTTGCGATTCGTTTTCCGACAGTACTTAAGAAGTTCTTTCCTCTCGGACCAAAGATGAAACCGCTGCGAACTATTATCGTCCGCGCGTACGCCTCTCGCGCGCGAATCTCACCTTCAAGTTTTGCGGCTGCGTAAACGCTTTGTGGGTTTGGATCATCACGCTGCGTGTAGAAGCCCTGCTTAGTTCCGTCAAAGACGTAGTCAGTTGATATTGTGATGAAGCCCGCACTAATCAGCCGGCTGGCGCGAGCAAGATTCTGTGGTCCCCAGGCGTTGGCGGCGAAGGCTCTCGCAGCATCTCTTTCGCACCCATCCACATCGGTCCATGCAGCGCAGTTGATAACTACGTCGGGTTTTGCATCAATTAGAGCAGTTAGAACGCGATTGGCGTCGGCTATATCAAGCGATCTGTGATCAGCGGCAAACACATGATCGCCCATCATCTCGCAATGATGGCGAACAGCGTTACCAACCAAACCTCCAGCGCCGGAAACAAATACCTTCAATTCGCCGAGATCTCCTTTCCATACTGCTGGCAATAATAATCTCGATAAGCGCCGCTTCGAGTACGCTCAATCCATTGGGAATTGGCCCGGTACCACTGAATTGTTCGAGCCAGACCACTCTCCCACGTTTCCTGTGGTCGCCAACCAAGTTCGGTTTCGGTTAGCGAAGGATCGATTGCGTAGCGTCGATCGTGTCCCGGACGATCCTTCACAAAAGTAATTAGCGAATGCGGCTTGCCAAGGGCATCCAACAGCGACCTCACAACGTCGAGATTCCGACGTTCGTTTCGTGCACCGATGTTATAGGTTGCCCCCGATCGCCCTTTTTCCAGCGCGGCAAGAATGGCCCGGCAATGATCCTCAACAAAGATCCAATCCCGAACGTTGCAGCCGTCGCCGTACACCGGAATCGGAGTATCAGAAAGCGCATTGGAAATCGCGAGAGGTAAGAACTTTTCGGGGAACTGCCGGGGGCCATAGTTGTTGCCACATCGAGTGACAACCGTGTCCATTCCAAACGTGTGGTGAGCGGCGCGGATTAGATGTTCTGCGGCAGCCTTTGAGGCTGCATAAGGACTGTTCGGCGCAAATGGCGAATCTTCGACAAAAAACTGCTCTTCGTCTTCGGGCAGACTCCCCAGTACTTCATCTGTCGAGACTTGGACGAAGCGAGGTACCCCTCGCTCGCGGGCCGCATCAAGGAGCACCTGTGTACCGATAATGTTAGTTCGCAGAAAGTCATCCGCCGAAAGAATGCTGCGATCAACGTGCGACTCGGCTGCAAAGTTGATGATTGCATCCGTGTCGCTGTCGAGTGCTGCTAGGACGGCTTCGCGATCTGCTATGTCCCCTCGAATAAAATTGTGGCGTGTGTCATCCAGGTTCTTGAGGTTGTCGAGATTTCCCGCGTAGGTGAGCGCGTCAAAATTCGCAACCTTACAATTGGGGTCATTCTCGAGTGCCAGCCTTACGAAGGCGGATCCGATAAATCCAGCTCCTCCGGTAATAAAGAGTTTCGGCATGAATGTATGAGTTTCTCCTTACAGCTTGGCTGAGCATGATCTGGGCCTTGAGGATTCTGAGAGTAGAGCAACCAAGTGTCAAGAATAGGCTCTGACCAGGAAATTACCGATCCAAAAAGATAAGGAGTAGAGAACTTTCTCTACTCCTTATCGCGGGATTACAGGAAATTGATTACCCTTCGCTATCATAGATATTCAAATGGTGTCTTCAGTGCCCTCAAAGATCTTCTGTGCTAAACTTCCGAAGCATTCTTCATAAACCCGAAACAACTCGTCTGGCGCAGTTCTGAACAGTTTTCAAAGTATGAAACGGGCACTGATCACAGGTATCAGCGGACAAGATGGCAGTTATTTGGCCGAATTGCTTCTGTCGCTGGGCTATGAAGTTCACGGGCTCGTCCGTCGCGTGGCTCTGGAGGATCCGGGTCGCCACTTTTCTCGAATCGTCCATCTGCTCGACCAGTTGACCCTTCACCCCTCCAGTCTTGAAAGCTACCCGAGCATCTTTCACGTTATCGCCAGGCACAAGTTCGATGAGTGCTACCACCTCGCAGCCCAAAGCTTCGTCGCCGAAAGTTTCGCCGATGGCTTTTCGACGATGAACACCAATATTAATGGCACTCACTTCATGTTAGCCGCACTGAGAGAGCTGCAGAGGGATTGCAGATTCTACTTCGCCGGCTCCTCCGAAATGTTCGGCAAAGCCGAGGAAGTGCCTCAACGCGAGACCACCCGTTTTCATCCGCGCTCGCCGTACGGGATCAGCAAAGTTGCAGGTTTTGAGCTTACACGAAATTATCGTGAAGCTTATGGGATGTACTGTGTCAGCGGGATTCTGTTCAATCACGAAGGACCGCGCCGCGGTTATGAATTCGTAACTCGCAAGATCACATCGACTGTAGCTCGCATCAAGCTGGGTCTGACAGATGAGTTATTGCTAGGCAACCTTGATGCTCGTCGCGACTGGGGACACTCTGAAGATTACGTTCGCGCTATGCACCTCATGCTGCAACAACCTGAACCTTCCGACTACGTTATTGCCAGCGGCGAAACACACACCGTCCGTGAATTTTGTGAGTTAGCATTCGGTGAAGTAGGTCTCGACTGGGAGCGCTACGTCAAACTCGACCCGCGATTTCTGCGGCCGGCTGAAGTTGACTTGTTGATCGGTGATGCCACCAAAGCTCGAGAAACGCTCGGGTGGAAACCTCGGCACACATTTCCGGAACTCGTCAAAGAAATGGTCCAGTCGGATCTAAACGCTTTGCAGAATGCTGATGAGAAAGCGCTCGGTGGCATGTACTACGGAGGTGTTCTGTTGTGAGCCACCTGACAAGGGGAGCCCCGGAATTATCGATTGTTATCGTCAATTGGAACTGCGGAGAGTTACTGCGGCGTTGTGTAGAAAAAATTCTCGAATTCCCACCGCAGGTCTCTTATGAAATCGTTATTGTCGACAATGCCTCGAGTGATGACAGTATTCATTCTTTGTGTGCCGCAGCTTTCGCGGCGGAGCTGATTGACGAAGGGACGCTACGCATAATTCGCAATCATGCGAACCTGGGGTTTGGCCCAGCTAATAATCAAGCCTTCCAGCTTACAAAGTCGCCCCTAGTTTTTCTCCTTAACCCTGACGCTGAAGTTTCTCGCGGGGCGATCGACACTCTGCTTGCTTCCTTGAAATCTTCACCAGGCATTGGTGCGTGTGGCCCAAGAATCCTAAATAGCGAGGGTTCGGTTCAAATTAGCGTCTGGCACAATCCCACGCGCGCGTGGCAGATCATCATCTCCAATTTAAAACTCTACTTGCTGTTGCCCGCACGGCTGCGAGGGGAGTTATTGCTGGGTGGTCACTGGGCTCATGACCGCCGCCGTACAGTTCCGATGCTCAGTGGGGCCGCCGTCATGGTGCGTCGCGAGGTGCTCGACACTGTAGGTGGGTTTGACGAACGGTTCGAGATGTATTCCGAAGATAACGAATGGTGTTTTCGAATCTCGCGTGCCGGTTGGCAGTTGCTGTTTGTGCCCACTGCGGTAGTAATGCATCAAGGGGGGCACAGCGCGAGCAAGCGTTGGACCAACCTCGAGAAGCTGCGAGTAAAGCTGGAGGCTGAATTCCTGTGTGAACAACTGACGCTGCCGCGATGGCGAGTGATCGCGAACCGTCTCGCGAGCTACTTTGTAGCTTCACTGCAGAAACTGTGGCGTCACATTCGCGGCGCTGACGTGGCTGAGCTTACTTTGATTAAGAAACTGCATTGGAAGCATTTATTGCAGATCTTCAAAACCGATCAGGTTTCGCATCACACGCCATCGAGCAAGCTCGGGCAGACGCTGACACATTAGTTAAAGAATGCACTATCACCTTATTGGAATTTGCGGAACTGCAATGGCTTCGCTCGCGGGGATGTTGCACGCGCGAGGACACCGCATCACAGGTTCGGACGAGAACGTTTATCCGCCAATGTCGACGATGCTCGAGTCACTCGGGATCGACATTCTGCGAGGTTACAAGAGCGAACATATCGATCCAGCTACAGAGTGTGTGATCGTTGGTAACGCAATTCCACGCGGCAATCCCGAGCTCGAAGAAACGCTCAAGCGGCGAATGGTCTATCGATCGCAGGCGGAGGTGGTCAAAGAAGAATTCATTCGTGGTCGACGCTCGCTGGTTGTAGCCGGGACACATGGGAAGACTACTACGACGAGTATCGCTGCGTGGGTCATCGATCAAGGTGGTTTGAATCCGAGCTTTCTGATCGGCGGTATTGCTCAGAATTTCGACGTTAGTTTTCGCGTGACCGGAAGTGAGTACTTCATTATCGAAGGAGACGAGTATGACACCGCGTACTTCGATAAGGGACCCAAGTTCATGCACTACCTACCGGAAGTCGCAGTTGTGAACAACATCGAGTTCGACCACGCAGACATTTATGCGGATCTTGCGGCTGTGAAACTCGCTTTCCGCCGGCTGATGAATCTGGTTCCCGCAAACGGCCGCTTAATTGCAGGATGGGACAGTCCGCATGTTCGTGATGTGGTCCAATCCATGGGTCAGAAGTTGTTCACGCAGCTGGAAACCTTTGGTTTCGACGAAAGTGCTCGCTGGCAAATTCGCGATCAAAACTATTCGGGTCAGCTTTCAAGCTTCAAAGTATTTCGCGAAGGTAAGGAGTGGGGAGAGTTTCGCAGTCCACTCTTCGGCGATTTCAATATGCTGAACTGCCTGGCTGTGATAATCGCCGCGGATGCATGGGGTGTCGGACGTGCCAATATCGCTGAGGCGCTGGTGACCTTCAAGAACGTTCGACGTCGAGCCGAGGTGCGCGGCGAAGCTCGTGGTATCACGATTATCGACGACTTTGCTCATCATCCGACGGCGGTGCGTGAAACTCTGAGCGCCTTGCGTCAACGGTTCGGTCATAGACGCTTGATCGCGGTTTTCGAGCCTCGCTCGTGGTCGTCACGACTGGCTGTTTTTCAGGATTCCTATGCGGGCGCGTTCACAGCAGCCGATTATGTCGTGATTGCTAACGTGTTCGATCGTGACAAGGTTACAGAGAAGGGTCGAATGCTCGACACTGCAAAGCTAATTGAGGATATCTGTCAGACTGGAAGACAGGCGTGCGCTCTCGCAGGAGCAGAGGAGATTATCAATCACTTGATGCCGATGCTGGAGAGTGGTGACGTAGTCGCGATCATGTCGAATGGTGGCTTCGGCGGCATTCATGAAAAGCTGCTGAATCAGTTGAGTGGGGACGGATGATTGCTGATTTTCGATTTTTGATTTTTGATTTTTGAACTTACAAATCGAAATCGACAATCCAAAGTCGAAAATCTAAGCGGCTCCCTGGCGCTGTGAATTCTCTGGAGCAGGCGTCGGGCGCTCGACCAACAACGGCGTCGAGACTTCTCTATTATTAAACTCAACGCGCGCCGTCAGTATTCGCCGTACTCGTTGCGGTAACAACTTCCCCGCCAGCATTGCCGCTGCTCCGACAAACTCCACAACATCGCCGCCACCGTTCCAATGCTCGCGAACAACCGACGGATTGGTGACAGTCATCAACCGAAGCAGAGTCAACGAAACCAGATACAGGTCGTCGATTTGACCCACAAACGGAATCATGTCAGGAACGAAATCGAGCGGGACAATCGCGTAAACAACTGCGCCAGCGACAAGTAATCTTTCCTTCGCAGGAACGCGTGAATCGACCATCAACCTCAAGCTAAGAAGCACGAGATTCGGAATAAACGTCAACAGGTTCCTGATTCTCCGCGCGGTCACGCTCATGTAGTCTTGGAGTCTAGGAGTCTTGGAGTCTCGCAGTCAAGTTTCGGGTCGGGCCGTATATTCATTGGTGAGTAAGGATTTCAATGACGTAGATTAACACTGCCGACGAAACAGCGGCGATTATTACACGCTTTGCGGAAACACGACGATGGTGAACATAGAATGGAATGAATGCAAGGTTAACAATGGTAGATGAGGCAATTGCTGATGCCAGCGGCGACAACCATCTGGTGAACAGGACCTCGTGGACGACAAACATAATGACGAACGCTAAAATCTGTACCAAAATTTCCATCGCTAGCTCACCTCGATTGACTTGACCTCATTATCGAAAGGATTCCAAGTAGGCACTAACCCATATTTCTGCTTCACCAGTTTTTTACATTCCTGCTCAACAGGAGCTAAGAACTGTTTATAAAGTCGCTCTTCTGTCGGTTTGTATTCAGCGGGTCCAAATTCGCCCCCCAAGACTCCTGGACTCCCAGACTCCTCGACTCCTAGACTCCCAGACTCCTCTTCGTTAGACTCCGCATTCTTATGGACATCCTGGAACGAATTCGGCAGCGAGCTGCTGCACAAATAAAACACATTGTTCTACCTGAAGGAAACGATCCCCGCACCGTCGTCGCAGCAGGTATCTGCTCTCGCATCCGACTCGCGAGGATCACCTTACTGGGCGACGAAACAATCATCCGCGAAACCGCACGTCGAGAGCAGGTCGATCTCGGCGGTGTCGAGGTTCTTGATCACCGGCGAGCGTCTGATTTTGAAAAGATGGCCTCGTTTTTTCACGAACTGCGTCGGGCCAAGGGTTTAACGATCGACGAATCGCGAACTGTGCTCGCAGATCCCCTCTATTACGGGAATCTCATGGTTCGGCTGGGACGTGCGGATGGATCAGTGGCGGGCGCGACAAACACAACTTCGCATACAGTCCGCGCAGCACTTCACTGCATCGGTGTGCGTCCCGGCTTGAAACTCGTCTCCAGCTTTTTTTTGATGTCGTTGAGAGATGATAGTTTTGGTAGCAAAGGGGCATTGATCTTCGCCGACTGCGGTGTGGTGATTGAACCGAACGCTGCAGAGTTGGCGGAGATCGCGCTTGCTTCGGCGGACTCGTGTCGTGCTTTGCTGGATGTCGAACCACGTGTTGCGATGCTTTCTTTTTCTACCAAGGGTAGCGCCAAACACCGGCTCGTCGATAAGGTTGTTGAAGCTACTCGCACCGTGCGAGCGCGTGCTCCGGAACTAGATGTTGATGGTGAACTGCAAGCCGATGCAGCCTTATTAGAATCCGTCGGCCAGTCGAAAGCTCCTGGCTCTCCCGTCGCCGGCAGAGCGAACGTCCTGATCTTTCCGGATCTACAAGCCGGTAACATTGCTTACAAACTTACGGAACGACTAGCGGGCGCAACCGCAATCGGCCCCATTCTGCAAGGGCTTGATCGACCGGCAAACGACCTTTCGCGAGGTTGTAAAGCCGAAGACATTGTTGATGCTGTGGCTATTACGGCGGTACAGGCACTGGCGGCGAGAACAACGTGACCTGCTGCCTGGGCAACTCTATTGCCTCTCAGGCCGCATCAAAGCTGCCAGTTTCTAAACATCAGAAAGTGAAAATCTGAAAGTGCTCAAGTCAGTAAAGCTCCTGTGCTTAATCTTGTCGGTACTTACCGTCTCGACCTACGCAACGGCACAATCAGGTGCTTCCAAACCTGCGTCGTCGCCTTCTCCAAGCCCTACCCCGCATGAACAGGATCAGGAATCCGTTCGCGTCTATACCGAAGAAGTCCGACTGCCGGTTATCGCTCTCGATCAATTTGGTCATTACGACCCGACCCTGACGAGCGATGATGTGCTTGTTCTTGAAGACGGTGTTGCTCAACAGATTCGCAGCATTCGTCACATTCCCGCAAACGTATTGTTGGTGTTGGATACCGGAGGCGAACTAAGCGGTCTCGGAGCAGTCTCAAAACAAACATCACTTACCCGCTCCGTTGCCCTTCAACTTGTGAACCAATTGCCGCAAGGGGCTTCCGTCGAAGTGATTCAATTCAACAACGCGGTAGAGATACTGCAGCCGTGGACCACAAATAAAGAAGCTACGGTGAAGGTTTTGAAAACCAAGCTACTGTCGGGCAAGCGGGCCCGATTTGCTGATGCTCTGGTCGTCGCAGCGCAACAGTTGAAGACGCGTCCTGAAGGCAGTCGGCACGTCGTTCTCATTACCGACGGAGTTGATACTGGTGGAAAGGCAGACCGCAGCGACGCTATCAAACAATTGATCGCGGCTCGAGCCACAGTACACGTGATCAGCTACACGGAATTTGTGCGACAAAAGAAATCTTCGTCTGCTCCGGTTGCTGGCGGACAAAGACCCGTAACGTCTGACCCGATAACGATGACTGATCCAACACTCCCTCCGGGTCAAACGCGCAGCCCGTCTTTTGGCGTGAGCATTCGTTTCGATCCGGCGATGCGTAAACAGCGTAAGGCGTACGAGGCAGAAACAAAAAAGAGCCAGCAGGTGTTGACAGGAGTCGCGGAGGAAACCGGCGGCAAGATCTTCCTGCCTTTGGATGCGAATCAAATGTTGGCGACTACAAAAGAAGTGGCCCGACATATTGATGCCGAGTACGTCGTCACCTATCGTCCGCGAAAGCCACTTTCAACGGCTAAGCCTGGCGAGTATCGCCACGTCGAGGTCGCGTCGCGCCGAGTGGGTTTAAATCTTCGTTCACGGCGCGGCTACGTCGTGCCAAATGAGTAGCCACGGAAATTAGCAGCGGAATTTAGCCGCGGATGAACGCGGATACAAACAGATCTGAAAAAGAAAACAGCTAACGAACTCGTATTCGCTAGCTGTTTTTGTTGTCCGAATTCCTTTAACTGTTTTGTTCAGATCCGTTTTTATCCGCGCAAATCCGCGGCCAGATCTCTCTTACCCAACCAATACGTCGGCAGGAGATTCGACCATCTTCACGACGCGCCCGACTTGAAAGTCTTCATTCTTCGGTAACAACGATAGCCGATGTAGTTCTTCCCAGTCTTCCTTTGGCACGCGATGGAAAGCTTCGATCACTTTTGGATCGAACTGTCTTCCCGCCCAGTCATCAAGCTCTTGAGATGCCGCTTCATAGGACTTGCCGCGTCGATAGACTCGATCACTGGTCATTGCGTCGAAGGCGTCAGCAACCGCAAATATTCGAGCACACAGGTCAATGTCTTCAGCGCGCAAACCCAGCGGATATCCGGAACCGTCCCACTTCTCGTGATGCTGCGCGACGACGCGAGCTGCTCCTTCGAGGAACTCGATACCACGCAGGATCTGCTGACCATGCATTGGGTGTTCTCGCATGCGAATCCATTCCTCGTCCGTCAGCTTCGCGGGTTTCCGCAAAATCGAATCAGGCACCCCGATCTTTCCAATGTCGTGAAGAAGCGAACCAAACTCAAGCGACTTCATCTCGGCGCTACTTAAGCCATATTCCCGGCCCAGCCGCAAACTGTAAGTTACGACGCGCTCTGAGTGACCGTGGGTTTCGGAATCGCGAGTCTCGAGCGCCGCAGTCAAGGCACGCAACGTCGAGCGATACGCATCTTCAAGTGAATCAAGTGTGCGGTCGAGTTCTGCAGTACGCTGTTCGACTAACTCCTCCAGGTGATTTTCGTAACGCTGCTTGGCAACAATCAGTTCGTGGTGTTCAAGCGCTCGCTTGACGACAGCTTCAACCTGCCGCAGGTCAAACGGCTTCATCAAATAATCAAATGCCCCTAACCGCAGCGCACCGATTGCGCTCTCGACGGTCTGCATTCCGCTTATCATCACGACAACAGTGTCAGGGGCTAGTTGCTTGGCATGCGGGATCATGTCGAGGCCGCTCATACCTGGCATTGTGATGTCGGATATGACCAGTGCAAACTCGCTCTGCCGCATGAGCGCTAATGCTGCTTCGGCAGAACCGCAGGTAACGCAGTCGTATACAGTGCTGAGAAGATCAGAGAGGATTTCTGTGATCTCGAGTTCGTCGTCGACAATCAGAATTCGTGACCGTAAGTCACCAGACATTTCTTCTTAACTCCTGGAATCCGCCGATTGGATACGCAGAGCTTCCCGAAGATCTACAAGTCTCTCAACCAGCACTGCGAGGGTTGTTAGGGGCGGCAATTTGGGCGGGATCCTGTGCCGCAATTACAGGCCTGCGTATTCTAACCGTTTTTTACAACTGTGGCAAACACGTTTTTACGCGTGGAGTAAATGTCATCGGAAACGTTACTTAGACGCTCTAGCAAGGATCCGGTTCTGAGCCTTAAGTCCTTTGAATTCTGTCGCTGCTTAATGTTCGTGATTTGTCGGACTCACGCATTGTTTACGGATTTGAATAACGGTATCGCCTGCTTGCGTGGTCAACGTTGAGGCTTTATCATCCAAACTCCAAAACGCCGGAGTGGCGAAATTGGTATACGCACCAGACTCAAAATCTGGCGAGGTTCACTCCTCATGTCGGTTCGAGTCCGACCTCCGGCACCATGTTCCTACGCTGCCTTTCCTTTGAGACTTCGTTTAAGCACTTCGACCAGATCAATAACTTTACCTTCGTCGCGTTCGGCTCCTTCAACCTCAATTACATTCTTCTTCTGCGAACGCTTCTTTTTCACGAGCTTCATCAACTGCTCAGAATATTCATCCGCGAGCTTGCTACGCGTCATTTGTTTTTTGGACTTGGCGCTGATCAATCTTTCGAACTTACTAACCGCGGCTTTTGTAACTTTAGTCTTTTCCGGGAGCCCTACTTGCTCCGGCGTGCGCAGTTCATCCTCGAACCGCATCGTCTCAGCGCGCAGGATTCCGTTCTCCGAGAAGATTGCCACGAGATACTCTTTGCCACGCATCACAAACGTCGCGATACCCGCAAGCCCACTCTTGCCCATTGTCTCGGCAAGCAAACGATAAGCTTTTTCCGAACCACCACTCGGCACCAGGAAATAACTACGATCGAAGTAGACGGGCGGAATTGAGTCGTTGTCGACGAAGAGTCGCACATCGATGTCGCGAGTTTTCTCAGGGGCCAGCCGTTCCAACTCCTCGTCCGTTACGACGACAAACTTATCTTTAGAAACCTCGTATCCGCGAATCATTTGATCCGCATCCAGATCGCGTCCGGTCTTTTGCGAATAGTACTTGCGAAACAGTGGTTCGCCCTCAGGTCCCAACATTCGCAAAGATGTTCGTTTGCTCTGGTATGCCGGCAGCAAATCCACCGGCACACTGACGAGGCCGAAGGTCAAAGTACCCGACCAGATGGGACGTACTCCCTGCCGTTCTTCGGTGTCGTCCCGCTGCTTTCGCGCTTTTCTAGGCGGCACGTTTCTCCTTTCGCAAAGCCGCAATACTCTTCGACAGCACGCTGTCGAGCGACGTAGTCTTGCGTTTCGTCTTCACGGCCTTAAGTCTCGGGGCTTTGCCTTTGGCCTTCCGCTCAATAAATTCCATTACTCGATTGCGGTATTCGTCCTTGTATTCTTTGGGGTCGAATTCTCCCTTCAGCAAAGTCACGAGCTGCTTCGCCATGCTGATCTCTTTAACCGTCGGAGGTCTGCCACCGACGCTGGAAAGGCTACGCGACGAGATAACCTCGTCTGCATTGCGCAACGTGAAGAGCACCAGGTAGTCGTCTTCCGCGCGCAACGCGCCAACATAAGCCTTGTTCCGCATGACCCAATGAGCGATTCCTTCTCTCTTTTTGTTCTGCAATGCTTCCACCAGTGCGAAGTAGGCCTTCACGTCTCCGTCTGGGCCAAGAAAGTACGGCCGGTCATACCAGGCCGGACTAATCGCTTCAGGAGGGACGAACTCCGTGACTTCAATGTCACGCGACGGCTCGGGCTCGATTGATTTCAAATCTTCATCCGTCAGCATGACGAAAGTGCCGGGCTCGATCTCGTAACCCTTCACGATCTCTTCATTCGGTACTTCTTCTCCACGTCCTGACTCCACCATGTGTTGCTTGACTCGCATGTGGTGCTTTTCATCGAGGATGTGGAATCGGACGGAACGATCGACGACTCCCGAATACAGCTTGACCGGTACAGTTGCCGATCCGATCTTCAGATTACCTTTCCAGATTGCTCGCGCCGCCATCTATATCGCCTCGCTCTCAGCCAAGTCACAACAGAGGCTGCACACAAACTCGGAAGTCTGCACGCATATGGAGCAAATGGCGTCATCGCAGTTCGTGCAGCGGAATTCTGTTTGATATGCGTACAATTGACCGCATGCCGAACAGATCTCGCTTGTATCGCTAAGCCACCAGGGCTCGATTCTCCGCGCTTTGGCCATGATGAACGATTGTAAGCATTTTTGATTCCAGTGAGGGAACACCCCGCGCGGTGGCGCAGCCAATCTCCTAAGCTTCCTGCCGCGATCGTCTTGAAGATTGACCCGCGCTACCGCGCTCGGTTCGATAAGGTGAGCTACGCTAAAACTGCAGAACGTGGAGGAGTGTCACTAGTGAGGTCGCGCACAGCCCGGTAGCATTCGCATGCGACCGACTCAAGCTTGGTGCGATCAGTGATGGTCATCAGCCGTCGGCGGTATTGAATAATTCCTGCGTCACGAAGCGCGTTGCATGCACCAGTAATGCCGGCACGACGAGCTCCCATGTGTTGCGCGATCAATTCGTGTGTTATCGGTACTTCTTCTCGTCGAGTGCGATCCAGGATCATTAATAGCCAGGTGCAAAAGCGCTCTTCCAGCAGATGGCGGCTGTTGCAGACAGCTCGCTGAGATAACTGGGCTAGCCGTGCACCGAGATGTTTTAGAACCAGGAACTGCATCGCGTGATTACTTCTAAACTCGTCTCTTAAGACCTCGCTCTTCACTCGCAATGCGCTTCCACCAACCGTGACCTGGGCCCAGTACGATGAAGTCGTACCAACAAGTGCGGACAGTCCGATTAGACCTTCGCGACCAACGATCGCTGCTGCCGTGGTTCCTCCATCTTCGAGTATATGCACGTGAGAGATAACAGCCGTCTCTGGGAAGTAGACAAAATCACTCACGTTTCCGAATTCGTAGACGCAACGACCTGCAATCAAGGAGATCGGTTCAAGGTGCGGCAGCAGGCGAGCCAAGTCTCCTCCAGGAAGACTCGTAAGGATCTGATTTGTCAGCAAACCGGTAAATGGAATCGATGAGTGTTGAGCAGTGATGAATCGATCCACACTGCTGATTGTCCCTGGAGCGGGCCGCCGAAAGAATGTTCGATCACTCTGGCCGTTCGGGTTTGGATATCGTTGTTCACTCATACATATTAACCAGGAAAAGAATTTGGGTCGCCCTGTCACCAGTGGTAAACGACGCTTGACGACCCAACGAGCGACGTTAGCCAAATGTAGCAATTAGCGGCGGGGGCGAGGGGGCGAAAACCTCGCCCATCCGCAGGGTTACAGTCGTAGATTGAACCCAACAACCAAAAAGACAAAGAAGTACAACGAGCTCTGTAGGGCCAGACTTCTTCGTTTAAAGGGTTGCCCGCGAAGTATGTGCTTTTTCCCCACAAACTGACAATTGGGGAAAACGGAAATTTAAATAAGGACTTTCCCTAACAGATCAACGGGCTCGGAACTAGGACCAAAGGCGGCCTACTACATTGAGCTTGCGATCTACAAACAAAGTTGTTGCACCAAGCGAGTGCAGCATGAGGTTTGCTAAGTTTGCTAAGTAAGCAGGTTGTGTATGCTGCAAGTCAAAAAGGAAGAATCTATCACTTGGTCCGAAGCGCGAGAGAAACGCTTTGTGGTCTAAGAGTTTCACACTGCAGGCCGAACCTAAAGGACTGCCGTTGAGAGTGGTCCAGAGCCGTCCGGAAGGAGTAAGTCTGTGCAAGCACTGTGCGAGAATCGAACATTACGGGGATGAACGAGATAGTTGAGCGGACCACCGTTGGAAAACTTAAGTCTCTTCTAACCAACCCTGCAAAAGAGCGTAGCGCACAATATCTATCCGACTTTGCATTCCGAGTTTTTTCATGCCGTTGGCCTTGTGCACCTCTACTGTCTTAACGCTCAAGCCCACACGACTGGCGATCTCTTTGTTGCTGTAACCCCAGGCAGTTAAGCGCAGAGTTTCTGACTCGCGCTCACTCAGATTGGCCTGACGTCCACTAGGCGCCGAACGGTTGACCGCAAAGCCTCCGATTACTTTTCCAGCAACTGCAGGATCAAGATACTTGCCACCGCCGACAACAGAGCGAATCGCGTGTAGTAGTTGATGGCTGGAGCTTTGCTTTAGCACGTAACCTGATGCACCGACACTAAGAATTTGCTGAAGGTATCCATCGTCCTTGTGACGGGTGAGAGCAAGTACCTTCACATTCGGACAGGATTGCTTGATCTTTTCGGTGGCTTTTAGCCCGTTCAACTTGGGCATAGAAATATCCATGAGCACGACGTCGGGAAGCAGTTCTTGAGCACGCGCGACTGCCGTCAGACCATCGCCGGCTTCGCCGACTACATCGATGTCCGACTGTGCGTCGAGAATCAGTTTCAGTCCTTCTCGTACGGTCTCGTGGTCCTCGACGATTAGAACACGCACCTTACTCACTTGGGTCTTACCTCCCCCACACTTTTCCTTCGACGAGTGGCACTCTAACCAAGATCGTCGTTCCTTTTTTCAGTGTAGACTCTATTTCCAGAGCACCGCCGATTAATGCCGCTCGTTCGCGCATCCCTGTCAGACCCATCCTATCTCCATCTGAAGCTGGGTCATTAATTAGGTCGAACCCTATACCATTATCTTCTATGATCAGCACAGCGTGCTGATCTCGACGTTCAAGAATCACATCAACGTGAGTCGCACGGGAGTGTTTCGCGGCATTGTTGAGCGCCTCTTGCGCAATACGATATAAATTGGTCTCGATTGCACGCGCGGGTCGCCGATCCTCAAAACCCGAAGTATGAAACTGGGCCTTCGTTCCAAACTGCTGTGCCCAGCGCGCCGTATAGTTTCTCAATGCAGTGGCGAGTCCGAGGTCGTCGAGCGCTACAGGTCTTAATTCCCAGGCCAGGAATTCAATATCCGAATCGAGCTGACTCGTAAGTGAAAGCAATTCGCCCACTTTTTCCCGCACTTGCTTACGATTGGGACTTTCTTCTTTCAGCGACTCCAGCTTCAGTCTAAACGACGTTAGCTGTTGCCCCAGTTGATCGTGAAGCTCGCGCGCTATCCGTCGTCGCTCGAATTCCTGAGCATTTACCAGCTGGCTGAGCAATTTGACGCGTGCTAATTCAGAGCGACGCCGCTCAGAAATTTCCAATAATAGCGATTCGTTAGCGTCAGCCAGATCCCCGGTGCGCTCGGTAACTCTCACTTCAAGGTCCTGCCGTGAGCGCTCTAACTCAAGCTTGGCAGCCTTACTGTCGGTGATATCCATGAAAGTGAAGACGACGCCGTCGATGTGATCCTCAGTCGTTCGGTACGGGAGGATGCGCATCATGTACCAGTGACCTTCGGCACTCAGTACCTCACGTTCAACGGTTTGCAGGGTCTTTAGAACAAACTCCATGTCCTTGACGAGGTCATCGTAAGCGAGCGTACTAGTGATGTCTGAGAGCGGACGGCCGACATCGGATGCAATGAGATTGAAAGTGTCGCAGGCTCGTGGAGTAAAGAGCTTGACCCTCAATGCCCGGTCAAGAAAGATCGTGCCTATATCGGTTGAATTGATGAGATTGGTGAAATCGTTATTTGCCTGGTTAAGTTCTTCGATCTTAATTTTCAATTCCTGATTAACGGTGGTTAGCTCTTCATTGACAGACTGCAGTTCCTCTTTGCTCGTTTCCAACTCTTCAGCTGCAGACCTCAACTCTTCATTCATTGCCTGCAGTTCTTCATTTGAGGCCCTGAATTCTTCCTGTTGAATCTCGTATTGTTCTATGGTGGCGCCCAATTGTGCTTTCGCATGAAGCAGCTCCTCTTCGAGATGCCGGGCAACCGGCTCGGCGGTTCTCACAACTTCGAGAGTGTCTGTCTCGGCGGGCGCACTTTCACCCTTTTCAAAAAGCACAAGGATGAATCCGCGCGTGGGACCACTCTCACGCAGCACTGGACGAACAATAAGGTTGACGGTTTCCATTCCTTCGCCGGTATTTACCTTAAGGCCCTTCGCTTCAATGTTGGTCTGGCTTTGGACTGCCTGATGGAGGGCGGTGTGCAGCTCTAATCTCAACTCCGGCCGGATGGCTTTTAGCACGTTGTGTGAAGGTTCACCTCCCGTAAATTGAAGGAACCGGCCTGCCCGAGCAGATAGGTGTACGATCTCGTATTCTTCGTTGACGACAAGGCTTGGCGGCCCAAGTTTTTCAAGAAGACGTTGATGCAAGTCTGCGTAAGAGAGTCGCTCAATCGCTCGCTCCTGGGGTGGGGGTTTCTCCTTTTCTGAGACCAACGGCAATTCCGACCTGAATCCCCTCTCTGGCACAGGCAAGGCTGTGCGGGGATGAACGGGTCGACTTTGATAGATATGGTGGTCCTTGTCTCTCGTTGAAAACAGATTATTCGCGACTTCAACGGATTCTGACGCACCGAGGAAAAGATAGCCGCCCGGGTTTAGCGCAAAGTGACTGATCTCGAGAACCCGCGACTGGGCCGTGCGATTCAAATAAATTAGAAGATTGCGACAGGAGATTAAATCCAGGTGTGAGAACGGCGGATCTTTGATGATGTTGTGAACGGCGAAGAGAATTGTTTCTCTTAGCTCGCGTCTTACTCTATAACCCTTGGCCTCACGATTAAAAAAGCGCCGGACTCTTTCCGGCGACACATCAGCAACGTCCGACTCAGAGTAGAAACCCTCGCGGGCGATTGCGATCGCCTCGGCATCCAGGTCGGTAGCGAAAAGCTGGACCTGCGGCATTGTTACCGAATTTGCAAGCTGTTCGCTCAGCAGCATAGCCAGCGTATAAATTTCTTCGCCGGTAGCACAGCCGGCAACCCAGACGCGAACCTGATCGTCCTCCTTCTTATTCTTGAAGATTTCAGGAAGAACGTCTGACGCGAGCGCTTTGATGGATTGGTCATCGCGGAAAAAGTTGGTGACGCTAATAAGGAGGTCCTTCATCAACGCCTGCGTCTCGGGTTCGTGCTCCTTAAGAAATTGCGCATAGGCGCGGATACCTGGGAGCTCCCTTAACCCAACGCGGCGCTCAATTCGACGCAACATTGTAGCTCGCTTGTAGTTGGAGAAATCGTGTCCGGTGCGCACCCGTAGCTGAGTGAAGATTTCGCGCAACGCCTGCTCGTCAGTGGAGGGAGCTTCAAGCGTCGTTTCAGGTTGTTGAAAGTTGCCGCGGTGCTGGTTGAACGCAAGGATCTTTGCCGGTATTTCGGCCACCGGCAGCACATGATCGACAAGACCCGTAGCGATTGCATTCCGAGGCATGTCCGTGTATTCCGCTTCTTCCGGATCCTGAACGAAGACAACACCACCATTCTCCTTGATGCGCTTTAGACCCATCGATCCGTTGGCTCCGGTGCCTGACAGGATCACCGAGACCGCGCGGCTATTATTTGTTTCGGCGAGCGTTCGAAAGAAGAGATCGACAGGCGAGCGACGTTCCTCGACCCCAATCATATGGGTGAGCGCCAGGTGGCCATCGCTCATCGAAAGGTTTTGACTTGGAGGAATTACGTAAACATGATCAGGAACTACTTTGATCCGACTTCTAACCTGTGTAACGGGTATTGAGCTGGCGGTCTGAAGTATTTCCGCGAGCTTGCTTTCATGCTCGGGCGACATGTGAAGAATGACCACGTACGCGATGCCGCTGTCACTCGGAACATTGGTGAAAAACTCCTTTAAAGCCTGAATCCCTCCGGCTGACGCGCCTAGGCCGACAATGAGAAAATCACTGTCGTCGGGTCGAGTTGAATTAGATCTTGATTGGTGCGAGGCGCCATCACTCATGGCCGTCCTCCCTTAGAAGATTGCAGCCCGCCCGGTGCTATCGAGGGATTCAGTTGCGTCTGTGACAGAGGAAAGTTTAGTCCAACTCGACCGGTATGCAAAGAGACTGCTAAAACGGCTACCAACCCAATTTGTATACTCTGTACCTTCTCCGTGTTCTCCGTGTCTCCGTGGTATTTTTTCTGCGGCCGTTAATCACCACGGAGACAGGGAGAACACGGAGAATGCAAACATTTTGAGATTAGGTCAGGTAGTTCAAACACGAAGAATCACTAAACCCATCTATCATTTGTCGTTTGACATTTGTCATTTTGGTTGATTGCCGGTTTGCTCGCCAAATGACAAATCTGAAATGTCAAACGACGAATGTTAAATTGTTCCTTTTCAACTCGCTGAACTCTCCATCTCCACTTTGTATAAGTCCCGACCTGCGTTCTTGACGATCAATGTATCCGGG
This sequence comes from Acidobacteriota bacterium, assembly GCA_046726175.1. Taxonomy (GTDB): domain Bacteria; phylum Acidobacteriota; class Blastocatellia; order Pyrinomonadales; family Pyrinomonadaceae; genus PSRF01. Next base: position 35,926 of record JBKPAC010000056.1, read on the forward strand.
TCAGATTTGAATTGCTCGTAATCGAACGTGCGGTAGTCAACAAACCCGAGTTTCACTCGCCGGCATGTTTGTTCATCAATGCCGCTGGCCATCGTGATCGAGAAGCGGGGGACGATGCGGCCATGTTCATCAATACGACCTGCATAGGCGACATGGGCCAGATGAGCTGCGATGCAAAGGTTCTCACGGAGCTCGGGTGACACTCCGAGCATGTCTCGCACACTTTCCAACGGCGCGTAGCCATACTTCTCGATCAAAGCTCCGTGCGTTTGAGAGATCGCTTTCAGATGCGGAGCATAGATGATCAGCTCACCGCCATCCTCGATGACTCCGCCAAGCTTGTAACTGGCTTTGCCTCCCACCCAAAGTTCATCGTAGTGCTCATCAAGCAGCGCAACGACTCGCTTGTATTTTCTTCCGGTATATTGAATGTGCACCCGCCGGCTGACTTCAGCGGCTCGGCGAAAGGCCTCGCGAATGTCTCCGGCAAACAACGCGTGTGTAATCAATCTTCCGTCATCATTGCGCGTTACTACGGTGTTCAGGGAAATCACTTGCGGTGAAATGAGATCGGCTGCTGCCTCAATCAGATGCCGGGTTGGTGTTTCGACTTTGCCGATAATGTTTTCGATTTCGGCAAGGGCGCCGAGCCAATGCGTCGTGTGAGTTAGCTCGGGTCCGGCTACGCCAGGAAAGAAGTATTTCGCGCCGCCCGCAAATCCTGCGACTTCGTGCGGGACAGTGCCGCCGCAAACAAGAATCGTATCGTAAACTCCAGGCGCCAGGAGTTTGTTCACACGCACCGGCACAGCATCCGAAACCAGTCCTCGTGTCAAACTGCTGACTTGCGACTCAGTTAATTCTCCCAGTGTGACAAGCGCTTCGGGTAGATCCCAGCGATGATCAAATATCTGCCCGCTGAAACTCTCGCATCCGATCTTCGACAGTTTCTGCTCAATGGTCATCGGCGGGTGCGTACCCTGGGCCACCAGAGCATCGAACTGCCTCACTCCTTTTTGCGCTAGAGCATCAGCAGCCAGGGGAAATAGCAGATCGGTATTATCGTCGCGAGTTTTGTCAGGAACGATCGCCAGTACTCGCTCGTTGGCTGTTATGGGTTCGAGAGCGTGCTGGACGATCGCGGCTAGTTCGTCCTGATTCAGATCGCTCTCGGCCGACCCTTCGCCGATGACTGGTGCCGTTAAGAGCGTTGACATATGAATGTTGTCTCTGTGCAACCTCTGTGTTCTCCGTGCCTCTGTGTTTATTGAATGGCCTAGCGAGAAACAAACACAGAGACACGGAGAACACAGAGGTCGCAGAGAGAGTCAGCTTTCGAGTTTGGCGTCCATTGTGATGTCAGCTTTCAGCAGTCGCGAAATTGGACAACCAGCCTTGGCGTTGTTCGCGGCTGTCGTAAAAGCTTCCTGCGATGCGCCGGGAACTTTTGCCACGACGTTCAGATGCACTTTGGTGATCGTGAACCCGGCATCGGTTTTCTCAAGTGTTACACTGGCCGTCGTATTGATACTGTCTGCTGTCAATCCTGCATTGCCAAGTTGGCCCGAAAGCGCCATCGAAAAACATCCGGCATGCGCTGCTGCAACTAGTTCTTCGGGATTAGTGCCTTTGCCATCTTCGAATCGTGTGCTGAACGAGTATTGTGTGTTCTCGAGCACGCCGCTATCGGTTGAGATGGTCCCTTTGCCGTCCTTGAGACCACCCTTCCACTCTGCTGAAGCGTTTCGTTTCATTTTGTCCCCCTAAAGAATTCAATCCACAGATTAAGCAGATTACACAGATTAAGGCCTTAACGGAATTGCGAAAAAATCTGTGGAATCTGCGGAATCTGTGGATTAGAGCGAAACGGTTTGCTCCGCCCAGAACTGGAACTCGCGGTGTTTGTGCTGCTCGGCCTTTGCGAGGACCTCTCCACTTGCTGCTTTGCAAATGTGGTCATAGACACGCTGGCCCACTTCGTCAATCGTTTCCGTGCCGTCAATTACTCCTCCGGCGGAAAGATCAAGATCGTTGGACATCCGTTCGAACACAGGCGAATTCGACGCGAGCTTGATTACAGGAGCGATCGCGTTTCCGATTGTCGTTCCTCGTCCCGTAGTGAAGACCACGATGGTGGCGCCCGCAGCAACGAGTCCCGGTGTCGATTCCTGGTCGTAGCCCGGGCCCTGCATCAAATTCAGTCCACGATTGACCGGAGTCTCAGCATATTCAACTACACCTTCCACGCGAGTAGTTCCGGCTTTCGCAATCGCTCCCAGTGATTTAATGGTTATATTGAGCAGTCCGCCGGTGATGTTGCCGGGGCTCGGATTGTTGTTGAGCACCGCGCCGAACTTCGAAGCGTAGTCTTTGTACCAATCAACCATACGATAGACTGCGCGACCCGTCTCGACATCCTTGGCACGATTCGCGAGCAGATGCTCAGCACCGCAGAACTCAGGCACTTCGGTGATCAAAACCGTACCACCGGAACGTACGAGTATGTCGGCGGCTCGACCTAGCGACGGGTTGGCGGAAATTCCTGAAAAACCATCTGACCCGCCACATTTCACGCCCAGCACCAATTCACTGACGGGAAACTCCTCGCGCTTCACCTTATTCGCTTCGGGAAGCATCCGCTCAACTTCTTTTAGTCCAACCTCGATCGCCGCCTGTGTCCCGCCAACATCCTGGATCCCGATTTTCGCAACCGGTTTCTTGAATTCTTTTTCACGTTTGAGCAAGTACTTTTCAACTTGAGAAAGATTGGTCTTCTCGCAACCGAGATCGATCAGAATTACAGCGCCGACATTTGGATGGTCGGCGTAGTTCGACAATGTCCTCAGCATCACATCGATCGTCGATCCATCCTGACAACCACATCCCTTGTTGTGTGGAATTGCTACTACGCCATCAACGTTCGGATACTTCTCACGCTTGTAGAGCGCAAACTCCGCCATCATCGAAATCTGTTGTGCTTCGTGACTGGCGCACATGCTCGTCGGCACGATCAATACGAAATTACGAGTTCCGACACGACCGTCAGGACGACGAAAACCCATGAACGTAGCTCGCTCACTTACAGGGATGTAATCCGGGGCAGCGGTGTGAAGATCCGGCGGAAGATCGCGAACGATCGGCACATCATTTGACATGTTGCCATGCGTGATCTGCTCGCCTTCCGTGATGCCGAGTGAAGTTCCAATTGGCTGTCCAAACTGGAGGACAAACTGACCTGCGGGGATATCCCTCGTAGCGAACCGATGGCCCGGCGGTACCGCCGCTTTGACCTGGACCACGCGACCGTCCGGCAACATCACCTCGAGTTCAGGCGACGTTTCTTTCTTTACTACTGCAACGTTGTCTGAGCTATCGACAATGATCGCGTATTCACTAATCAACGCGGATTGTGGAAGCTGTATAGTGGACATGGTTTTCAGGTCTCAGTCTTAATTCAACTCTCTGTGTTACCTCTGTGTATCTGCTTCTCTGTGGGCGCCGCACGCAACTACAGAGGCACAAGAAACAGAGCGTACACAAAAGTTCCTAAGTCGTTAAAACGTCTAGCAATATCAATGATCGAACGTTTGGATGAAGACGAATCCAGAGTCCCGGGTTCTCATTTAATTCAGCCGCTTGAGTAGCAGGATCATCTGAAATCTGCGTATCGAGCAAGCGTCTGTAGCTTTCTCGCTTTCCTGGAGCGGTACTCGCGTCAACAATTGATTGCACGAGCCGTTTCGCGCCCAGAATCGCCGCCGGACCCAACGTTAGAATGTGCGTGGCCGCTCGGCATTCCTTTTCGTCCTGCTCATTGATCACACTACCACCGGCTTTGAACTTCGAAATATGGTGATGCAGGATGCTCTCAGAAATTGGAATCAATCCAGCTACATCACTTTGCGTAGCGCCGGATCCGGGCTTGATGTATGCAAGATGCGAAGCGCCACCCGGTTCAGGCCCCATACCAAGAAAGAAGATATCGATTCCACCAAGTGAATCGAGCTTCTCGATGTAGCGCTTCATCTCAAACTCGAGATCTTCAGCATCCGTACGCATACAGGTGAAGCTCTTTACCTTCCTGAAGAACTGATCACCAAGCAGGCGTTCGAAATCGCGAACAAAACTGAGTCCGTTGTCGAGTCTCATCGGCGCGAGAGCATCCTGCGTGCATACGTGAAGCCGCGCGAAAAGACCGTCGTAAGCATCCGTCTGGGCCAGCTGCCCTAACAGACGATGCAACGCCTGCGCTCCCCTGCCGCCGAGCAACACGATGACGACGGGACCTTCCTTTTGTTCTGCCGCCCGAAGGATCTCCTCAAACTGGGCACGGCCAACCGCTTCTTCAAACTCGAGGACCTCGTAGGCTAAAGAGTGACTCGCTAACGGAGTTCCCGAAGTTCGGCGGCTAAGCCAGACATTTCCACCGACAACCCGCCTATCGATACTTTGTTTAGTGGTCGCTACCACTACTTCTCGCTCCGATGCCTTTTTTTAAATCCCAGTTATGTGAAAACACCCAAAATGGCTGCCGTCACAACCGGAATTCGGGTAAACTCACCTCGATCACACATGGTCGAATGGTTTTACCACTTTGCCCGGCAAGGTGGAAACTTTACCACGCGAGAGGATTCTATACAAGCAGGGAATTCGAGTCTCTGACGGCTGGTTATTGTTAGTCCTAAATGGCTTTGGGGGCTTGACGAGCTTAAACAGGCGGTGCTACACAATACGCACCGATTTTCAAAGTGGTCAAACCTTTCGATCAACTCGTGCGAGGATCATCGCTTCCGATTAGATTGCAATTATGAGCTATTCTCCTTTGGATCTCGACGGAAAAGTGGCGGTGGTGATAGGTGGAACTTCCGGAATCGGAAGGGCTATCGCTCACGGACTTGCCGAGGCTGGCGCGGACGTCGTTCCAACATCGCGACGGCTGGAACAGGTTGAGGCGACGGCCAAAGAAATCGAAGCGCGTGGACGACGAACGCTTCGCGCAACATCTGATGTTTCGGACCGCAATTCGCTGCAGCGTGTACTTGATGACAGTCTGAAGGCATTCGGCAAAGTCGACATCCTCGTGAACTCGGCAGGTCGAACCAAGCGCGCTCCCACCCTGGATTTTTCAGAAGAAGATTGGAACGACATTATTGAGACCAATTTGACTGGGACATTCCGCGCTTGTCAGGTTTTCGGGCGACACATGCTTAAGCGGGAGTACGGACGCATCATCAACATCGCTTCTCTCTCGTCGTTTGTCGCGCTTTATGAGGTTGCTGCGTATTCAGCGAGCAAAGCCGCAGTAGCTTCGTTGACCAAGTCGCTAGCGATTGAATGGGCGGGACGCGGTGTCTGCGTGAATGCAATTGCACCGGGAGTATTCCGCACGGCGTTGAATCAAAAGTTGCTCGATGAGACTGATCGAGGTCGTGAGTTTCTTTTACGAACTCCGATGAAGCGTTTTGGAAATGTTGAGGAGTTGGCTGGAGCCGCAGTGTTTCTCGCTTCAGATGCAGCGAGTTTTGTGAATGGTGAAGTGCTGACGGTTGATGGAGGGTTTCTGGCAAGCGGAGTCAATCAGTAGGGTGAAAAAGGACGAGATAGCCGAAAAGACTTCCCGCCTCCAACGCATGCTCGAGCGCGAAGGACTCGGTGGTGTAATCATCAACGGTCAATCCAACTTCGCATGGCTAACCGCCGGCGGATCGAATGGCGTCGATACAAGCCGCGAACCAGGAGTCGCTTCCCTTTTAGTGAGAAGCGATGGCCGCAGATACGTTCTCGCAAATCGGATCGAGATGCCGCGCCTGCTCGCCGAAGAAATCTCGGATGAAGACTTTGAACCAATCGAGTTCTCATGGGAAGAAGAGAAAGCCGACCCGGATTTTCTGACGCGTCGAGCGCAGTCTTTGCTTTCGGATCGTCAGACCCTCGGTTCAGACGTTCCGGCCGGCACATGCAAGACAGTTGAAGCAGCAATTGCCGGCTGTCGCTACGCGCTTACTTCAGGAGAGCTCGAGCGATTCCGATCTTTAGGTGCTGATGCCGGACGGGTAATCGCGGAAGTGGCTCGACGCGTCGAGCCTGGACACACAGAAAGAGCAGTCGCAAGACAAGTTGCGGATGCACTTGCGGCGGTAAACATCAGAGCGGTTGTAATGCTGGTCGCGGCGGATCAACGCATCCAGAAGTTTCGTCATCCGCTGCCGACTGAGCTTGCCTGGAAAAAGGCTTTGATGATTGTCGTCTGCGCCCGGCGTAAAGGGTTGATCGCATCGGTGACGCGAATAGTCACAGCCGGAGGAGTGCCCGAAGAGTTGCGCTCACGTACCGACGCGGTTGCGAGAGTGAACGCCAATCTGCTCGCGGGCACGCGACGCGGCATTACAGGAGCTGAGCTTTATCAGATAGCAGCACGCTCGTATGCCTGTGCAGGGTTTCCAGGTGAAGAAAAACTGCATCATCAGGGAGGCGCCTGCGGGTATCGCACTCGCGACTGGGTTGCGCACGCTGCATCAACCGACGTTGTTCATGACAGACAGGCATTTGCCTGGAATCCTTCCATCACCGGCACGAAAGTGGAAGAAACCGTCTTACTTCTTGATGAACGATTGGAAACAATAACGTCAAGCCCGGATTGGCCACAGATTCCGATTAACGTCAACGGAACAGAATTCAGCTCCCCGGATGTGCTACCCCTTTAAACCAGCAGTCGTAGCAGGAGACTAAAGATGAGTGACATCAGCGAAACCGTAGATCCCGCGACTATTACAAAAGATGAGACGCCGACAGCCAAGGCAGAGACTGTTGCCCGTCACATCGGACGCTATCGCTGGGTAATCTGCGCGCTGCTCTTCTTCGCCACGACTGTCAACTACGTAGACCGGCAAGTTCTGGGAATTCTTTCTAAAGATCTCAAACAAATAATCGGATGGACCGAAGTTGATTACGGGAACATTGTCGCCGCCTTCAATACGGCTTATGCGTTTGGTCTGCTTCTCGCCGGACGGTTGATGGATCGTATCGGAACGAGGATGGGCTATATCGTCGCGATTATCTGGTGGAGTCTGGCCGCGATGGGGCACGCACTCGCAAGGACACCGCTGGGTTTCGGAATAGCGCGTGCAACCTTAGGCGTAGGTGAAGCCGGAAATTTTCCAGCGGCGATTAAGACAGTAGCCGAATGGTTTCCCAAAAAGGAACGTGCATTCGCGACAGGAATTTTCAACGCCGGATCGAATGTCGGTGCAATCGTGGCGCCACTTACTGTTCCCTGGATTGCGCTAAACTGGGGTTGGCGGTGGGCGTTTATCTTAACCGGCGCGATAGGCCTGCTATGGCTTGTCTTCTGGATCCCACTCTACGCTCGTCCTGAGAAGCACCCACGAGTTTCGAAAGCCGAACTAGATCACATTCAAAGCGATCCACCAGATCCACCGGCCGCGAAAATCCCCTGGGTTAAGTTAATACCGCACAGGCAAACGTCGGCCTTTGCGATTGGCAAGTACCTCACGGATCCAATCTGGTGGTTTTATTTGTATTGGATACCGCCGTTCCTTCGAGACAATCATGGGTTGGACTTGACGAATATTGGTCCACCCTTGATTGCGATCTATCTAATCGCAGACATTGGCAGTATCGGCGGCGGGTGGTTGTCGTCAACATTTATTAAGCGAGGCTGGACGATCAATCGCGCTCGCAAGATTTCGATGCTGATCTGCGCTTTGTGCGTAACACCAATCGTGCTTGTCGCGAATGTCAAGAGTCTGTGGGTCGCGGTCGGCTTGATCGGTCTTGCAGCGGCAGCTCACCAGGGTTGGTCCTGCAATCTCTTCACTACGACATCCGATATGTTTCCGCGCCGGGCCGTGGGCTCGGTCGTTGGCATCGGGGGCATGGCTGGAGCGTTAGGTGGAGCAACAATGGCTGTTGCTGTCGGCGTCATCTTGGACAAGACCGGCGGAAACTACAGTCTCGTCTTCTTCGTAGCCGGCTCGGCATATCTGATAGCGTTACTGATCATTCATCTGTTGTCTCCGTCGCTTGAACAAGTCGAAGACGTTGAAGCGTTGCCGAGGAGCCCCTTTGCTGCCGGAACCTTGATTGGGTTCGGCTTTATCGGTCTCATCTTCGGTTCATTTGTTGGATGGCTCATCGGACTGCTTTCGCGTGTCGCTGGTCCAACACTCTTTGAATATCTCGTGTTGGCTGGCGTGGTTGGAGCAGTCGTCGGTGTTATTGGTGGCCTGGTTTTCGCCAAATCCAACTACGGATCTCGAGCAAGCGCATAGGTCGTTTCGAACTTCACTGACTTGAACATCAAAAACAAATCAGATTGTCGGTGGGATATTGTCAGCCTGGGCGAGGTGATGCTTCGTCTCGATCCGGGCGACGGAAGGATTCACACCGCACGTACTTTTCAGGTCTGGGAAGGCGGCGGCGAATACAACGTCGCTCGAGGCTTGAAGCGCTGCTTCGGAATGGACGCAGCGATCGTCACAGCACTGGCTGATAATCCGGTCGGCCGGTTGGTCCAGGATCTAATGTACCAGGGTGGTGTGGACCAGTCTCACGTCGTCTGGGTGAAATACGACGGCGTCGGCCGCACCGTGAGAAACGGACTGAATTTCACCGAGCGCGGTTTTGGAGTTCGCGCTGCAATCGGTTGTTCGGATCGAGGTCACACGGCGGTTTCGCAGCTACGTCCCGGTGAGATCGATTGGGATGAGATCTTTGGCAAGGAAGGCGCTCGATGGTTCCATACGGGTGGAATCTTTTGTGCGCTGTCAGAAACAACTCCGGAAGTAGCTCGCGAAGCAATGCAAGCTGCTCGGGGGAACGGAACAATCATCTCCTACGACCTGAACTATCGCGAGTCGCTCTGGAAGTCGATCGGCGGAAAGGAGCGTGCAGTAGCAGTCAATCGCCAACTGGCGCCGCTCGTCGACGTGATGATCGGAAATGAAGAGGACTTTACGGCAGCTTTGGGTTTCGAGGTCGAAGGTCTCGATGAGCATCACTCGAAACTTGATGTCGCCAATTTTGAACGAATGATCAAACTCGCGGTGAAAGAGTTTCCGAATTTCCTGATTGTTGGCACAACCTTGAGAACCGCAAAGACCGCCACGCTGAATGATTGGGGAGCAGTTTGTTTCGCGGATGGCAAACTCTATCAAGCCCCCATTCGTGAGAACCTGGAGATATTCGATCGCATCGGCGGCGGAGATTCGTTTGCTTCGGGACTGATCTATGGACTGCTAACGAACCGCGGACCGCAGTGGGCAGTTGAGTGTGGAGCGGCGCATGGAGCACTTGCAATGACAACTCCGGGTGATACGACGATGGCTACACTTTCCGAGGTTGAACGAGTCATGAAGGGTGGAACAGCTCGCGTCGCAAGATGATGAAAGATGCTCGATAACGAAAGGCGCAGCAGGAGTAATCCACCCTTCCTGACCTGTAACTGGGCTAAGATTTCAATACTTTGAAATTTTGCAAGTTAGGAAGGGCGGTTTACCCCGCTGCTTACCCTAGCTTCACCTCAGCAAACAGAATGGACAAAGCAGCAGTCATTCAGAGAATCAGAGACATCGGCGTTATTCCAGTGGTGAGAGCGTCGTCTGCGGATGAAGCAATCCGAGCCATTGATGCCATCAAGGAAGGTGGCGTGTCAGTGCTCGAGATCACCATGACCGTTCCCGGTGCAGTCACTGTCATTGAAAAAGTTGCGAGTCGATATGGCGATGATGCGCTGGTTGGTGCAGGAACCGTGCTCGACGCAGAAACTGCCCGCGCCTGTATGCTGGCTGGTGCGCAATTTATAGTGAGCCCTTCACTTGACCTCGCAACGATCGAGTGCTGCCGGCGCTACGGAATTGCTGTTATGCCGGGAGCGCTGACACCGACAGAAGTGGTCCATGCGTGGTCTGCCGGTGCTGACTTCGTCAAAGTATTTCCCGCGGGCGCGTTGGGCGGCGCTAGCTACATCAAAGCGCTTAAGGCTCCGCTGCCGCAGATCGAACTGGTTCCGACTGGCGGTGTGTCGTTGAAGACGGCGGCAGACTTCATAAAAGCTGGAGCGAGCGCGCTGGGAGTCGGCGCAGATCTCGTGGATACGAAAGCTATCCGCGAAAACAACGATGGCCTGATCACAGAGCGCGCGCGTCAGTTTGTCGAGATAGTTAAGAACGCTCGCGCCGGAATTTGAGCCACGACTGATATGTCTTCGGCGCATCGAGTTTCTTCACTTGATGCCACGCGTTGATTGCCTGTTCTCTGGAAGCATTCTTTTCACGAGCCAGAAATTCACTCAGAAAGTTGATATATCGAACCTGCGGAATCTTCTCGAAGGGTCCCTCGATCTGATTCAGACGAATGTATTCAGCGATCAAATCTCTGTAAGTGATTCTCGCACCGCGTGCCAGTTGATCTTCCCGCCAACGGTTTAGACGGTATCGCGCGCCAGACTTTCTCTTAAACCCCGGAACTAGCTTCAGCGATTCGCGCTCGAGAAAATCTTTGGTCTCTTGGTCGTTCGTGTAAACGACTACAGGCAAATCGAGTTTTAACCCTTTCTCAATGTCTCGGACGCCGCGAGTGGAAAGATTTCGCTGTGGTGGACGCTTCAATTTTCCGGTTTTCAGAAATAACTTGATTGCGTCTTCAAGCTCGTCCTTTCGCAGCTGACTTGCCGACCGGATGCCGAGGTCGACAGCAAATTTTTTCAGTTCGGTTGCGTACCAGTAGGCATTTTCGAACTGCGTAAGGGTCATCGACTTCGACAGCTTCGGCTTTGACACTCTTCGTTTCATTTGACTCGGAACCAATCAAAATCGGCGTAGCCTGATGGCGCCATCAACTCCGACACGCAAAACAGACCCACTTTGGCCCCAATCCATTTCCCTGGCCGAGCCATAAACGGTTCGCCCATCGAAATGAAGTTCACACCATCAGTGCTGTAACTGAAATGGGAGACCGCGCCGTGCGTAACGATGACTCGCAGGTCTAGTCGATCACCGGTGAACGCAGCAACGGCTTCTTCTTTCTCGGCTGTTCCGGCATCGGCATTCCTGCAAGTCGCCTTTACGATTCGGAACCCCTTCGCCAGGTGTTCAACCGCAACGTAGGAATAGTCGAGACCCATTATCACCAATCCGGCCTTTGCTCCAGTCGCCAGCCTTCCTGGTTCAACTTTTGTAACGACCGTGAATTCCTCCGCGGGAAACTTTTGTAGCAACAAATTAGGAACACTCCACAAATTAGCCGCAGTTCTCGGTCTTTTAACTGCATGCAAACGGATCGAGCCACGCCGAGGGTTAAGCGAGAACCAACGCTCTTCGTAATTTGCTTGCCACTGCCACTGCAGGCCGAGGTGCGGTGAGTTGAACTCGTCTGTAGTTTGCGGGTTTCGGATCGGGTAGGTTCGTCCGACATCAGGTTTCCGAAACGTAGTAACCGGTTCGCCTTTTCCATCACCATCATTGTCGTTGCCGATCACCGGCCAGTCATCAATCCACTTCACCGGTTGTAAATGTACGATGCGGCCGTAAGCTCCTTTGTCTTGGAAATGAACGAACCATGATTCTCCGGACTTCAACTCGACCCAGCCACCCTGGTGTGGTCCATTGATGACTGTCCTTCCCTGGTCCATGACAATGCGGTCTTCGTACGGTCCATAAATACTTCTCGAACGTAGCACTGTTTGCCATCCGGTGGGCACTCCACCTGCCGGCGCAAAGATGTAGTAATAACCATTCCGTTTGTACAGTTTTGGTCCTTCGATCGTCGGGTGGTGCTGACGACCGTCGAAGACCATGCGGCCATCGTCGAGGATCTGCGTACCCGCCGAATTCATACGATTGATCGTCAGGATGCTTTTTATTCCCGAGCGACTGTTGGCCCAGGCGTGCACAAGATAGGCATTCCCATCGTCGTCCCAGAAAGGACAGGGATCGATCCAACCTCTTGCCCGACGTACCAAAAGAGGAGTTGACCATGGACCACGAGCGTTTTTGGCTTTCACCATGCAGATACCGAAATCAGGATCACCGTAATAGATGTAGAACTCGCCTTTGTGCCATCGAATAGCCGGCGCCCATACTCCGTTCCCGTGTTGGGGCTTGCTGAACACATCGCGCGGTATCTGTTGTTGAAATGCGTGGCCAATGATTCGCCAGTTGATGAGGTCCCTTGAATGGAGGATTGGTAGTCCGGGCGCTGAGTTGAAGCTCGATGCTGTCAGGTAGAAATCATCTCCTACACGAATAACATCCGGATCTGAGTAGTCGGCGTGAACGATCGGATTGGTAAACGTCCCATCACCATTATCGGCAGATTTCGGTTTAGACAAATAGCTGCTGGCGGCCGCAATTGAAAAGCAAAACGCAGCAACGCTCAGGAGCCATCTATGACGCATTCGAATGTGCATGTTCACGCAAAGACGCGAAGGA
>JBKPAC010000057.1:0-49631 GCA_046726175.1 Acidobacteriota bacterium
CTCAAAGCTTTCAATTATGGCAAGGTCGAACCCGCTGCAGGAGGTACCGTAAGACAACACGCACAAATCCAGCAGGGAATTCCTCAGGACAAAGCCAAGGAAGTCGTAAAGTACATTAAGGACTCAAAGGCGAAGGTCCAGGCCTCGATTCAAGGAGATACTGTGCGGGTGTCGGGTCGTGACCGCGATGTGCTTCAACAGGTGATTGCACAATTGAAATCAAGAGACTTTGGTATTCACATGCAGTTTTCCAACTACCGGTCTAATTAAGTGGTCCAGCTAAATCGATAAGCACATGCCCACACCAAGTCAAACTGCAATACTTGATGAAGCCACTCAGTCCTCACAACGAATCTTCAGTTTGATCTCTGGACCGCTAAAAGAGGTCGAAGCGGAGTTTGAACGCCAGGCGCGCTCGAACGTTCAGGTGATCTCCTACATCGGTGATTATCTTCGTGCCTCTGGAGGGAAACGAGTTCGCCCCGCGCTCACGATCCTCTCGAACTATTCTGTCGGCGGTGACGGCGCCCGCTATAACTCGATCCGCATGGCGACAGTGATGGAGTTTCTGCACACGGCTACTCTCGTACACGACGACATCATCGACAATTCTGATACTCGAAGAAATCGTCCGACGATTAATTCGATGTTCGGCAACGATACTGCGGTCTTAATGGGTGATTGGCTTTACATGTCGGCCTTTGAAACCAGTCTCGCTGAGCGGTCGCTCGAGATTCTGGACATACTGACGGCTGTGACACGCAAAATGACTGAGGGAGAGCTGTTGCAGCTGATCCTTCTGGGTGAGATTGATATCTCTGAGGAGCAGTATCTTGACGTGTTGACTCGGAAGACGGCTTATCTGTTCAGCGCCTGTTGCGAGGTTGGAGCGATTCTAGGTGCCGCAAACAGCAATCAGCAGGTCGCATTGCGAGAATATGGCTTGAACCTGGGACGGGCGTTTCAGCTGACAGATGATCTTTTGGACTTTACTGCTCTGGATGGTGAACTCGGAAAATCGGCAGGAGCGGATTTAATCGGAGGTAAGGTAACGCTCCCTTTAATTTACCTGATGCAACGGGAACCGTCCGCGCGAGATCTGGTCGCGACGGTTTTGCGAGATGGAAACTACGAGCGCGTACCTCGTGCAAAGCTGCGGTCGATTCTCGACGAAACTGGTTGCCTTGATGAAGCAAGATCCCGCGCCTCCGAGTTCGCTGAATCCAGCCGCAGCGTGCTGCTCGGCTTTCCTCAATCCGACTACTGCGAAGCCCTCAAGTCCATACCTTCGTACGTTATTCAGCGCGATTACTAGACTTACATTCCTCCACTCCGCTGGCAACTATTGTTAAAACGACGGTTTCAATCTAAGATTTGGGCCATGGACCGCCCTAACGAGAATTTGCTGTCGCGTCTCGAACAAAGCTTGCGTCAGTCTCGAGCTGCGCGAATGCACCTTGCGGCAAGATTGAGAGAGCTTGAAGCCGAAGCCGATACTGTTCGAGCTGAATTAGCTGAGATGGACACGTTAGCCAGTCAGACCGAAGCAGCGATTTACCGGCTGTTGTCCTCGGTACTTGCCTCCAGCAACCTTTCATTAGGAATGCCGTCCGACGCCGAGCTTGAGGCGGCGGTGCATCATTCGCCAAATCAGTCTCGAAGCTCGAACCTGGACGTCAAACGCCAGCAAATACCCGTGGTTAGAAACGACATTGAGGTGTTGAGTGATCGATTCATGGATCGGACCATTCCCCAGGCAGTCACGCTTCTGCTTCGCGAGGAGGGTGGACCACTCCATGTAAACGAGATCTACAACCGGCTTCTGGAGGGTGGTTTCAAGTTCACGGGGCAGAACCCAACGATAAGTATTGCCGTCTCCCTTAACCGCAACACGAGGTTCCGAAAAGTAGCTCCCGGAACGTTTGACCTCATGATTAGAGACGCATCGAAAGCGTCGTAAAGACACCTCCGACTGGTCCCTTTAGGATCAATCGGTTCTGTTTCTTTACCAACTCTGCAATTTTACTGTTTACAGAACTTGCCTTCCGGTCTACAGTCCCGCGCTATCAAAATCCAGCTCAAGCTAGTCTCCTAAAATTTCCCGGAGAGTTCTACTAGCTTCATGGTTTCCCCTGATAAGTGTCGCTGTCCCGAGTCCTCCACCCGCAGGCAGCGGGAACGGCGTACCTGGAAGTGCAGCAAGAGGCGTCAGTGTTCCGCGAACCAGATTCCTAGCAATAGGACCGTGATCACGACGCAAGCGGATTGCTGACGCAGTTGGCCGCGATTCAATCGCGGCCAATTGTTTTATGATGTCCAGTAGTTACAGAGAGGGTAGTCAGTCTAGAATCCGATCATGCGCGCTATGGTACTTTCTGCCGGTTACGGTACGCGTCTTTGGCCCTTGACCGAAGATCGCACAAAACCCGCAATTCCGATTCTCGGTAAGCCACTCGTGGGGTATGTAGCGGAATATCTATCGCAGTTCGGCTGCAACGAAATTATTGTCAATCTTCATCATCGACCTGAGTCAGTGCGAGCGGCACTTGGAGATGGCCGTCAATTCGGAGTCCACCTTCAGTACGTCGAGGAACCTGAGATACTGGGTACGAGTGGTGCTCTTGATAACGCTCGTGATCTCCTGGAAAACGAGACCTTCGTCGTCGTAAACGGAAAGATCATCACTGATATCGATCTCAATGCAGCATTTGTCACTCACCGCGAACGCAAGGCACTCGCTACGCTGGTGCTACTGCCGAACAGAAAAAGAGAGAGATTCAGTGTGGTTAATACTGCGAACGGATTGATCACCGGTTTCGGAGGCATGCCAAACGCGAATAGCGCAGGCACACCACTGATGTTTACTGGAATCCAGATTCTCGAACCTGAAATCTTTGAGTTCATTCCGCGAGGAGTGTTCTCGCATTCAACGACGGACGTTTATCCGCGGGCCATCGCCGAAGGTCGACCGATTGCCGCACACGTCGGTGAAGGGAAGTGGTTTGAACTTTCCACCATCCAGCGCTATCTGGAAATCAGCCTCTGGATGCTCGCTGAACGCGGTGAAACGAGGAGTGTTGGACGGAACTCTGTGATCTCGCAGAGTGCTGATGTGGCTAGGTCAATTCTATGGAACAATGTAATAGTCGGAGATGGCGCTACCGTCCACCGCTCCATCCTGGCGGACAATGTAACGATAGAAGCGGGTGAAGTAATTCAGGACTCGGTCGTAGTGCCGGCAGGCCTTGTCGCGGGAAAACAGCCGCCGGCGAAAGCACTCAAGGGATCAGTAAAAGGTAACAATTTTGTTGTGTCTATTACGGAGTGATACAATTCACTTCCGTTTTAGGAAATGAACCCCTCGCGGTAGATCAGAGCTCAAAAACCTACAACAGAGGACAGTATCGATTCTTTGTTACGAATGACTTCGGCTAAGCAGGTGGTCTCTACAACTTTTGAGTCCTCAGCAGCTGAGAGGCTGATCGGATTTCTCAGATCGCAAAAAATCGAATCCCACGGAGTTGATCCGCTTACTCCGGACGCTTCAACACGCAATTACTTTCGTATTGGTTGGAAGAAGGGAACGGCTGTCGCTGCGGTATACCCTGAGCCGTTTGATCCGGAGTTTCATCCCTACCTCGACGTCACACGACTCTTTTCCGCCACGGATATCCCTGTTCCCGCTATCTATGCTGTTGATGGTCCCAATGGGATCATTGTCCTCGAAGACCTCGGCGGGCGGCAGTTGATGAACGTGTTCGAGGAGTCAGCAGACGAAGAGTGTGAACGTTACAAAGAAGAAGCCATCAAGCTGATTGCGCGCATTCAGAAAGCGACCGAGCACGCTGTCGCAACGCAATCGATCGCCAGCCGGCTTGCATTTGATGAAGCAAAGCTTTCGTGGGAGCTGGATTTCTTTGTCGAGCATTATTTCGGGAGTCTGCGCGGCGAACAATTGCGACATGCCGAAGCTGCGGAGCTCAAAGCTGAGCTAAACGATCTTAGCGCTGAGCTCGCTGCCGCGCCTCGAGTGCTTTGCCATCGTGACTTTCATGCGGCGAACTTAATGGTTGACGGAAAAGGAAATCTGCGTGTCATTGATCATCAGGATGCTCGGATGGGGCCAGCTTGTTACGACCTTGTCTCGTTTCTGTTGGACCGGCAACCCGTTCCTCCCACACTCGCCGAATTGCGCGCTCATCGTCTCTTCTTTCTGGAGGAGCGTCGAAGGAATGGATTAGATACGCTGGATCCGGATGAGTTCGCATATCAGTTTCGCGTTATGACGATTCAGCGTGAACTGAAAGCGGTAGGTACATTTTCATATCAGACGGCGGTGTGCGGGCGCGGCGCAGTTTACGAGCATCATATCTCTCCGACGCTTGAAATCGTGTTGCAGGCCGCTGACTGGGTGGAGAAGTTTCCGACGCTCCGGCGCATGATTCGTGAACGACTTAATTCGACTGGTTAGGAAGAAGCACTTATAGCAAATGGCTACGGAATCCCTGGAAGTAAAACCCCCCGAAGAAACTTACATCAATCAGCTATCGCAACACGTCGGAGCGGAGGTAACGCTCAAGGGCTGGCTCTACAATCTGCGGTCGAGTGGCAAGATTCTGTTTCCGCAGTTGCGGGATGGCACCGGCGTAGTGCAGTGCGTCGTACTAAAAAGTGCCGTCCAACCGGAAGTTTGGGAAGCACTGAAGAACCTCGGTCAGGAATCCGCCCTTACCGTGAGAGGAACAGTGCGTGAGGATGCGCGAGCACCCGGTGGATTTGAAGTTGACGTCGTCGATGCTCGTGTGCTTCAGAACGTTAGCGACTACCCGATCAGCCCGAAGGAACATGGCACAGAGTTCCTGATGGACCATCGCCACCTCTGGCTGAGGTCTCGACGCCAGCACGCGATTTTAAAAGTCCGTCATACTGTGGTCCGGGCTGTCCGTGATTTCCTCGACAATGATGGTTTCACGCTTTGTGATGCGCCCATCTTCACTCCGGCCGCGTGCGAAGGTACGAGCACGTTGTTCGAGGTCGATTATTTCGAAGATGAAAAGGCGTACCTCACTCAATCCGGTCAACTCTATAACGAGGCTACTGCCGCTGCTTTCGGGAAGGTATATTGCTTTGGACCAACGTTTCGAGCAGAGAAGTCAAAGACTCGGCGCCATCTGACTGAGTTCTGGATGGTTGAACCGGAAATGGCTTATGCAAAGCTCGAGGACGTGATGAGTCTGTCCGAGCGCATGCTTTCGTATATCGCTGCTCGTGTTCTCGACGAAAGAGCAGAAGAGCTCAAAGTGCTGGAACGCGACACATCGAAACTCGAAGCCATCAAGGCACCCTTTCCACGTCTTCATTACGATGACGCAGTAAAGATGCTTCAGGATGGTCATGCTCAAGGTGCACTTGAGACGACGTTTGAATGGGGTGGCGATTTTGGCGCGCCGGACGAGACGTATCTGTCGAGCCAGTTCGATCGGCCTGTGATGGTCCATCACTATCCTGCAGCTGTAAAAGCGTTCTATATGGCACGAGATGAAGAGCGCCCGGAATTGGCCCTCGGCGTCGATGTGCTCGCTTCTGAAGGTTATGGCGAAGTGATTGGCGGAGGCGAGCGTGCCACATCGCTGGAATTCCTTGAGGAACAAATAGCGTTACACCAGCTTCCAAAGGAATCCTTCGAATGGTATTTGGATCTCCGACGCTTTGGGAGTGTTCCACATGCCGGGTTTGGTATGGGCATTGAACGATGTACGACCTGGATGTGTGGAATCGAGCACATCCGCGAAACAATTCCTTTTCCGCGCATGCTCTACCGGTTGCGACCTTAACTCAAGGATGGGGACCTCTACCTCAAAATCCATCGATGACACGCTGCGGCGCGAGTTCAATGAATGGGCTCGTGCTGGACGCGGAGAGAGCATGGAGAAGGGGCATCGCCCCATTGGCGAGCAGGGCATCAACCGTCTGGCTGTGCCTCACGATGCACGAGTGCTCGACGTCGGCTGCGGATCAGGGTGGGCCAGCCGCTTACTTGCACAATTGGCTCGAAATGGCCGGGTGGTTGGGATAGACATATCCGACGAAATGGTTGAAGTTGCCAGGAACTCATCGAAAGGATTTTTAAACCTCGAATTCCGCGTCGCCAGCGCTCAGGAACTACCATTCAGAGACGGTGAGTTCAGCCATGCGTTCTCGATGGAGTCACTGTACTACTACGCTGATATGTCTGTTGCGCTCAACGAGATTAGAAGAGTGCTCGAACCCGGCGGAGTCTTCGTTAATGTTGTCGACCTGTATCAGGAGAATGTCGCTTCACACCAGTGGATTGATCAACTTAATGTTTCTGTCCAACTGCTAAGTGTCGCCGAGTACCACGCCTTATTTGAAGCCGCAGGATTTGTGAACGTCCAGTCAGAACGGCTTTTGGATCCTGCTCCAATTCCTTCACATTACAATGGCTCGTCGTTTAAGAGTTACGACGACTATGTCAGTTACAGGCAGGCAGGCTCGCTAATGACTCGAGGCGAGGCCGCGACATGAGTGAAGGAACAGAGCGAATCGTCACCATTTTTGGCGGTTCAAAATGCCAGGATTCAGCTCTCGAATACCAACAGGCCAGACGTGTTGGCCAGTTACTTGCGCAAGCTGGTTACACGATTTGCACGGGTGGTTACCTCGGCGTAATGGAAGCTGCAAGTCGTGGAGCACGCGAAGAAGGGGGCCGCGTGCTCGGGATCGTAATGAATCAATTCACGGCTGAACCCAACCGATATCTCACCGATAAAGTTGCCACTCCGCATTTCTACGAACGACTCCAACGCCTCATCACAAGATCCGTAGGGTTCATCGCGATTCGCGGCGGCATGGGCACGGTTACAGAGCTGTCGTTGGTTTGGAATAAGATTCAGACGCGAGTGATTGAGCCGCGGCCGTTGGTGCTGCTCGGAGACTGCTGGCCGCCTATTGTTCGTGAATGGCAGCAACATCTGGCAGTCAGTGAAGCCGACGTAGCAGCGCTCGATTTCGCCAAGACGCCTGAAGAAGCTGTAGCAATTATCCAGGAGAAGTCTCGAGGAGTAGTCCTATGAACTGTCCGAAGTGTGGCGCCGCAGTGTTTGAAGGGGCGGAGTTTTGTGGAACGTGCGGCTACCGCGTAAGCGCAGGTCCAACGGGTGCTGCAGCGAATCCGGGCGCGGGTGGGGGGATCCACATCGATGCTGACTCCCGCGGCCAGGGTTCAGGTTATAGATATGAAGTTTTACATCAACCCTCATTCTCATTGGCGGTGCTGCAGCTACAGGCTGAGCAGTCTATTCAAGCCGAGGCGGGGGCGATGGTTTCCATGTCCGCGAATGTGGACCTCCAGTCGCAGATGAAGGGCGGACTGTTCGGTGCTATCAAACGGGCAGCTGGAGGTGAGTCTGCATTTGTTTCAACCTTCACAGCACGAGGTGGACCCGGAGAACTAACGCTTGCGCCAGGAGCTCCCGGCGACATCGCCGCGATCGAGCTCAGCGGGCAGTCGTTCTTCGTTCAGTCGAGCTCATATCTGGCCGGCGACAGCACGCTGACTATCGATACAAAGTGGGGAGGCGCGAAATCCTTCTTTGCCGGCGAAGGTCTGTTTGTCCTGATGGTCCAGGGCAGGGGATTGCTGCTCGTATCGTCATTCGGCGCGATTCATAGAAAGAAGCTGATGCCCGGTGAGCGTTACGTCGTCGACACCGGACATCTTGTGGCCTGGGAAGGTACAACACAGTACACTCTTCGTAAGGCCGCTTCTGGTTTCTTTCGTAGTCTGATGAGCGGTGAAGGAATCGTTGCAGAGTTTTCGGGTCCAGGCGAGTTATTGATTCAGACCCGAAATCTAGCAGCTCTTGCAGGCCTGCTGAAACCTTTCTTCCCCAGCCAGTCGGGCGGCGGCGGTGGATTCAACCTTGATCTCGGCGGGTAATCTTCATCGCATTCGTCCAACGTGCCGCAAAACTTCATGCGTGACGACCTCCAACATTTTTCCCACTTGGATCCCAGTAGAGGCGTAAGAATTCTCGGAGTTCCTTTGGGCTACGGCGCCAGCATGGCCGGAGTGGACATGGGACCTGCAGCACTTCGAGTTGCTCGCCTCGTGGAAAGAATTACGAGTCTTGGTTATCACGTTGAGGATCTCGGTGATCTTCACCTTGATAGGCCGCGTTGGTCATTGCCAGAGCCAGGTGAGAAGCTCAAGTACATCGGTGAAATCAGTATTGCTTGTGAGCATCTCGCTAATAAGGTACATGAGATTCTCGCTACGAACGATTTGCCTCTCGTGCTTGGAGGTGATCATTCGATTGCCATTGGATCTCTAACCGGCGTTTCGTCTTATGCGCGGGAACAAGGACAAACGCTGGGTCTCATTTGGTTCGACGCTCACGCAGACATGAACACACCGCAGACGACTCCCTCAGGAAATATTCATGGAATGCCACTGGCAGCTGTGCTTGGTTACGGTGATCCTCGTCTGACCAATGTTGCGGGGTTCGCTCCAAAACTCGATCCTCGATTCTGTGCACACGTTGGTGCTCGTGACATTGATGTGGGTGAGCGCGAGCTGATTCGAAGGCTCGGCATTCGCTTCTTCACGATGCGTGAAATCGATGAACGAGGAATGGCTACATGCATGAAAGAGGCGATCGCAATTGCATCTCAGGCTACCGGTGGTTATGCGGTGACCTTTGATGTCGATGCGCTTGACCCTGGAGATGCTCCCGGCTCAGGAACTCTCGTCCGAGGTGGATTGACGTATCGTGAATCGCACCTCGCAATGGAGATGATCGCTGAGGCTGGAGACATGCGATCTCTAGAAATCGTGGAGATAAATACAGCACTTGATGTGAACAATAAAACTGCGGAACTCGGCGTTGAGCTGATTCTTTCAGCGCTGGGCAAGACAATTCTTTAATATTGGTTCACTGGGAGCGCGGGCGTCTCGCCCGCATCACGTTGAGAATCGGCACGAAGCGGGCGAGACGCCTGCGCTCCCAGTGAACCAATAACAATTCTGTAGATAGTCGGGGGATACTTTGGCGAGAAAACTTCGGGTTGGGATTGTGTTCGGTGGCAGATCTGGCGAGCATGAGGTTTCGGTTCGTTCAGCGGTAGCCATCATCCAGGCGTTGGACAAAAAGAAATACGAGGCGTTGCCGATAGGTATTACCAAGGAAGGAAAGTGGCTGTCTCCCTCCCAGGCTACCGAATTACTTCCTGAGTCAGCACGACATCTGTTGCCTTCCACAACATCCAGCGGTGTAGGCGATTTAGCGATTCTCGGTGACCCGTCCAGACAAGGTCTTGTCTCGTTTGATTCAAACGGTCGCTATGCATCGGAAAAGATCGATCTGGTTTTTCCGGCGCTGCATGGTCCATTCGGAGAGGATGGCACGCTGCAGGGTTTACTCGAGATGGCGGACATTCCATATGTTGGTTGCGGCGTACTCGCCTCGTCTACCGGCATGGATAAAGTTGCAATGAAATCGCTTTTCAGTCAGGCCGGCCTACCGATCTGCAAGCACATCTGGTTTCTCAGATCCCACTGGCACAGCTCGGCAACGGACATCATTCGAAAAGTGCAACGAGAGCTTGGCTTTCCGTGCTTCGTTAAACCGGCTAACCTCGGCAGTTCTGTTGGCGTCTCCAAAGCTGTGGATTCGAAGTCATTAACTAAAGCGATCGACCTTGCGGCAGAGTACGATCGAAAGATCATCGTTGAAGAAAGTGTAGATGCGCGAGAGATCGAATGCGCGATCCTGGGGAACGAGAATCCTGAAGCGAGCCTTCCAGGTGAATACGTGGTCCATAACGAGAGTGCGAGATTCCTCGACTACACCGAGAAGTACTCAAACACAGGTCACGTGGAATTCGTCGTACCGGCGCCGATTTCAAAAGCACTCACTGCCCAAATTCAACGTTTAGCGATACGGGCTTTTCAGGCAGTAGACGGATCCGGTTTGGCGCGCGTCGACTTCTTTCTGCGCCGAAGTGATAAGGCTTTGATGGTGAATGAGCTCAACACTCTGCCGGGACTGACAGATGTCTCGGGCTATCCGAAAATGTGGAAGGCCTCGGGACTATCATTTCATGAAGTGCTGGAGCGTCTGATTGGGTTGGCTTTTGAGAGGCACCGGGAAAAGGCAGTCAACAAGATCAGTCGGTGACGAACTCGATTTTTGATTGCTGATTTTCGATTACTGCGATGCGCCAACCCGAAAATCTAAAATCTAAAATCTAAAATCACCACTCACTTAGGTGCGCGATATCCTTTGCGCGTACGAAGCGTAAGATCCTCCCGCTTGAGCTTTACTTCCAACGCACGCCACTTACCATCTCTCGCATCATTCAACGGCCGGTAAGCAATTGTGTACTGCTGGCCTAACTCCTGCGCAATGCTTGCGAATGCATCGCGCAACGCAGGACCCCCGGGAGTTGCGATGAACCGGCCTCCCGTTTTTTCGGCCAACGACTTTAGTATGGCAGCGTTTTGGTTGGTCCTTGGCCCATTTCCGTCAGTGGCAGACATGTCTACTGCATAAATGCTCGCGCCCACAGCTAATGCGCTCTCGAGTGCTTTACCAGGACTTGCTTTGCTGTAGGTATCAACACCATCAGACAAGACGACAATTGCTTTGCGAGCTTCAGGACGATTCACCAGCGCTTTCGCCGCTTCTACGATCGCGTCGTTCATCGTGGTCATTCCTTTTGCACGCAGACCATAAGCAATGGGTGCGAGGTCACGGCCGCCGGAGAAATCCTGTACTTGCTCGACCTTTGTATCAAACTTGAAGACCGCTGCTACATCTTCTTCGCGAAGCCCGTCCAGAAATCTAATCGCGGCTGATCTGCCCAGCGACAAACGACTCTCCATGCTTCCTGAGGTATCCAACAGCACCACCGATGCAAACGGTGATTCCTGTAATGCGAAACTCTTGATCAGCGACGGATCGACTTCCTTCCCATCCTCGTAGATCTTGAAGTCAGTTTTGCGTAAGCCTCTAACGTATTGACCGGAACCATCAGTGACGGTGACGTTCAGCACCACCAGATCTGTATTTACTCGGACTACTTCGTCGTCCTGAGCACGGACCAGCAATGGTGAAGCGATGAATAGCAGAAAACAGAGAAGAGAAGCTTGACGGAAAGTCATTCGTTCTAGCGGACTATCGGATCATCGTTCGAGCGAGTTTGATTAGTTCAAGTAACTTATTAGCTTCATCTATTACTTCAGCTGAAACTACTTGACGGGGAGTCTGCTTCACCTTGTCACTTACGGACAGTGAAATGTCCCCGATTTGGCATACTGTGGAAGCAAGATCTGAAGGTGTCTTTTCCAACGATGACTCGCTGTCTTCACCGCCCGCTTCGCTCCGAACCTTCTTGGTCATTTTCTCCAGTCGATCGAGTCGTTTCAGATCGTCGCGGTCAAGTGCTTTCTTTTGCTTGAACGACGAAGCGAGTACTTTACCTAAGTCTGCTATTTCATTCGCGCGATCGAGGTTTTCCTTGTGCTCTTTTTCAGCGTATTTGATAGCGCGCTTTGCACGCATCTCCTCTTCCATTGTCGTAAGAGGAGGACCATCATCGTTCGGTGAACTCTTATCTGCACGAATGGAGTCCGGACGCGGAGGTAAGGTTGAACTCTGCGCAGCGATGAAGGTGGGGAAAGCAAACAGTAGGCTGAGCAGAAAGATTGCACTAATCAGTCGTGTCTTCATTCCGTTTTCATTCGGTCCAAAAACTGTCAAGCACGACGGTGAAATGTGATCTCTCCTCAATCGTTCAGATAAGGCGTCACTTCAACTCTCGGCCCGCCGACCTCTAAATTAAAGCTTGAGAAAACTGATCGCCAACTTGAGGCGATGCTCGAACTCAATTAAGGGACGCGAGCGGGTTTGTCTGGGGAGTTTAGAAAATCGTCTCGCTTCGAAGACGGCCTGATAATGATGGTCTTTGATTCAAGCCGCTCCGGCGGTCTCTGTTTACCTTGAGCGGAACTGTAAGCGAGCTGAGTTGAATTCGGCTCAGCCGTCAAACCAATGAGCCTGACTGACGCGTATTCCTGTGCGCGAAACTTGACGCTATAACTACCCTCCTCACCTGGTCCCAGGGGCGAAGGGTCTACTGACACTAGGCTTTCAGCAAGCTCTGCATTTTTTCGACGTCTGAGTTCAAGATGCACTGTCAGTCCGCTGAGCTTGTCAGAGGAAATGTTCTTAACGCGACCTCCGATGATCGTGTCACCGCCTTTGAGAAGTGGCTCGTCCATTATGATTTGTGCACGCGGTGGACTCTTCGGAGGCGGCTCGGGATTCTCAATCGCGATCGCTTGCAGGGTTTGCTGAGCATGTCGCTTGCGCATTACTGCGTAGCCTACGAGAAGGACTCCAGTGACAACTACTGCGCAGAGCACAGCAACGCCTTTCATCAGGCTCGATTTCCTGGCTTCATCAGCGATTACTAAATCAACAGAGTCATTCAACATGATCGAATACTAATACTTCACTTTAAACGTAAAACTTCAAGGCTGTACGTTTTGAGCCGGTGCGCGTCCCGGCGGCGGGCCCCCCGTTACGGTGTTGATTAAGGCATTGAGAAACTCGTCTTCGGCAAGACCCGTACTGCGCAACGTCACCCATTCAGCTCCCGTCGCGCCATCAGTGCGTCCCTCGACTTTCGCATTGACCGAGACGTTGGCGCTCGTGCCATCAATCGGTTGTACTTCAACGGTCAGCGTGTACCGTCCGCGAGTGTAAGCTCGACTGGATGTCGTTGGCACATTGGCGTAGCGGCTTAACTCAGACTCAGCCACGACGACACCTTTAATAAACGTGTAGGGTTGACTTACGAGTATTCCTTCAGACGGTCTCGAAGCAGCTTCGTCCAGCACAAGCTTTCGATCTCGCATCACGTCCTGAATGCCTTGAATGATAGCTTCACGTCGTGCCGTGAGACGGTAGGGATTGTCTAGAGGCACTACCTCGGGAGTGCGGCCTTTTCCAAAATCAAAACCTCTTCCGGCTCCAGTGTCAGTCTTCGCTCCGTTGTTGCCTGGAACGCGCTCCGAACCTGTATCGCGGACACGTTCACTCTGTTTGTCGATGCCTTTGCCCTGGCCAAAACAGATTGAAGCTGAGATGCAAACAATGAGCGTTAATGGAAATATTTGTCGGATCATTTCACCCCCTGGAGAGCCGCACATTTGCCTTGGGAACACCGAGGCGAGCATAGATTAACAGTTAAGCAATTTCAAGCAACGATCGTTAACGCGCGAGGGATTCAGCACCCGACTTCTTATGGGCGTTCTCGAGATCTCTATTGCGCTCCCAATTCCGCAATGATTGAACGCCGATCTCGAAGTCTCTCGAATTCGAGTAGAAGTTGTGTGCACCATCGTTTCGAGATGGCTCACGCACGTAGTACAGGTAATCCGACTGTGCTGGATTAAGAGCAGCAACTAGCGAACTCTCACCCGGCGAAGCTATTGGTCCCGGTGGAAGACCGCTATGAATGCGAGTGTTGTACGGTGACCTGCGCTCAACATCACTCTTGTAAACCTTGCCGTCGTCCCGCCACTTGTCTGCAAGTTTGGATGCGTAGATTACCGCTGAGTCGACCGCCAGTGGCATGTCGATCCGCAGGCGGTTGTAGATCACTGATGCGATGACCGGCCGTTCCTCGGGCAGCTTGGCCTCTGTCTCAATGAGCGATGCCAGCGTCACAATTTCTCGCGGACGTCTGTTGAGCATGCGTGCCTTTTCAGACCACTCTGGAGTCCACGTACGATGAAAGCGCTTTACCATGATCTCGATCATCTGCGCGGGTGTCGTTTCGGGTGCGAACTCGTAGGTGTCGGGATACAAGTAGCCCTCGAGATTGGTGGCTGCAGGATCGATGTCGCGGATCAAACCGACGTTGTCCATTAGTGGCAAAGCGGCACGCGCGTCCTGAAGGTGGAATTCAGGGACCCTGAACATCGCCTCTGCTATATCCCAGCGCGTCCAACCTTCCACGATTGTGATCCGCGCGAGACGTCGCTCGCCGCGTTCGAGTTTTGCCAATGCAGCTAGCGGAGTAATCGGAGAAGGGAAGTCGTACTCGCCGGCTTTTAGATTCGCGCCCTTGCCGGTCAGTTTCAGGTAAATCTGAACCGGCCACTGGTGCTTAATGATCCCCTCTGACGCAAGTCGCTTTACGACCGAAGCGGAGGACGATCCCTTGGCAATGTCGATGTATTGTCCAGCTTTGTTGTGATAGACGGGCTTTCGCAGATCGCGATAGGTCCAGGCTGCTCCACCTGTAACTGCGATAAGCAAAAGGACCACCAGCAGAATGAGAATTCGTTTCATTGTCAATCTTCTTCGGATGCTGAAACTAAGAGCCTCGCCTGCTCGCCAGTCAAAAAGTCGCGAAGAATTATCGCCGCCGCTTCACTATCGAGCAGCTCCGCTACTTCCTGTTGATTAAAGCCTTCACTTTCCAGGTTTTCTTTTGCTGCGACTGAAGTCAGGCGCTCGTCCTGTAGGTACACAGGTATTCTTAATGACCGCGCAAAGTTTCTGGCGGTCCTGCTAGCCGCAGCAGCTGAATCTCCAGTAGCGCCATCGAGACTTAGCGGCAAACCTATTACAAGTGTTTGTGCGTCAAAACGCCGGGTCAAAGTTGAAACCTCGCTGAGTAACCGCTTCCAGCTTGATCGTTTAAGCGGACTGAGTCTCCGAACCGAGATTCGTAATGCATCACACACGGCTACGCCGACACGTTTTTCCCCCAAATCCAGAGCCATTATGGGCGCTCCGACTTCACCTGCTTTCGTGTCATCGCTCATTGTTGCCAGGAATGTCCCGCAATCCCTTGAGATCTAACGGTTTGGAGAGACGGCCAAGCTTGCGCCGTTTGTCGGGACACCTGTATCATACGACGGTTGCAACCAGATGCGACAGGGAAGGAAATCTGAACCTGAACTCCTGAGGTAAATAATGTCGTTTCGAACCAAATTCATCCTGATTCTGCTTTCAGCTACCCTGGCTTTATACACCGTCGTCGGCGGGTGGATTTCGACCCGGGCGCAGCAACCGGCAAACGATCCCAATGCTCAACTGCGGATCTTCGACAGCGTGCTTCAGCACATTCAGCAAGACTACGTTGACGAACCGAATATGGACAAGGTCAAGGCCGGTGCACTTCGTGGCCTGGCATACGGACTTGATCCATATTCAACCTACCTGACGCCGGACCAGGTTAAGGACTACAACGAAGCTTCGAAGGATAATCAAGCCGGCATCGGAGCCGAGTTATCGCAGGTCGCGTCATATCTGTATGTGATTGCTCCGATGAAAGGTTCACCCGCTGACCAGGCCGGCGTGCGAGCGGGAGACATTATTGAATACATCGATAATAAAGCGACACGCGACATTTCGTTGTATGACGCGAAGCAGCTCTTGAACGGAACGGCCGGGTCGGAAGTTAAACTCCGAATACTTCGAGCGAACGTGAGTCCGCTGACCGTGGCCGTTAAGCGAGGCACCTTCCGAGCACCGGCAGCTGAAGCTCGGATGGAAGCGGGCCGTATAGGAGTTCTCCGGATCAACAGTTTTGCTGACGGTGAAGCCGCTGACGCTCGTGCGCGAATTCAGGATCTTCTGAAGCAAGGGGCGCAGAAACTAGTTGTCGATCTTAGGGGTACAGCAGGAGGCTCACTCGCCGAAGCAGTAGCTGTAGCGAACATGTTTGTAAAGGACGGAACTTTGGCGCAAACCGTCGGACGCGAAGGCAAGCCGCTAAAGTCGTTCGCTGCTGATCCAAAAGCAGTTTTGTTTACCGGTCCAGTCGTGGCATTGATCGACCCCGGAACCGCCGGCGCAGCCGAAGTTGTAGCGTCCGCGCTGCTTGAAAAGAATCGCGGTCAGGTTGTTGGCGAAAAGAGTTTCGGAGCCGGCGCAGAGCAGCAGCTCTTCACTTTGCGCGGTGGCGATGGATTGCTTCTCACCACAGTGAAATGGGCGTCGGGAAATGGCAAGCCATTCCTGGGTGAAGATCGAGCTCGTTCAGGCGTTAGTCCGTCGGTCGAAGTGAAGCGCCAGGAATTGGCGGATGCAGTAGATCCCGATGATCTCACCGGCAACGATGACGACGCTGTGAATAAACCTGATCAGCCCGGTGAGAAGCGGGAAGTCACTCCGCCAGTCACAACTCCTAGAGCACCTGCCGAAGACGTGCAGATGAAGAAAGCTCTTGAGCTACTGCGCGAAGGAAAACCCGCCCAGGCACAGCGCGCGGCTTAAGACTTCGTACTACGGTTAGACAAGGGGCCGGAGAGCTGATTGCTCTTCGGCCTTTTTGCTTCCTCAATCGTGCCGGATATAGAACATACGAGAATCCCATATCGGGTACGTTTTTCGACCGGGCTGGTATCCCGAACAGAAACATCGATGTTGAAATGGGATTGTAAAATTCTTGCAAACCCCGTAAATCCTAGTAAACAAGGCAATATTCGCCCACAATCTTGAGCCGAGACAGCCCCGACCAGAGAGGGGAACGCGTGTTGCTCTTCACCCTGACGAGTCTTGAACTCACTTTGAGATCAATTAAGGAGAGCTGAGCGATGATTTTCACGAATAAACTTTTACCGGTCGCGTTGATTGCGGCATTAGTTGGCGGGTCAGTAGGAGCATTGGTTATGCATTCGCGCAGCCAGACTGCGACTGCTGATACCAGTACTGTTGCTGCCTCGAATCAGCCGGCTGAAGTTAACAAGACGGATGAGGGTATTCCATCTCAATTCGCCACCCCAGCTGAGCAGACTGCTTATAAGACTGGATTTGCCGATGGCTTCCAGGCTGCAGATCAGGTTTCTCGGAACCAGCAATCCAGTTACGCGCCAACTCGTACGAGATACGTATCGCGCAACGTCGCTCGCCGTAGTGCCCCACGAAGGGTCTACTATGACTATTCAAGGCCGCAGGGTCGCAGCTTCTGGCAAAAACACCGCGATAAGCTGACCATGGCCATCGGTACAGGCGCTGGAGCGGCTGTTGGTGGTTTGATCGGCGGCAAGAAGGGTGCTGCTATCGGCGCACTCTCGGGCCTTGGCGGATCGGCCTTGTACACGTACAAACTGCGTAAGCGAAGCCCACGTTACTAAGAGAGCGTAACGAAGGGCATGGAAAGGCAGGGATTTAAAGTAGGGGTATTCATCGCTATCCTGGCTTTCTTATGGGCAGCTCCATTGCGAGCTGCCCATTCTGTTTTTATGTCCTCGTGGCCACAGGCTGAGAGGAGCGGATCTCGTATTCCGCATCCAGTTCGCATTCGTGATGTGAAAGGCCGAGGCTTGCTGGTGAATGTTTGGTTAGGCGGCGCCGGGCCTTACGTGTTTGCCGTCGATACTGGCGCCGGCGGGACCTTAGTTAGGGCAGATGTAGTAAGTCGCGCTGGCTTGAGGTCAGTTCCGGGGCGAAAGACGGCGATCGGTGGTCTGGGCGGCACAATCGAGGTATCCGGGCAAGCAGCAGTACTCGACAACTTGTCGCTGGGGCAGCCCGACAATCTGATTCCTTCACGCCAGCGAGCGCTGGTCGTTCCTACGCTTCCGGCCGGCCTTGATGGCATTCTCGATCCAACAGAGACATACGCACCGCTGGGGTACGTTGTCGATTTGCCCAACCAGCAATTGCGAGCCTTTGATTCGACGTCCTCGAGGCTGCAACTCGGAAACGAGCCGCCAGGAGGAACGATTGTTCGCTGGGTGCGCGAAGGCAGCAGCAGCCGTCCATTCGTGAGGTTGGGCGACAATCGACTTGCACTGATAGATACCGGCTCAGGAGTAGGCATCGGGCTTACCTACGACGCAATCGTTTCAGCTAATAAACGAAAACCTCAAACCCGAACGGTGCGTGACTTGAGTGGAGGTGCGATTCAAAGCCGACGCGTGGCTCCATCCACAGTGAGTATCGGATCGCTGGTACTTGAAAAAGTGCCAACGGATATTTTGATTGGAGCTCACGAAGGCGCGCCGGTAATCATCGGCCGCGACGCGCTGTATCCTTTCAGACTTACCTTCGATCCGGCCAGCCGTCTAATCGAGATCGCGCCTGGCCGTTAGCAGCGCCTAATACATTGCAGTTCGTTTATAGAGGAATGTTTCCGTGCTTCCTCGGGGGATTTGTGTCTCGTTTGTTTTCCAGCAGCGCGAGAGCACGAGCCAACTTTGGACGCGTTTGGGCTGGTTCAATCACTTCGTCAATAAAACCTCTTTCAGCGGCGACGTAAGGGTTCGCAAACTTCTGTTCCAGTTCCACGATTTTCGCTCGACGTGCGCTTTCGGAATCTTTAGCCTCACTAATTTCACGCTTGTAAAGCACGCCAACGGCGCCTTCAGCTCCCATAACTGCGATCTCCGCAGTCGGCCACGCATAATTGATATCCGTGCGAATGTGCTTCGAGGCCATAACGCAGTACGCGCCTCCATAGGCCTTGCGGGTGATCACCGTCACCTTCGGCACGGTCGCTTCCGCAAACGCGTAAAGCAGCTTCGCTCCATGACGGATGATGCCACCATGTTCCTGTGACACACCGGGCAGAAATCCAGGGACGTCTTCGAAAGTCACAAGAGGAATATTGAAGCAATCGCAGAACCGCACAAACCTTGCGCCTTTTGTGGAAGCATCAATATCCAGTACGCCTGCAAGAAATGCTGGTTGGTTTGCGACGATTCCAACCGATCGGCCATCTATTCGTGCAAAGCCGATGCATATGTTTGGAGCGAAGTGCTGTTGCACTTCAAAGAAGTAACCGTCGTCAACAATGCGCGTGATCACTTCGCGGATGTCATACGGTTGGTTGGATTCCTCGGGAACAATCGTATTCAAGTCGAGATCTATCCGGTCCGGCCCATCCGTCGATTCCAGGCGCGGCGGATCGTCAAGATTGTTGGAGGGAATGAATGAAAGCAGCTCTCGGACAAGCCGCAGTGCATGTTCATCGGAATCGGCAGCAAAGTGGGCGACTCCGGACGTGCTGTTATGAGTTACCGCTCCGCCGAGTTCTTCTTTGGTAACGTCTTCATGAGTCACAGTCTTGATCACATCGGGTCCTGTGATGAACATATAAGATGTGTCCTTCACCATGATGTTAAAGTCCGTTATTGCAGGGCTATAGACCGCACCCCCCGCACACGGACCCATTATGCAGCTGATCTGAGGAATAACTCCGCTCGCCAGCGTGTTGCGAAGAAAGATATCTGCGTAACCTCCGAGACTTAGAACTCCCTCTTGAATGCGAGCTCCTCCAGAATCATTTAGACCAATGACGGGAGCTCCGACTTTCATCGCTAGATCCATCACCTTGCAGATTTTCTCGGCGTGAGTTTCTGACAGGGAACCACCGAACACGGTAAAGTCCTGAGCGAACACGAACACTGTGCGACCATCAATCAAGCCATAGCCGGTGATAACTCCATCACCGGGATACACTTGTTTGTCGAGACCAAAGTCTCGCGACCGGTGAACGACGAACTTATCGAACTCTTCAAAAGTTTCGTCATCAAGCAGGAACTCGATTCGTTCGCGAGCGGTCATCTTTCGCGCAGCGTGCTGTTTCTCAATGCGTGAAATACCACCGCCGAGACCTGCGCTCTTGTCGCGCCCTTTCAGAATGTCGAGTTTCGATTTGGAATGTTCCGGCTGTTGTTTTGAAGCCATTTGAAAGTATTGGACTATTGGTTGAAAGGAAACGCTCGCTTCTCGATCATGGCGACCAGCTCGTCAAGTGCGCGTCGTGCGCATTTCTGAAGTTCGGTCGGATAACCGTATCGAATCGCATTACGCTCGAATTCGTCGAGGTCTAGAATCCTGAAAGAGAAATCGGGCTGTACCAGTACATCAATATCAAGGTCAACGTAGCTCAAAACGTTACCGTCGAACGCCGGAGGCTGATTCACGTTGCAGTAGAAGTTTCTCAAAGTGCCTTGCGGTTCGAGAAACCTGAACACGTTGTACCACCGATCAAGCCAGTAATACTCAATACTCAAAGTGCCCCGAGAAATCGTACCCAGCAGATCGTGTTCAATCTCGCGATCGAACATTGCCTCAAGTACGATAAGAGAGCCTTCCTGTCGCACGAGCTTTGCGCCCCAGCGACGATGTTCCAGCTCACCGTACTTCAACGTTCGAACCAGGATCGAACGTGATTCCGCTGTGACCCTACTTTCTGCCACTCTTCTGCCAATCAGCCAGAAACTGCGCTTGTCCCTTGTCAGTTAAGGGATGATTAAAGAGCTGGTCGATGACTTTGAAAGGCATCGTGGCAATATCAGCCCCTATACGCGCTGCTTCAATGACGTGGATTGGATGACGCAGACTCGCAGCCAGCACTTCGGTCTTCCAGTCGTAGTTCCTATAAATCTCAACGATATCTCTCAGCAAAGTGAGACCGTTCTCGCCGATATCATCCAAACGACCAAGGAATGGACTGATAAAAGACGCACCGGCCTTCGCTGCGAGAATTGCTTGGGCAGCAGAGAAACAAAGCGTGACGTTCACCCTTATTCCTTCGCCGTCGAGCACGTGTGTGGCTTTCAAACCCTCGCGAGTCAAAGGACACTTTATGACGACGTTTGGCGCTATCTTCGAGTAGTCTCGCCCCTCCCTCAACATGCCCTCAACATCCTGACTCGTAACTTCGGCGGACACCGGGCCTTGCACAATCTCGCATATCGCGGCTACGTGCTGCTTGAATTCGACGTCGCCTTCTTTCGCAACCAGCGAAGGATTCGTGGTGACTCCATCTAGGAAACCATATGACGCGGCCTGGCGAATCTCGTTCAGATTTGCGGTATCAAGAAAAAACTTCATAACTAACCTCCTGAGCTTCCGACTTTTTCAGAGGGAATACTAATTATCACTCGCCTGAGCGTTTTTCAGAAACCTGATTGCGCAACACTCCGACTCCTTCAACCTCTACCTCAACGATGTCGCCATGGTTTAACCGCGAAACGCCTGCAGGTGTGCCTGTGGCAATCAGGTCGCCAGGATAAAGAGTCATGATTCGCGAGATGTACCTGATTAAGAATGGCACGCTGAACGCCATTGTTGAAGTCTGACCATTTTGTTTGACCTCGCCGTTGACTCGTGTGGTGACCACGGTGTTCGACGGGTCGATATCCGTGACAATCACCGGACCGACGGGACAAAAGGTGTCAAATGACTTGCCTCGAGTGAACTGAACATCCTTACGCTGCAGGTCTCGCGCAGTGACGTCGTTGACGCACGTGTAGCCGAGAACATATCCAAGGGGATCCTCATCGTCTCGAAGATCCTTTGCGCGCTCTTTTATTACGACTCCAAGCTCTCCCTCATGCTCGACTTGTTGTGACTCCTTCGGAAGGATTATCTCGTCGCCCGAAGCGATTACGGCTGATGGTGGTTTCAAGAACAGCAGCGGTTCATCCGGCATCTTGTTCCCGAGTTCCGCAGCGTGCTCAACGTAGTTTCTTCCGACGCACACAATTTTGGAGGGAACGACTGGTGCGAGTAATGTCACGTCGGCAAGGGGAATTGGCGAAAACGTCTGAGCCTGAATTCCGGCGATCCATGAGCCCTTATCGAAGGGATGAACAGAGCTCAGATCGATCGATGCCAGGCGCGGTTCGTCTAAGGACTCGTGTGTGATGCGGCAAAGTTTCATAGGTTAGGGTACGACCTCGCTAATAACTTCCGACGGCTCGCTAAGATTGCCTGCGGTATCTACTGCTCGGATGTAGTAGTAGTAACGTTTTCCGGATTCGACGTTTTCATCCTGAAAAGTTGTCTTTGTGAGCGGTGTCGAATTCAATCTGGTCCAACGATCCTTTGGCAGGTTCTCATCCGTCGATCGATAAATGAAATAGCCGGCGATATCCGGTTCCGTGTTTGCCGAAAAGAATATCGCAATGCGACCGGGAACAGCCGCGGCCGCACTCAATCCTGACGGCGGCGCAGGTGGAAATACATCCTTCGGGGAAACTGAAACAGTATTCGAGTTCAGGCTCTCGACCTGTGCGCCTTCGGTTCCAAGCGACACTGAACGTACGACGTACCGGTAGTTCTGGCCGAATTCAAATGTTTTGTCCGTGTACTGCGTGCCGGAAATGGGAGCGCTATTGAGAGGTGTTGGATTCAACTCAGTTTGTGATTCGTCCATCCGGTAAACGTTGTAGCCAAGTAGATTCACCGGAGTTGAATTATCAATGTTCGCAGTTGGCGGCTGCCAGGTAACAGTAATACCTGTTTCGTCCACTTTGGCTGTAGCCTGTGTGGGCGCTTGCGCTATTCGAGCTGCAGGCTCGATCGCCAGAAAGTTTGAGAATGCAGCACGCTGACCAGCGGCGTTGACGTACCTGATCGCATACCGTAACCGCGTTGGTTGACCAGCCAGCTCGAGCGTGTCTGTGTAAGTCAGCTCCTGGTCGGCATTTTTAATCTGCTCGTACGTCACAGAACCAATCAGTGTTGACTGGGCGCCAAACTCTTCTTCAGTCAATGGTCGCAAGACACCAGGTTTTTCTGCGAGACGGTAAACGTCGATTCGGCGGATACTTTGCACACTCTTGTCTGGAGCGTTCCTTTGGGGCGCAGGCCAGCTCAGGATGACTTGATTGCCGCGTTGGACTCCCGAGAGCAATTCAGTTCGTTGCTGAACACCTTCGATTGGTGGCAGGGGCGGACGTCGTTTTCCGCAACCGAAGATGAGCAAGGACAAAAGGAAAATGAGCGTCAGCCTTCGGCGCGGAATTGATATTTTCATCAGGCGGGATACGACAGCAACTGCCTCACAGGATGTACCGGCTTAGATCTTGATCTTTCACGGTCTCCAACAGCATGGCTTCGACATACACCGCGTCTATCCTCTGGTGTTTCGGCTCGAGATCCGGACCTTCGAAACTGATCTCTTCAAGCAGTTTTTCCATGATCGTTTGCAAGCGACGCGCGCCGATGTTCTCCGTCTGTTGATTGACGCGAGCGGCAAAGTTTGCAATCGAATCGATGGCGTCTTCAGTGAATTCCATGGACACGCCTTCGGTCTCCATCATCGCTTGATACTGCTTGATTAGAGCATTCTTTGGCTCTGTAAGAATGCGTTTGAAATCCTCTACAGTTAGCGATTCAAGTTCCACTCGAATCGGAAAGCGTCCCTGAAGTTCCGGAATGAGATCTGACGGCTTCGAAACATGAAACGCACCAGCGGCAATGAACAATATGTGATCCGTCTTCACCATGCCATAACGCGTGTTCACCGTGGTGCCTTCAACGATGGGCAAAATGTCACGTTGTACGCCTTCACGTGAAACGTCTGGTCCGTGTCCCGACTCGCGTCCGGCGATCTTGTCGATCTCATCCAGGAAGATGATTCCAGAGGATTCAATTCGTTCGATAGCAGCGCGAGCGACCTGGTCCATGTCGATCAGCCGCTCTTCTTCTTCCTGCATCAAGTACTCAACGGCCTCGTCGACGCGCATCTTCCGTCTTTTCGAGCGGCCCTGAAAGATGTTGCCCAACATGTCCTTCATGTTGATGCCCATCTCTTCAATGCCCTGTGGACCAGCGAGCTCGATTACCGGGAAGTTCTTTTCCCTGACTTCGATTTCGATTAATCGATTGTCGAGTTTGCCGCTACGCAGCTGCGCCCGTAGCTTTTCGCGAGTACGCTGAGTTTGTTCATCAGTTTGCTGAGGTTCAATTTCAGTTCCCGGTACCTCAGTTGTCTCGGCGTCGAAATCATAAAAGCTTGAAGACGAGCGAGGAGGCGGTAAGAGGATGTCGAGAATTCGCTCTTCAACGTTCAGCTCAGCCTTTTCCGCAATCTCTTCGATCTTCTCCTGGCGAGTCATCTCGACAGCGATCTCCGTGAGATCCCGGATCATGCTCTCAACGTCCCGTCCGACATAACCGACTTCGGTAAACTTTGACGCCTCAACTTTCAAAAAGGGGGAATTGGACATTCGTGCGAGGCGGCGTGCAATCTCTGTTTTGCCGACTCCCGTTGAGCCAATCATGATGATGTTCTTGGGCATCACATCAACGGCCATCTCAGGTGCCAACTTCTGTCGTCGTATTCGGTTTCTTAGAGCTACGGCTACGGCGCGTTTAGCGTTTCGCTGACCGACGACGTGCTTATCAAGTTCCGCAACGATCTGACGCGGAGTCATCTCGTCTAGGCGAATTTCTTCGTCAACATCACCTGCTAAATAAATAACCATGATCTTTGTTACTTCAAAGTGGCGAAGTTTGCTCCGCCGCCCTAATTAAAGTTCCTCTACGATAATGTTCTGATTTGAGTAGATGCAAATCTCACCGGCGAGCTTCAGTGATTCGGTGGCAATCTCGCGAGCTGAGAGGCTGGTATGTCTTAACAAGGCTCTGGCAGCGGCCAGCGCATACGAACCGCCGGAGCCGATAGCCAGGACGCCGTCGTCTGGTGCGATGACATCACCATTTCCAGACAGAAGAAACGAGCTTTTTTTATCTGCTACCACTAGCAAAGCTTCGAGATGACGAAGTAGTTTGTCTGTGCGCCATTCCTTGCTGAGTTCAATTGCAGCGCGCTCGAGGTTTCCGTGATATTGCTCGAGCTTGCTTTCAAAACGAGTTAACAATGAAAACGCATCGGCTGTAGCTCCCGCAAATCCTGCCAGAATCTGATCGTTGTAGAGCCTGCGGACCTTCTTGGCATTGGCCTTCATCACGGTCTCACCCATAGTGACTTGACCATCTCCAGCGAGAGCAACGCTTGCATCCTTGCGCACAAGTAGGACAGTTGTGCTTCGAATACGCGGAGAATCTTTCTTCATATTTTTCAAGAGGTCACTATAGGAACAGGGCCGGACGTAGTCAAGGCGAGGTTTTGGGAGGTCTGGAGTGTTATGCGTTATGATACCTTTCATTGAAGTTCGAGGCAGTGAAACGGCTGCCAAACCCAGTCGGAGCAAAGGATGACTCAGCAAAAACCACGCATCGGAATCACGATGCGCATTGAACTCTCAACGGATCGCTTCTACCTTTCGCGACATTACAGCGAGGCGGTTGAAGCTGCGGGAGGTGCGCCTTTTCACCTGAGCTTGATACCGCGTCACGAATATATTCAGGAGGCGGTCGAACAACTTGACGGGATCTTACTTCCAGGTAGTGATTCCGACGTTGACCCGCTTCGATATGGCCGTGAACCCCATCCAGCTCTCGGACACGTCCATCCGCTTAAAGATGAAACTGATTTAATGGTGATCGATGCCGCCGAGAAGATGGGGGTTCCAATCTTTGGCATTTGCTTTGGAATGCAGGTGCTCAATGTGTCGCGTGGTGGTACGTTGATTCAGGACATTGCCTCGCAAGTGGGCGACGCGATTAAGCATGAACAGGGAACGCCGCGGGATCGCGCTTCCCACCGTGTATCGTTATTGCCGGGTAGTATGGTCTCGACCATGGCAACATCCGACTCAGCTCTTGTGAACAGCCATCACCATCAGGCCATTGAAACATTGGGGCAGAATCTCGTTGGCACTGCATGGGCTTCGGACGGCTTAATTGAAGCTTTCGAGGATCCACGTTCGGATCGATTTGTTATGGGGGTGCAATGGCATCCTGAGTTGGGTTGGGAGCGCGATCGTTTTTCACAATCACTCTTTGAACTCTTTGTTGAGCGAGCAATCGATTTTGCTGAGAACAATGCTAAACGTAAACAATCTTCATTGGCCCACACCTAACTCTTCACTTCGAGCGAGCAGAGGAGGGAACTGACATGACTGGTCTTCCCTTCAGCCTTGCAAATAAAGTTGCAATCGTAACCGGCGGTTCTCGCGGGATCGGAAGAGCTACGGTGATCTGGTTAGCGCGTGCCGGAGCAAACGTCGTAGTGAATTACCTCGGCGATGAAAAAGCTGCTGCCAAAGCCGTAGAATCCGCGCGGGAAGAAGGTGTGCAGGCAATTGCATTCCGAGCGAACGTTGCAAAACTCGAGGAGGCTGAAGCGCTTGTTAAAGCAACCTTGGACCATTTCCAACGTATTGACATACTGATTTGCAACGCAGGTATTTGGCAAGGAGCGCCGATTGAGGAGATCGATGAAGATCTCTGGGACAAGACAATAGCGATCAACTTGAAAGGTACATGGACAGTTTGCCGAGCGGCGGTACCTCACATGAAGCGCCAACGATCCGGCCGTATCGTTATAGTCAGTTCCACAGCAGGTCAAAGAGGAGAGGCCAACGTTTCGAATTATGCTGCCTCGAAGGGCGGACAGATCTCGTTTACCAAATCACTGTCGAGTGAGTTAGCGCCGCTGGGTATTACCGTGAATAGTGTCGCTCCAGGTTGGGTTGATACGGACATGAACGACACAGTTTTCGGCGACCGCGAGCGACTGAAATCGATTGTAGACGGTATACCGATTGGCCGTGTGGCGACTGCCGATGATATTGCTCTTCCTATCGTCTTCCTTTGCACAGAAGCTGCGAGGCACATCACGGGTGAGGTCTTGAACGTTAACGGCGGTTCAGTCCTTTGCGGGTAGGCGCAACCTTAACAAATCACGTTAATTAAAGTTTTGGTTCAACAAAATGCCAAATGATAAGAAACATCATGTGCGCCTGGGAGTTGAGAAGCTCCTTGAAGATCCCGGCCAGTTACGTAATTCACGCGTCGGCCTCATCTGTAACCAGGCTTCGGTCGATCATCGATTCCTGCATGTTGCTGATCTCTTCCACGACAGCGAGCAAATAAACCTGACGGCTCTCTTTGGCCCTCAGCATGGTATCCGCGGTGACGTTCAAGACAACATGATCGAAACTGCTCATGCCATCGATCGAAAGACAGGGCTGCCGGTCTACTCGCTCTACAGCGAAACGCGCGAACCCACGGAAGAGATGCTCAGAAATACAGATGTACTTGTGTTTGATATGCAAGACATTGGCTGCCGCATTTACACCTTTGCCTACACGATGGCGAACTGTATGAAAGCGGCCAAGGCGTTTGGGAAAAAGGTAATTGTTTGTGACCGTCCAAACCCAATCAAAGGCAGCGTAGTGAATGGTAATGTTCTTGAGAAGGAACAAGTCTCATTTGTAGGTTTCTTTCAAACTCCAACTCGCCCCGGATTGACGATCGGTGAACTTGCCAGGCTATTCAACGAACATTTCGGCATCGGTTGCGACTTAGAAGTTGTGAAGATGGATGGATGGTCCAGAAACCTTTGGCACGATGAAACAGATGCGCCGTGGGTGCTGCCTTCGCCGAACATTCCGAGTCTTGATTCCGCAACCGTGTTCCCTGGCACAGTGCACTTCGAAGGTACTCAGTTATCCGAAGGCAGGGGAACGACTCGTCCATTCGAGCTTGTCGGTGCTCCTTATATCGTTCCTGAAGATTACGCTGAAGCGTTAAATGCACTTGGACTACGGGGCGTGTTCTTCCGTAGCTGTGCCTTTCAACCCACGTTTCAAAAGCACGCAGGAATAGGGTGTGGAGGCGTGCAGATCCACGTGCTGAGTCGAGACGAATTTGAACCCGTGATTACAGGTATTGCGATGGTCAAGACTGCATACGACATGTACCCAGACTCATTCCGCTGGAAAGAACCGCCTTATGAGTATGTCTACGATCGCAATCCATTCGATGTCATCGCAGGCACTTCGAATCTGCGAAGCGCAATAGAGAAGGGAAGCTCGTTAGATTCGATTCGCGAAAGTTGGCAGCCACGACTCAATGAGTTTTTGCAGATTCGAGAGAGGTACTTAATGTATAGCTAGATGTCACGTTTAACGTGATAAGTGAGACGTCGGGTTGCCGACCCTTAACGTAGGGTCTGAGGGCTCAAAGGAATTCGGCGGCGGGAGTTGAGGCAACTCGTTAACATCTAAATCTGTTGTTAGTTTGCGTCGAGCACCCAGTTGCAACCCAAAAAGGTCTAAGGTAAAACTTTAATTCGATTACCAGCGTTCGGGAGGTTGGTTTTGTCAGCTCAAACAATAGAAAAGCCGCCGTCAAAGGCATGGCTAATGGGCGTAATCGGATGGCTAGTGCCGGGCGCCGGCCATTTCGCGCAGGGGAAATGGGGGCGTGCGCTGCTCCTCGGCGGCGCGGTTTGGTTCTGCTTCATTGTTGGGTTGGCAATGGGCGGCCACATGTTCAGTCCCTCTCCATCAGACGGATCCTCGGCGTGGTTGCAAGTGCCACCGATGATTGCGAATCTAGGGAGTGGGATTCTCTACATCGCATCGTGGGTGATGGGTGTCGGCTTCGCGGATGATGCGCAACACGCAGCACGAGCAACCTATGAGTACGGCAATACGTTTCTCCTCATAGCAGGGCTGCTGAATTACCTTTCGATGTTGGACGCCTTTGATATCTCAGCGGGGAGGAAGTCTTGAGACATTTTCTGGTTATGGCGGCCTTCGCGCTGATTGCTTCCGTCGTATTTGGTACCGTTGCCAAGGAAACAAACAAAGAGCGAGTTCTTTATGGAGCCAAAGTCTTTGCTGAGTTTATGATAATCGGCCTTGCTCTCGGGTGGATTCTTTACTTCATTCCTTTCTAAGGTCGAACAGTAAGGGCGCGAGACTTCTGAGATGCCTGTAGTCGAGACTGAAGCGCTCGTACTTCGTACTTACAACCTTGCTGAAGCAGACAAGATTGTTGTTTGCTTCAGTCGCGCCTCGGGCTTGATCCGAGGAGTCGCAAAAGGATGTCGCAAGCTAAAGAACAGATACGGGGCCGCGTTCGAACCTTTTACCCTCATAAACCTAAGCTACTACCAAAAAGAGAATCAGGAGCTGGTTTCGATCCGCCAGACTGAGATCTTAAAGTCATGCTTTAACTTATTGTCCGATCCTGCCACCCTTTCGGGCCTGGCATACATGGGTGATCTCGTCGTCGAGTTCTCGCCGCCATACCAGGAAAACGAGAATCTGTTTCGAATGGTCAAGGCTTGCCTCGAGGCGGTATCAACTACACCAGATGACTTGCAGGCATTGCTCAGGTATTTTGAAGTGTGGTTGCTGCGGTTGGAGGGCTTCCTACCGGATATTAAGCGATGCGCTGATTGTCATCGTGTATTTCAGACCAACGAAACTGTGTTGATTGCAACTGACCTCGCGCTTCGCTGCCAATCATGCAGTCCTGTCGGTTCACATTCTTTGCCGCGAGCGGTCCACGCTCGACTGCTTGCCGCATTGAAACTTGCTCCCGGTGCATTTGCCGAGGAGTCGCGCACTACACCACCAAAGACTCTCCGAGAACTGGCCCAACTGACTGAGCAGATCATTCGACGCGTGCTTGAGCGCGAGCTTCGCACAAGGCCGAGTTATGTCCCGGCGAACGTTAAAGTAAAACCTGAAGACGCACGCTATTAAAGCTGAATGTTAACCGGCAGAAAACTGATTGCTCGCTACGTCATCTTAGCTGCTCTGCCGTACTGTGTACTGACACTCGCTCTGTTGACGGCCGTTTTGATGACGCAGCAGGGAAGTCGATTCGCTGAACTCGCGCTTTACACACAGCTTTCCTTTTCGCTGATTGGTGAAATCGGAGCAGCGCTGCTACCCAGTGTGCTGATTCTGACGTTGCCGGTTTCGGTTCTTGCGGGAATTGTGATCGGCTTCGCTCGGATGGGAACAGACAGCGAAGTGGTAGCAATGCGAGCTGCTGGCGTCGGTACATGGACCATGCTGTGGCCCGTGCTGGTTCTCGGTCTGCTGGTCTCAGCCGTCACAACTTATCTGAATCTTAAAGAAGGACCTGAAGCAGCTCGGGACCTGAAACGGGCAGCGGTACAAGGCGCCTTAGCGAAACTTGATTCTCCTGTTGAACCACGAACGTTCACAACAGAGATTCCGGGCTACGTCATTTATGTGCGGGACGGCGATCGGGTACAGGGATCATGGGGACGGGTGTTCATCTATGCGCCGCAACAGGACAACTCAACGCAGATTCTGACCGCACGTTCAGGACGGATCGACTCGTCGGCTGACAAATCGGAACTGGTACTGTCAGATGTGGTGAAGGCAAAAATCCCTTCAGCTGCGACAGATCAGAAATCTTACGTCGTCGAAAGATTTGATCAGCTGCGCCTGGCAATCAATACCGGCCGAGCGGCGCTGTTAAAGAGCTTGAATGACAACGAGCTCAGTCCCGACGAGATGCGCTGGCGTGACTTAAGAGCGTTGGCTAACGCGGGAGCAGCGCCAATCAACAAGGCTGCCCAACGAACTGTCCACCGTAAGCTTGCTTTGTCGATTTCGCCACTGGTTTTTGCATTGATAGCGGGCGCGATCGGTCTGCGAGTGAGGCGCGGTGGGCGAAGCGTAGGCGTCCTGGTATCGCTGGTTTTGGTTGTTGTGTATTACCTGATGTCGCTTCTCGGAGAATCTCTCGCTCGAGTTGGTACCGTATCAGCACCAGTTGGTTTGTGGATGGCGACCACCTTAATGTTGTCCTTGAGCCTCTTGTTCTTAATAGGGATCCGATTACCAAGGCTTTTTTCTTTCTCAATCGCCGATTGGAAATGGGGTAGAAAGCGTGCCGGCAGAGCAGAGCGTCGCACAAGCGGGGTGGGGAACTGGGGCTTCCCCAGC
Organism: Acidobacteriota bacterium; assembly: GCA_046726175.1. Lineage (GTDB taxonomy): Bacteria > Acidobacteriota > Blastocatellia > Pyrinomonadales > Pyrinomonadaceae > PSRF01. The sequence continues at coordinate 30,635 of JBKPAC010000057.1, forward strand.
CTTTTAGATGTCAATCTCTTCCGTAGCCTTACGACAAGTTTCCTGATCGGCTTTGTGTCGCTGGTTTCGATCTTTATCATCTTCACTCTATTCGAGCTTTGGCGATTCATCGCAGCCAATAGAATCAAAGGAATCGTAGTTTTCAAATACCTGCTCTATCTCTGTCCGTTGATCACGGTAGAGTTGTTTCCCGCAACAATGCTGATTGCGGTCCTGGTGACCTACGCTCTGCTGGCAAGGCGAAGTGAAGCGATAGCCTGGTGGGCATCTGGTCAGAGTGTTTACCGCCTGATGTTGCCGGGACTTTTTTTCGCGATTGCGGCAGGGGCTGGCGCCTGGCTGGTTCAGGAACACCTGATGCCTTACTCGAACATCAAGCAGGACGCGTTAAGGGTTCAGATCAGAGGAGGCGAACCGCGGGTTATTACCGGTAGCGGCCGGCAATGGCTGGCTTCAGCCGAAACAAATCGCCTCTATTCGTATGAGTTCGATGACCAGAATAACGTGCTGCATGAGCCGGTTGTTTACGAGCTCGATGGAGAGGGTGTTCACCTCAGCGGAGTTGTGACCGGCCCGCTAGCTTATTGGTCTGACACGAGCCACCTTACGATTAAGGATGCGCACGTGATGATGCTTAAGGGCTTGGAGGTTGAACAGCATAAAGAGCCGGAACTTATGAGGGCTCCAGTGGAGCCTCCACAGGTGTTTAAGCCGAGCATTGACAAGCCATCGCAGTTAAGCGCTCGTGGTTTAAGCGCTTACTTAAATGCAGCGAAAAGACGCGGAGTGCAGGTTTCATCCCTCGCTGTCGCTCTGCAGCGCAAATACGCGAGCCCATTCGGCGTCATGATCATGGCGCTCCTGGGAATGCCGCTGGCGCTGTCGTTTGGTAGACGCGGAGCCGTCATTGCACTGTGTGCGGCAGTGGGTGTCAGTATCGCTTACTGGGGAGTAGGAGGCGGGTTCCAGCAGCTTGGAGAGCATGGGATGTTGCCCGCCGCCGTTGCTGGTTGGGCACCGCTCGTTATCTTCGCGGCGGCGGGCGTGTATTTTCTTTCCCGACTACGGACGTGACCTACGTGCCAGTCTCCCAGCTCGAAATATATTCGAGTTGCTCCGGAGTCAGCGTGTCGATTGAGATCCCCAGCGCGCGAAGTTTAAGGCTGGCGATTTCTGTATCTACTTCCTGAGGTAGAAGGTGTACGCCCGGACCGAGCTCACCTTTATGCTTAACAAGGTATTCAACCGAAAGCGCCTGGTTGGCGAAGCTCATATCCATCACGCTTGCAGGGTGGCCTTCGGCAGCAGCTAGATTAATCAGCCGGCCTTCGCCCAGAACAATGACTCGCCGGCCGTTGTTTAGCTTGTACTCTTCAACAAATGGTCGAATCGTAACCGGCGCATCGGACATCTCGCGTAGGGCCACGAGATTCAGCTCGAGATCGAAGTGTCCGCTGTTACAGACGATCGCGCCATCTTTCATCTTGGCGAAGTGCGGACCATCAATAACGTGACGGTTGCCGGTGACAGTGACGAACACGTCGCCGATCGAAGCAGCTTCGGCAATGGGCATTACTCGGAAGCCGTCCATTACAGCCTCAACAGCTTTGATTGGGTCGATTTCAGTTACGACTACGTTCGCGCCCATCCCGCGTCCTCTGAGTGCAACGCCTTTACCGCACCAGCCATAACCAACAACTACAAACGTCCGGCCGGCGAGAAGAATATTTGTGGCGCGAATGATTCCGTCCAGTGTTGATTGGCCAGTGCCGTAGCGGTTGTCAAAGAAGTGTTTGGTTTGCGCGTTGTTGACAGCGATAGCGGGGAAAGTGAGTACGCCGGCAGATTCCATCGCGTGCAGGCGCTGTATTCCGGTCGTAGTCTCTTCAGTTGAGCCAATGATCTGCTTAAGCTGATCCTGGCGTTCTTTGATGATCGTGGCGACAACATCCGAGCCGTCATCGATGATGATGTCAGGGCGGTAGTCGAGTGCGGTGCGAACGTGTCGATTGTAAGTTTCCGTCGACTCGCCCTTGATTGCATAAACGGGAATGCCCCAATCAGACACGAGCGAAGCCGCAACATCGTCCTGCGTCGAAAGGGGATTCGAAGCAATCAAAACTGCGTCGGCGCCGCCTGCCTGCAGAGCACGGGCGAGGTTTGCGGTCTCGGTGGTGATGTGCGCGCAAGCCACAAGTTTCACTCCGCTCAGTGGTTTTTCTTCAGCAAACCGCTGGCGGATCAAACGAAGCACAGGCATCTCGCGTTCAGCCCACTCGATTCGCTGTTTACCGCGATCCGCCAAACTAATATCTTTCACGTCATACTCAAGCGAACGTGTAGCACTCATCAAATTGTTCCTTTGTTGGATTGAATTGTTGTGGTCCCTCGATCTGAGATCTGAGATCTGAGATTTCTGATCCTCGATCTGAGATCTGATATTTGAGATCCGAGACCTGAGCTCTAGACTCCGGCCGATGCACGCAGCGTCTCAGCCTTGTCCGTTCTTTCCCAGCTGAAACCGTCCTCGAGGCGACCAAAGTGACCGTAGGCTGCTGTCGCTCGGTAGATAGGACGCCGAAGCTTCAGCTCCTCGATTATGCCTCGCGGCGTCAGCTCAAAATTGTCTCGTACGAGATTGGATAGCTGAGTGTCGCTAACGCGACCGGTACCTTCTGTGTTGACCAGTACTGAAACCGGCTCGGCCACGCCGATAGCGTAGGCAAGTTGCACCAGGCAACGATCCGCAAGGCCTGCAGCGACGATGTTCTTCGCAACATAGCGAGCCATGTAGGCAGCCGAGCGATCGACTTTAGTCGGGTCCTTGCCCGAGAAAGCACCTCCTCCGTGAGGAGCGTAGCCGCCGTAGGTATCCACGATAATCTTTCTGCCGGTCAATCCTGCGTCTCCTTGTGGGCCACCGGTTACGAAGCGTCCCGTCGGATTGATGTGATACTTCGTTCGTTTGTCCAGAAGCTCGGGCGAGACGGTTTGCTTGATGATCTTTTCTTCGATCTCCGCTCGCAGCTGTTCGTTTGTGATGTTAGGGTCGTGTTGCGACGAGATAACAACGGCTTCCAGTCGAAATGGGCGGCCATCGCGGTACTCGACAGTCACCTGTGATTTTCCGTCAGGTCTGAGATATGGGAGTTCACCAGACTTACGCGCCTGAGAAAGTCGACGCGCTAACATGTGGGCCAGCTGAATTGGCAGTGGCATCAATTCGGGCGTGTCGGTACAAGCGAATCCGAACATCAGCCCCTGGTCACCTGCGCCGCCGGTATCCACGCCCATGGCAATATCTGGCGACTGGCGGTCAAGAGCAGAAAGGACGCTACAAGTTTCGGCGTCGAAGCCGTACTTGGCCCGCGTATAACCGATTTCTTTGATTGTTTGTCGTGCGACTTGCGAATAGTCGATCCGTGCGGAGGTTGTAATCTCGCCGGCGATTACGACGAGACCTGTCGTTACTAAGGTTTCGCAAGCGACTCGAGCGGTTGGGTCCTCGGCAAGAGCTGCATCTAGAACTGCATCTGAGATTTGGTCGGCAATTTTGTCGGGATGTCCTTCGGTGACAGACTCGGAGGTAAACAGGTAACCTGATTCAGTACTCAAGGTAACTCCTTTATCATCTACAGAGTAGAACGTACGCTGAGAAAAGACCGCGTAATTTAACAGTCGGGTATACCAGTGTCAAGGAGGGTATACCAGTGTCAAGGAAAGGCTGTTCGCGCTGCCTGATTGAGTAAATACGCTGATTAGCCACCCATATTCCATTTGGCAGCCCTACTCTTACTACATAATATGTATTATCAGACGCAATAGCCGTCGCTTGACCTTGTCCTTGCCTTCCTCCTAAAGTTGTCCGATTCAAATCAACTGACTGAAACGAGCAAGGATTATCCGTGCCTATCAAGATCGAGAACCAGACCGAGCGTGCTTTGCCTAAAGGCACACTCACGAATATCGAAGAGGCTTTTGACAGTGTGCCGCGCGAACATACGCGTGGCCTGGAACGAATAAGACTGGTGGAGTTCATCTCGGAACCAAGATTGCGGGGGCCAGTGGAACCGTCGGAGTTACCCGGCCTCTACCATCCGCGTCAGGGCCAGAAAGGTGCTTGGCTTGAAATCGCCATGGGCGTCCTGCTTCCCACGAACAAGCCCATTCACAAACGGATTATTCCCAGACTTTCATTCAAAGGTAACCTAGCAGCGCTCGTCTTTTCGCTGGTCGGCCAGCACTATCATTTGACCCTCAAACACTCGCTTAAGAAGACGCAACTCGAGCCAGCCGTACGTATGTACACGGAAAAACAGTTGCGGACATGGAACGAGAACAAACATTCGTTCCGCGCGCGGTTATTTAAACCGATTCAACCGACCCTGGAGCGCTGGGCCAAGGGTTTACAGAAACGGGCGGCTGCGGAAAAGAAAAAGAGTTTGGCGAAGTAGGGTAGGTATTTAGGATTTAGGAGTTGGGATTCCCGATCGCTAGGAGCAAATTCTAAATCTCAAATCCTAAATCCTAAATTTACACGGCGTGGCCATCGACCGAGTCTGCTGCTGCTCGCAATGCTGCAGCCACTTCCTCTGGCTCGACCTCTGACCGGCGAAAGCGAACTTCTACATTGAAGTCCTTCTTTGGTGAAGCGTATTTGAACGTGAAAGGTTTTAGTTCAGGAGTGATTCTTGGACCAGCTTCCTGACGTCTGACTTCCCTTGCGTCGTCCCTGGTCATTCCACGCGTAGCAATCTGCTTGGCGAGACGACGCATCGAGTCATCGTCCGGCTGACGTACCAGCTGCAACAGCACCGACTTCGCCGAGATGTCATGCTGCTTGCAAAGCTCTCGGACGTCTTCGGGGATCGTGGCGATCGAGAGTGCTTCGGTAACCGTACTTCTGCTCTTGCCTACCTTGCGCGCTACTTCTTCGTGCGTGTAGCCGAATCGATCGCACAGCGCCGACAAGCCGTCAGCTTCTTCCCATACAGTGAGGTCCTTGCGCTGCATATTTTCTATGAGCGCGATTTCGGCAATAGTGCCCTCGTCCACCTCCATCTCAATGCAGGGCACCTCTCGCAATCCGGCTTTTTGTGCAGCTCGCCACCGGCGCTCGCCCGCGATGATCATCCACCGGCCAGTCAGCCGATTCGGCTTCACGAGCAATGGCTCGAGAACGCCCTTTTCCTCGATGGAAGCTGTGAGCTCCGTCAGATCGCCAAACTCGGTACGAGGCTGCTCGGGATTTGGATCAAGCTTGTCGAGCGCAATCATTCTTCCTACCTGCGTCGGGCGGTGTTGTGATAACTCTTCGACGTAATGCGCGTCGTGTCGCATTTGCAGACCTGTCGGCAATCCCCTTTTAGACACGGCTTATTACCTCTTTACAAAGTTTTGCGTATTCGTTAGCACCTGATGAGTTAGGTGCGAAAGTAAAAATCGATTCCTTGTAGGCTGGTGATTCTTCCAGCCTGACGCTTTTAGTAATTACGGTATCAAACAGCTTTGGACCAAAGACATTTTTGATTTGCTCATGCACCTCGCGGGCGAGCGTCGTTCTCTTGTCATGCAAGGTTACGAGGACGCCGAGTAGCACCAGATTTGGATTTGGCCGAGCTTTGACTTTCTCAATGGTTTCCAGGAGATCGTCCGTCCCTTCAAGCGCGAAGTAAGAAGACTGAATGGGAATTAAGACATGCGTAGCAGCTACGAGTGCGTTCACGGTGATCAGTCCGAGGGTCGGCGGAGTGTCGATGATGATGACCTCATACTCCTGCCGAAACGGTTCGAGGCGATCTTTTAACCTGAAAGGTGCGTCGAAGTCGCCCACGAGTTTTGATTCGAGCTTGGCCAGGTTGATTCGAGATGGGACGAGGTCGAGATTTTCAACTGGAGTACGGTAAACAGCTTCGGCTATGGGCGCTTGCCCATCCATCATGAGTTCATAAACAGAGCGTTCGACTGAGAGAGGATCTAGAAAGGAAATCGAGCTGTTAGCCTGTGGATCGAGATCAAGAAGTAGGACACGTTTTCCAAGCCTGGCAAACGCAGCAGCCAAATTGATGGCGGTAGTGGTCTTCCCTACCCCACCTTTTTGATTTGCGATGGCAATTACCATTCGCTGCACGGCGGCAAATTAAGAATCCAGCTCCTGATTTTATCGGGTTGTAGCATAATCTAGACCAAAGTAGAAATTTTTTACATGGGAAGATCGCCGGCTTCACCGATGACATCGGGCCATTCGTCCTCACCTGTCGCGCCGGTTTCAGCTTCGCTCTCCTCTTCGGCTGGAACCGAATTTCGCGAAGCTTTAATCACTTCGAGATCAACGTAAATCGGACAATCTGCCCTCAGCGCCAAGGCAATCGCATCCGAAGGTCGCGAGTCAAGCACCATACGATTACCGTCACTGGTGCGCATCTCAATCACTGCAAAGAACGTGTTATCTCGAAGACTGGTTACGACAACTCTTTCAACTTGAATGCCGAGCTCGACGATCAGGTTTCGTAAAAGATCGTGAGTCATTGGGCGAGGCGGCGCTATTTTTTCAATCTCCAGAGCGATTGCATTTGCCTCGTAAGCGCCGACCCAGATCGGAAGCATTGTGTCACTCTCAATGTCCTTCAAAATAATGATCGGTGTGCCGCTGTTTGGATCCATCATCAGCGCTCGAATTTTAACCTCGATCTCCATAAGCTTAACCCCTTAAACTTGCTCTGTAAGCTCTTTGGCAATTCACACTCGACGCTCGCCGTAGAGACTGTTGGTCTTAGCCTCAGTAATTCTTACGGCAACAATTTCTCCCGCCAGTGAAGGATCGCCGGGAAAGTTCACGACTTTGTGGCATGTGGAGTGTCCTACAAGATCGCTTTCTGAACGTGCGCTTTGTCGCTCAGCGAGTACGCTCAGTTCCCTTCCCACATAACTTTCAAAGATTGACTGTTGCACGCGCCGCTGCCCTGTCTCAAGGCGAGAGAATCGTTCCGCCTTTTCCGCTGCCGATACATCATCCTGCATGTTCGCCGCTGGAGTACCGCGTCGTTTTGAGTACTTGAAAATATAAATGCTGTCGTACTCACAATGCTCGACGAGTCGTAGCGTGTCCAGAAAATCAGCTTCAGTTTCTCCAGGAAAGCCTACGATGATGTCGCTGGTTAAAGCCAGCGGCCGCTTTGACGCCTTAATCCTTTCGATTCGTCGCAGGTAATCCGTAGCGGTATGTCCGCGTCGCATCGCTTTCAATATTCGATCGCTTCCAGATTGAACTGGGAGATGTACCCAGTCGCAAAGGTTCTCGTGCTCTTCTATCGCTGACACTATATCAGGATGAAAGTCGCGTGGAAACGAAGTTGTAAACTTGATCCGCTGCATTCCAGTTGATGCCACCGCTCGCAACAAGCGACTAAAAGGCGTTGCACCCTGAACCTTTTCGAGTCCACTTTCCGATTTAGGTCGGTAACTATTTACATTTTGACCGATTAAATGAACTTCTTTATAACCGAGACCTTTTAAACGGATTATCTCGTCGACAATTTCACTTGCGGCGCGACTTGTCTCACGGCCACGAGAGTATGGAACTATGCAAAAAGAGCAGAACTTGTTACAGCCTTCAATGATTGGAACGAAGGCAACGTACGGGGAATGACGTTCGACCGGTGAGACGTCCCACGTCTCGCCGGCCGCACGATCGTTCAGATCAATAACCGAGCGCTCACCCTCTTGTAGCCGCTGAATCATCGCGGGAATACGGTCCGTGGCCTGAGTCCCAATTACCATATCCACCGCGGGCGCAGCCTTAAAAATCGAGTCGCCTTCGAGCTGAGCTACGCAGCCCATCACTCCAATCACAGGCTTACGATTGTTGCTGCCCCGAACTTCACCGATGCGAGTGTAAACCTTGCGCTCTGCGCGCTCGCGAACAGAGCACGTATTGAGCAAGATCACGTCAGCATTCTGCTCGGAGTCCGTAAGGTCGTAGCCCGCTTTTCGTAATCCAGACGCAGCGCGCTCTGAATCGGCTACATTCATCTGGCAACCGAAAGTTTCGATGTAAACTCTGGTTTTCACTTCGGCGGCTAGTCTAACAGATGTCAACAACCAAATGCGATCCTGTAATGGCGGCACATCCATTCCCTCTCTGATGCGCAGTAACTTTGTATTATTGAAGCATAAAACTCGGATGCGCTTGACCGTCTATTGCCGCACTTGTAGTATCGGCTCAGTTCGTATCCCTAAGAAAATGAGAGGTTCCTCATGTCTTTCAACAAGATCATTTTAGTTGGAAACCTGGGTCGTGATCCCGAATTGCGTTATACGCCGCAAGGCACTCCAGTTTGCAATTTCAGTATTGCTACGAACGAGCGCCGTAAAGACAAGACTGGTGAAATGCAGGATCATACGACATGGTTCCGCGTGGTCCTTTGGGGACGGCAAGCAGAAACTGCCTCACAATACCTGACTAAAGGTCGCCCGGTTTATATCGAAGGCCGGCTTCGAGTCGAGGAGTGGACCGATCGAGATGGAAAGCTCAGACAAACACTCGAGGTCAATGCGACTGATATGCAGTTTATCGGTGGTGGGAGAGCAGACGAACCGCTGGCTGCAAAGGCAGCGGCTGCTGATAGCGGTGCAGTCGAACGGCCTGAAATAACGGACGACGATATTCCGTTCTGATGTTCGAATCACTTCTGATTCGATTTCGGACCGGAATCATCACCAGTTTTCCAGCGACCAAACTGTCTTAGTTTGTTGTAACGTCTGGTGAGACGGTCTGCCTGGCTACAGCTAACTGCTTCGGCCAATCGCTCACTTAGGGCAGAGTCGAGATAGCGAGCGGTCTGGTCGTAGTCTGTATGTGCACCGCCGTCGGGTTCGCTGATAATTTGATCGACAATTCCCTCTTCAAACAGGTCGTTGGCCGTTAGTCGCAGTCCTTCGGCCGCGCGATCGGCGAGAGCCGAGTCCTTCCAAAGAATCGCTGCGCATCCCTCGGGTGAAATGACTGAGTAGATCGCGTTCTCGAGCATCAACACCTGATCTCCAACGCCGATAGCAAGCGCGCCACCCGAGCCCCCTTCGCCGATTACGGTAACGATGACAGGCACCGTGAGTCTTGCCATCTCGCGAAGATTGTAAGCAATCGCTTCTGCCTGCCCGCGCTCCTCAGCATCAATACCTGGGTAAGCTCCCGGGGTGTCGATAAACGTGAAAATGGGGCGACCGAACTTCTCGCCCAGTTTCATAACACGTAAGGCCTTTCGATAACCTTCAGGCTTGGGCATCCCGAAGTTGCGGTAACTTCGCTGTTTAGTGTCACGGCCCTTCTGATGCCCGACTACGACCACAGGTAAGCCATGAAAACGTGCAAAGCCGCAAACGATCGCGGGGTCTTCAGCGAATCGCTTATCGCCATGAAGTTCCACGAAATCTTCGAAAAGACGTTCGACCAGATCCAGCGTATAAGGACGCTCTGGGTGTCTTGCCAGCTGCACATGTTCAAATGCAGTTCTTTCAGGTCGTGACGCCGCAGCCGATTTTGGTTGAGAGGCGCTGTCTTTTCGCTTAGCCATTAGGTTTGACTGAAATATTATCAGACTCCGCCCTGATTGACCCTTTCGACTCGCACCACACAACCGAGTTCTCTCAACGCTGAGTCGAGCTTCTCGCTGCGACTGATCTTCAACTGAGTATTCGGCCGAATCTTCACCAGTGTATTCCCCTCAATTTCCAGCTCAATATTGACGTCGCAATTGCCTGGGTATGTATTCAGTAGATGCAATACATTGTCGAAAAGCACTTCCGGATCTTCGTTGGCTGCTATGCGGACGACTACGAGTTCCGCACCTTTCAATATAGCGTCCAGGCTTTGCAAATGATCGGCAATGACACTCGGTGGACCATCCTCGCTAAGCTCCAGCCGTCCGGTGATCACAACGGCGCTTTCGTTTTGTAGAAAGGTCAGATGTTTTCGATACGCTTCCGGCCAGAAAACGCATTTGGTCCCACCTGCTTCATCCTCAAGTCGTAGCAGAGCGAACCGGTCACCTTTCTTAGTGGTCTTTAATTGCAGGTCGGAGATAATGCCCCCGACTGAGATGCGGTTGCCACTCGTGAGGCTAGGAAGTTCAATTGATTTCGCCGTCTTCAAACCCTGTAGCAGATCGAGATACCGATCCAGAGGATGTCCCGTGATGTAGAAGCCAAGAGCTGCCTTTTCTGCTGCAAGCAATTCTGCTCTGCTCCATCCCTTCGCAGTAGGCGGCAGCCGATCAACGTACTGATTTTCTTCGACCGTCGATCCGAAAAGGCCATTCTGACCCATCTCACGTTCACGCTTTGCTCGTTGGCCGCGTGCAAGTGCCGTGTCGATCGATCCGTGGAGAGCTCCTCGCCATTCGTCTATTGTTGTCCCGTTCGAGTTCAAAGTATCGAAAGCACCGGCGCTGACAAGACCTTCAAGCACTCTTCGATTGAGCGCGCTCTGTTCCACTCGCTCGGCGAAGTCAAAGAAGGATCGAAACGGACCACTTGCTCGAGCGTCGATAGCGGCATTGACGGTCGATTGGCCCAAGCCTTTGATTGCGGCGAGCCCGTATCTAATCGCGCCTTTTAGAGGCGTGAAACCCGCGTTGCTTTCGTTCACATCCGGCGGCAGCAGGTTGATTCCCTGGGCCCGCAGCTCTTTGGAATACTTAAAGACTTTCGCCGCGTCCTGTGCCTCGCTCGATAGAACTGCAGCGTAGAAATGTTCGGGGTAATGCGCTTTGAGATACGCCGTCTGAAATGCCAGGTATGCGTACGCTACGCTGTGACTGCGATTGAACCCGTAGTCTGAAAACTGTGCCATCAGCGAGAAGATTTTCTCTGCCTTATCCCGTTTGATACCCCTCTCAACAGCTCCCTCGATGAACTTCTGCTCGTGCACTGCCATCTCTTCACGTTTCTTCTTACCCATCGCGCGGCGCATCAAGTCAGCCTCGCTCAGCGTGTAGCCGGCGAGCTTCTGAGCAAGCTGCATGATCTGTTCCTGGTACACGATGATGCCGTACGTGTTGTTCAAGATCTCCTTCATCTCGGGGATGAGGTAGCGCACGCTCTTCTTGCCGTGGTGGCGCTGGATGAATTCTTCCACCATCCCTCCATCCAGCGGGCCCGGCCTGTAGAGGGCGTTTAGAGCCGCCAGATCTTCCACACCCTTCGGCTTAAGCTTCCGACAGATTTCCTGCATGCCCGATGACTCGAATTGAAAGACCGCTTCTGTCCTTCCCTCCGCAAACACGGCCATTGTATTTTCGTCGTTAAGCGCTATATCCGCCCAATTAATCTCCGTCCCAAGCAATTGCTTAATGCTCGTTAAGCAATCATTTATAACAGTTAAAGCGGTAAGCGCTAAGAAATCCATCTTAAGCATGCCGGTCTTTTCGAGATCCGACATGACGTATTGCGTAGTGATTTCCTCTTTACCAGAAACTGCGATGGGAATTAGTTCCTGCAACGGAAGCGGCGAAATAACGACACCCGCTGCGTGAACTGAGCTGTGACGAGCACAACCTTCCAAGCGCTGGGCGATCTCAATTAGTTCTTTAACTTGAGGATTAAGTTCAACTTCTTTTTTAAGTTCAGGAACTTGTTCAAGAGCCTGGGCAATGCTGACATTCCGTCCTCGAACCGGAGGAGGAATTAGCTTCGCTATCCGCTCTACCTCTGCATAAGGAAGATCCAGTGCGCGGCCAACGTCCTTGATTGCCGCCCGAGAAGCTAGCGTCCCGAAGGTAATGATCTGGCAGACGGAATCACGACCGTACGTGTTTGCGACGTGGTTGATTACTTCGCCTCGTCCTCGGACGCAGAAGTCGATATCGATGTCAGGAAGGGAGACGCGGCCCGGGTTAAGGAAACGCTCGAAGATAAGGTCGTATTGGAGCGGATCAACGTCGGTGATTTCGAGGCAGTATGCGACCAGCGAGCCCGCGGCAGATCCTCGACCCGGACCAACCGGAATGGAATGTTGCCGAGCGTAGCGAACGAAATCCCAAACGATGAGGAAGTAACCTGCGAAGCCCATTTGCTTAATCATCGCGATTTCGCTGCCCAGGCGGGTCTGATAATCAGCCAGTGGGTATTTCAATTCCCCGCGATCAATCTGTCGCTGCCAGATTCGCTGTCGTCGTTGCTCAAAACCTTCTCTTACGACACGCTCGAAGTACTCGTCGGCTGAAATTCCGGCGTAGGATTCCGGGATGGGATAGTTAGGCAGATAGTTGACGTTCTGAGGCAGCGTGAGCTCGCACATCTCGGCGATCTCAACTGTGCGCGTCAGAACCTCAGGTAACTCATCCCCAAATATGCGCCACATCTCGTCTGCCGAACGAACATAGAAGTTTGGGCTCGCATAACGCAGTCGATTCGTATCATTGACAGTTTTCCCGGAGCCGATGCAAAGCAAAACGTCATGCGCTCGAGAGTCGTCGGGTCGTAAGTAATGAGCATCGTTTGTTGCTACTAGGGGCACACCAGTGCGACGAGACAGCTCAACCAGCGGCTTGCGTATGCGTTGCTGTGCTTCGAGTCCATGTTCCTGAATCTCCAGGTAATAGTTCCCCTTCCCGAAAATCTCTTCAAACTCGATAGCAGCCGCAGCAGCTTCGTCGAACTTCTCGCGAGCCAGCATCGCTGACGGAACCCCGGACATGCACGCAGACAAACCAATCAAACCGGCACTATGTTGCGCAAGAAGCTCTTTGTCGATCCTAGGCTTGTAGTAAAAGCCTTCTGTGTAAGCCTTCGAGGTTAGTCGAACGAGGTTCTGATAACCTTCAAAACTCTTGGCGAGCAGAATCAGGTGAAAGTTAGCTTTCTCGCCCGGCGCTCCAGCAGCTCGATCCGCGCGACTGCCCCGGGTTATGTAAGTCTCACAGCCGATAATTGGATTAACGCCATGTTTTTTCATGGCGTTGTAAAAAGAGATCGCCCCAAACATGTTGCCGTGGTCGGTCATGGCGCAAGCCCGCATGCCAAGTTCCTCAACACGGGCGGCGAGAGGTTTTATTTGGATGGCGCCATCGAGCAGGCTGTAATCAGTATGAAGGTGAAGATGTGCAAATTGACGTTCAGTCATGAGTCCTTCTGCGGCTGGGCCTTGCGCTAGTAATTTAACTAAAGAATCGAATGAGCAGAGTCGGCGCGCACTATATCACGCGGCAACATCCATCCGAATAGCCTCAAAGCATTATTCCCACTCGATAGTGCTGGGAGGTTTTGAGCTGATGTCGTAGACAACACGATTCACGCCACGGATCTCCGATACCAATCTCCCGGACACGCGGGCGAGAACATCCTGCGGCAGACGCGCCCAGTCGGCCGTCATTCCATCGACACTCGTAACTGCTCTTAATGCGATGACTCGCTCGTATGTACGCTCGTCACCCATCACTCCAACAGTCGACACGGGTAGCAGCACTGGGAAAGCCTGCCAGACTGAGTGATACAAATCGGCCAGGCGAAGCTCTTCATCGAAGATGCGATCCGCGGCTTGGAGTAAGCGAATGTTCTCTGCATTAACTTCACCGAGGATCCTGACTGCGAGACCCGGCCCCGGGAAAGGATGTCGCGTGAGGATTATCTCTGGTACTCCGAGCTCGCGTCCGATCAACCGGACTTCGTCTTTGAACAGTTCTCTCAAAGGCTCGATCAGCTTCAAACGCATTTTCTCAGGCAGGCCGCCAACGTTGTGGTGACTCTTAATCACTGCCGATGGACCACGGACCGAGACAGATTCGATGACATCAGGATAAAGAGTTCCCTGAACCAGATACTCCACGCCTCCGAGTCGATTAGCTTCCTGCTCGAAGACATCGATAAAGACTTTTCCAATTCGCTTTCGCTTTTGCTCTGGATCCGTTACGCCCGCCAGCTCTGACAGGAAGCGTTCACCAGCGCGTACGCCAACGATGTTGAGACCCATCGACTGTTTGAGCAGAGGTAGTGTTGTTTCAAACTCCCCTTCTCTCAAGAGGCCGTTGTCAACGAAGATGCAAGTCTGCCTGTCACCAATGGCGCGGTGGACCAGCGCAGCAGCGACAGTTGAATCGACTCCGCCTGAAAGGCCCGAGACAACTCGAGCAGTTTCGCCAACTTGCTCTTTGATTTTAGCCACCTGCTCGGCAATTACTGCTTGCGGTGACCAGTCGCCTTTGCACCCGCAAATTGAATAAAGGAAATTGCGTAAGATTTGCGCGCCGAGCGGCGTGTGAGCAACCTCTGGATGAAACTGGACACCGAAGATTCCACGAGATGGGTCTTCAAGGGCGTTGACGGCGTCGTCGGTTAGGGCAGTAACACGAAAGCCGGTAGGAACGGATGTTACAGAGTCTCCATGACTCATCCATACATCCATCTCGGCCGGTAGATCTTTGAGTAATGGACTTTCGCGATCGAGGATTTTCAATCGGGCGTATCCGAATTCCCTGCTTGGCGAGGACTGAACTTCGCCACCTAAGTCGACTGCGATCACTTGAAGGCCATAGCAAATGCCGAGTAGGGGAAACCTGAGTGCAGATACCAGGCCGGATTCCGGTTTAGGCGCATCCCGTTGATAGACAGAAGAAGGTCCACCTGACAGAATCAAACCCTTTGGTTGCCGTTCCTGAATTTTCTCGAGTGGAGTGTTGAATGGAAGTATTTCGCAATAGACTCCGGCTTCGCGAACTCGCCGAGCAATGAGCTGTGTGTATTGGGATCCAAAGTCAAGTATTATTACTGTTTCGTGATGCGAAATAGGGGTCAATTAATACCTCTCGTTTGAGCTTGAGTAATGCTGTATGAGATGGTCGAAATTATACTTTTGGATTCGCCGAACTCAAAACCAACTGTTGTTTTTATCGGTACTGATAGAAGAGCGATGATGGATTTACGAATCAAGAACATTTTGACACGCATTGCCGCGTCAGTTCTCCTGTGTGCTGTGTCAGTTGGATTGATAGTTCCGCATACTGCTGCGAATGAGCTCAGCGATGGTGTGGCACTGTCACAGCCGTTGACCATACGTTGGCGATACGATTCCGGTCTGAGCTTGAACCTCACGCCGGCGCACGATAACGAACGGATTTACCTGCCTCTGGCAGGAGGAGTCGTCGTAGCTCTTCGCGCAAAAGACGGTCAGCTTTACTGGCGCTCAGAAATGGGAGGCGAATTGTCGGCGTCGCCTGCCGCAGACTCGGAACAGCTTTACGTTGCTTCAGAGACCGGAATACTTAAGGAGGGAGGGAGATCTACCGGAGCCTTGCGCGCGCTAGGACGAGAAGGCGGCGTAACACAATGGATGACGCCGCTTGTCATGCCTTTGCGAGGAGCACTCACTGTTCAAGGCAACAAGATCTTTGCTGGAGGAAGCGACGGACGCATCTATGCATTTGATAAGCAAACGGGAGGAGTTTACTGGTCCATTCCGATTGGGTCGCCAATTAATTGCCATCCCGCTGCTGACGCGTCACGGGTTTATTTTGGAAATGAGGACGGAGACCTGCTTGCCGTCGACGAGACAACCGGCAAACTGATTTGGCGATATCACACGCAGGGCGCAGTGCGAGGTCCGTTTGCGTTGGTGGGAGACGCTGTGTATTTCGGCTCGGATGATGGTTATGTTTACGCTGTGAACACCGCCAACGGCAGAGTCCTTTGGCGAAAGCGAACGGGCGCCGGAGTACAAGCCGTCACAGTCGTAGGTGAATCCTTACTTGCCGCATCGCTCGACAATTTTGCTTACCTGTTCAGTTTGAAAGGTTCGAGAATCTGGAAACGACAGATGCCGGGAAGAATTGCCGCTCGTCCGTTGGCAATTGCAGATTCAGCCTTATTCACTCCGCTCTCGAGCTCGGCGGGTGTCGTGCTGGCATTGCGAGACGGTCGCCAGGTTAATTCCCTGCCCACTGGTGAAGAGATAACAACCTCGGCTTCTCCCGTAGTCGTCGGCGACGTAGTGTTGCTGACAACACTTCACGGGTTGCTTGCATTCGCTCGGCCAAAAGGGAGCACCGCTGATAAACGGAGTTCGCCCTGAGTGAGCGTTGATTTGGAGGTTTCGCGTGAGGAATTAGAGGGGACTCGACTCGACTTCGACCTTTGATTCCACCATCTCTGGACGGCGACGAAACATGCTCACCACACGCGAGAGGAGGCCGTACAGGATGTACGAAATCACCAGAGCGAGAAGCACATATCGAGAATAAAGAAAGACCAACATCCCCAAGGCCACCGCAAGAATTACGGTTCGCATGCTTCGACTATGAGTACCCACGGTCTTAAAACTCGAGAACCGAAGCGTACTCACCATTAAAACGCTCAAGAATCCAACCAGGATCATTAACAGGATCGAATAAATCTGCGCCTGGTCCCGTCCGTAAGCGATGAGTGGCAATGGCGTGAAATGAATAATCGCCGCGATGAGTCCGCCTGCAACTGGAATGGGCAAGCCGACGAAGCTCTTCTTGTCGACCTTCGTTGTTCCTTCAGCAAGCAATCGAGGCCGTGAAGCCTGCACATTGAAGCGAGCCAGCCGAAAACCACCGCACATTAAGTACATGAACGACAGAGCCCATGCGAGTCCATGGAGATCACTTCCCTCGGCGAGGCTAGCTCCGTAACCCCACACGTATGCCAGGACTGCCGGCGCCAAACCAAAAGTCACTACATCGGCGATTGAGTCAAGCTGAATGCCAATCTCCGTCGTAGTCTTCGTCATCCGAGCAATTCTTCCGTCGAGCATGTCGAACAATACGGCAAACCCAATCGCTTTTGCGGCGTTATCAAAGTAAGTTGCCGCATGAGCAAAATTCACGTTGCCGCCGTCAACAAACTGGAAACCACGAATTGCAGCCATCACGGCATAAAAGCCCATGAGGATATTTGCCGCCGTGAAGAGTGACGGAATTAGATAGAGTCCCTTCTTCAGCCCGCGACGCTGAGGATTCGGAGTATCTGACGTCTCGTAGGAATTCTGAGTCATCGTACTCTCCCGATTATCGTTGTGCCGCCTTTAACGCGAGCACCTTCGCTGACTAGCACCTCGACTTCTGGCGGTAAGATCAAGTCGGTTCGAGAACTGAATTTAATCAGGCCGAATCTTTCTCCGAGCGACACGTGATCGCCTTTACGCTTCCAGCAGACGATGCGTCTAGCCAGGATGCCGGCAATCTGCTTGCAGCGAACCGTGACCCGCTCGCCTTCAATCGTCAGTTCGTTTTGTTCATTTTCGGCGCTGGCGTTTTCGCTGGTAGCAATGAGGAACTTCCCGGGGACATACGATACGTTCTTTATCAGCCCGGCAATTGGGGCGCGGTTTACATGGACGTCGAGAGGTGACAGAAAAATGCTGACAAGTGTCGAAGAATCAGCTGGCTCAGACATTTTTCGAGCCTTGGTTACGCGGCCGTCAGCGGGTGATACGACAACGTCCGGGTCGAGTGGAGGGCTGCGTCGCGGGTCACGAAAAAAGAAGGCCATCGAAAAAGAGATCAGCGCAAAGACAATCGCAACCGGCCAGTAGCCGAACGCCAGAAAGAGCACGGCCGGCAAAGCGGTTGCAACTACATATGGAATGCCTTCGCGAACGATCCTCAAAGTATTTAGAGCCTCGGTAAAAAGGGGACGCGCACTGTTTCGTCACGTCCCCTACAGTTGATTTGATGATAGGGAAGCTTCCCTATTTGCCTAGTGGCTCAGAGCCTGCGACTTCTGGTACTGCACCATGATCGAATACATCTGATCTTTGAGAGCTAATTTCTTCTTCTTGAGTGTAATCTCCTCCAGTTGTTCCTCGTCGCTCGGATAGGCAAGAGCTGAAAGTTCGCTTAGTCGCTGTTCGTATCTATTGTGTTCACGTGCCAACTCTCTGAATTCTGGGTCACGATTAATCAGCTCTTCTTTCAAACTATCCGTCGTTGCGATGTCCATTGCGGTCATGTCTCCTTTCAAGACGATAGAACTGGCAAGATTCCGGGCGAAAATCACGTTTCAAAACCCCTCTGAATTGATTCGCACGGCAAAAATGGTAGCCCAACTAATTGATCAGATCAAGCAAGTCGTTAATTAAAATAGCATGCTCATTACGATAGCATCTTCCGGGGGCGCCGTGTAATAGTTTCGACGACGCGCGACCGCTCGAAAGCCACATTTCTCGTACAAGGCCTGTGCGCCAACATTCCCGGATCGAACCTCGAGAAACGCCACTTTTGCGCCCTGGCGACGCGCCTCTTCCACGATGGAGGTGAGTAGCTTGCTGCCGACACCTCTCCTGCGAAACCGATCTCGAACGGCCACGTTGTTAATGTGCAATTCACCAGCAACGCAGCGTGCAACGATGTATCCAACGATTCCGTCGTGAGAATCCATTGTGGATTGGCGAGCTCTGGCGACGAGCATAAAATTCCGGTTTTGACTTTGCAATTCAGCGTAGTATGCGCCCCACCCCCAGCGGCTCAGTCCGGACTTTTCCTCCAACTCAACGACGTCGAGCAAATCGTGCTCGGTCATCCTGGCAAGCACGAATTCATGATTAACTGTCTGTGCCGTGCTCGACATGCTTTTTCAGCTCCGCATCCGACGGTCTGACGTATAAGGCTCTCAAGCTGCTCGGGTCTCCCGCTTCGCCGCTCTGAAATTCTGCAAACGCCAATGCCGCAACGTGTGTAGCAAGCATAGGCTCGGGTGGCGCGAGTGTCCATGCCGGAGCGTCATCAACATCATCAGTGCCTTCGATGAATCTGATTCCCTTTGAATCTGCCCACTTGTGAATTTCGTCTCGCCAGGCGTGCGCACCTTCGCCGCACCAACGAAGCTGAGGCTCGTCTGCATACCTCTCAAAAAGTTCCTTAGGTGAAAGGTGACCTGGTTGATCCAACTCAGTCACCACTCCGTCGTCTACAGCGAACTTTTGAGCAAAGAGTTCGCCCCGTCCTGCGGGCAGGAGCGCAACAGCGGCGCGTGATGGTCCCGATGC